>NC_010571.1:2655400-2955601 GCF_000019965.1 Opitutus terrae PB90-1
CCGAGAATGGCCGCGTAGGAGAGCGGGATCAGGAGTTTCGAGGGCGACAGCTGCATGCGCCGGGCGAGGCCCAGCACCACCGGCAGGAAGACGACGACGACCGGCGTGTTGTTCACGAAGGCCGAGATCGCGCCGACGACCAGCACCAGCAGGCCGACGACCACGCCGTAATACCAGCCGGCCGAACGCTCGATGAGCGTGAAGAAGAGATCGATCGCGCCGCATTTTACCAGGGCCGCACTCAGCACGAACATCGCGCCGATGGTGATCGGCGCCGGATTGGCGAACACGCTGAAGGCTTTCTCCATCGGCAGCAGCCGCGTCGCGATCAGCACGACGAGCAGCGCGAGGGCCGTCAGGTCCGGCGGGAATTTTTCCCGCATGAAGCTCGCCAGCGTGGCGGCGAGCAGCACGAATACGAGGGCGATCTGCCACGTCATCGCTGCGCAGTGAAAGGACTTCCCCGCGGCACGCCCAGAGGAAAAGCGCGTCGCCGCGCGGGATTTGCCCGTTTGCGAGCCGGCGGATTATGCCACAATTTGCACCCGCATTTCCGGCGGCGCGCCCTTTGATTTGTTTTTCATCCAACCCCCCACAAGACCATGGCCAAGATCCATAACGACATCACGGAAACGATCGGTAACACGCCCCTCGTGCGGTTGAATCGCACGGCGGCCGCGCACGGCGCGCAGGCGGAGATTCTCCTGAAGCTCGAATTCTTCAATCCGCTCTCGAGCGTGAAGGACCGCATCGGCTTCGCGATGATCGATGACGCGCTGAAAGCGGGCAAGATCACGCAGAAATCGGTGCTGATCGAGCCGACGAGCGGCAATACGGGCATCGCGCTGGCGTTCGTCGCCGCGGCGAAGGGACTGAAGCTGATCCTGACCATGCCGGAAACGATGAGCACGGAGCGGCGCAAGCTGCTCAAGGTGCTCGGCGCGCGCTTGGTGCTGACCGAGGGCGCGAAGGGCATGAAAGGCGCCATCGCCAAGGCCGAGGAACTCGCCAGCAAGATCCCGGGCGCGGTCATCCTCCAGCAGTTTTCCAATCCGTCCAATCCGGCGATTCACCGCAAGACCACGGCCGAGGAGATCTGGCGCGACACCGACGGCAAGGTGGACTTCATCGTGTCCGGCATCGGCACGGGTGGCACGATCACCGGCCTCGGCGAGGTGCTCAAGCCGCGCAAGCCGTCGCTCAAGATCATCGCCGTCGAGCCCGATGCGTCGGCCGTGCTCTCCGGCGGCCAGCCGGGACCGCACAAGCTGCAGGGTCTCGGCGCCGGGTTCATCCCCGCGGTGCTGAACACGAAGATCTACGATGAGGTGATTCGCGTGAAGGAGTCCGATTCCGCGCCGGTTTCGAAGCAGGTGAACCAGCTTGACGGAATTCCGATCGGCATTTCGTCAGGAGCGGCGGTGTGGGCGGCGATCCAGCTCGCGAAACGACCGGAAAACAAGGGCAAGCAGATCGTGGCGATCATGCCCTCGAGCAGCGAGCGGTATCTGTCAACGTGGCTGTTTGCGGATGTGAACACCGAGAGCGACTCGATCGACGACCTCCTCGCGCCGGCGACGACGTAAACCCGGGCGACAGTTCACGCGCAGCAGCTTCCCAAGTAGCCGGGCTCGTTGAGCCCGGCTGTTTTGTTGCGACGTCTCGAGACCAGAGGACGACTGATCTCGCGAAGCGAACCTGCAGCTGTAGAGGCAGCTGGCTGCCTCCCTACGTTCTGTATCGGCGCTCGCTCAGTGCGCCAGCCGCGACTGCGCAGCGGGCGGCGAGACATTCGTGCGCTCGCCAGCGGCATACCAGCGCCAGAAGCAGACGGCGATCGCGCCGAGCGCCACCGCCATCCCGACGAGCTTCATGCTGGAACCGGCGAGAAGCTGGTCATCGGCGGCCGAAAAGCCGGGAAGAATGCGCGGGGCGTACTCGTAGGTCGCGTAGAGCACATCCTGCGAGAAAGTCACGTAGGCGAAGATCGGCGTCATCAGGATCTCCACCGCGAGGAAATAGAGAATCAGCGTTCCGGGCCGTCGGGGCGGCAAAACCGCGGAAGGACTCAGCATCGGCCACCAGTAGAGCAGCGCGGCGCCGAAAAACATCAGGTGCTCCAGCACGTGGATCGTTTTGTGGCGGAGCGCGAGGTCGTAGAGCGCGGGCAGGTGCCACACCGAAATAGTGAGCGAGTAGAGAATAGTGCAGGAGATGGGATGCACGAGCAGGCGCCACACGCTTTGCCGCCTTGGTGTCGCGAGCAGCGGGTCCACCATCCAGGTCGGCAGACCAAGCAGAACGAGGATTGCAGCAGGATAGACCAGCAGTTGGTGCTGCAGCATGTGCGCCGAAAACAGGAAGCGCTCACCGATCTGGTCCAACGGTGAACCGACCGCTAGATAAAAAATGACCAGTCCCGAATAGAACCGCCACGCCGCGCCGCGCGGAAAAGATTCACCGGGCGCCAGGCGCGCGCGCAGCGGGCCAGCGCAGATCGCCCAGAGCCAGCCGACGAGAATCAGCCCGCCGATCAGGTACGGCTCATTGTGCCAGTGGCGCCAGTCGATCATCGGGATCGGTCATCCGGCTGGGAGCCTGTCGTCCCGGCGGGCTGATGGGAGAAGGGTGCGTGCCAGCGCGCCAGGGGCGGCGCGCTCCACCGAAAAACGCCACGCTGCGAAGTCGCGTTCACGAACTCGCCGCGGCTTCGGCCGCCGGCGGCTCAGCCGGTTCGGCCGAGAGGGGGCGGCTGTCCTCGATGCCGAAGAGCATCAGCAGCGCCCACACCGTGCCGGTGGCCAGGATCAGCCCGATGAAAAACAGGATCGTGCAGAACGCTTTGTCCCACCGCAGGTGCATGAAGTAGAAAATGACGAACAGGAACTTCACCAGCGAGAGCAGCACGAGCGTCGCGACGATGAGCCATTTGGAGAATGGGAGCCCGATCGCGACGATCTCCACGCCCGTGATCACCGCGAGCAACATCGCGATCTGCACGTAGGCCCAGAACTTGTTTTCGCCGGCGTGCTCGCGCGGTTCGGTGGGAATTGAAATGGCAGGGGTGCTCATGCGGGGACGGAAATCGGGAATCGGAGTGCGGGGATCGGAGATCGAGATCGGGGCAACGGTGATCAGAGGTATTCGAGCAGGTAGACCGCGGTGAAGATCACGATCCAGACGATGTCGACGAAGTGCCAGTAGAGGCCCATCGACTCGACATCGATCGCCTCCTTCTGCGTGACGCGGCCCGTGAAGGAATAGAGATACATCGACATCAGCCAGATCACGCCGATGAGCACGTGGAGGCCGTGGGTGCCGGTCAGCGTGTAGAAGGTCGAGCCGAGGATGCTGCCGGTGATCGTGAGCCCCTTCTCATGCACGAAGTGCGTGAATTCGTACACCTGGCAGCCGAGGAAGATTGCGCCGAAGAACGCGGTCGTGAGCAGCGAGAAGCGCATGCTGCGAACGTTGCCCTTCTGAATCGCATTCACCGCCAGCGCCATCATCAGCGACGACATCAGCAGGATGAACGTCGAAAACGACGTGAGCGGGAGATCGAAGATCTCCTTCGGGCTGGGCGTGCCCGCCGGCGGATAGAGCCGGTAGATGAGATGCGATGCGATCAGCGTGCCGAAGAACATGCAGTCCGACGCGAGGAAGGCCCACATGAGGAGCTTCTTGTTGGGAATGCCCGTCGACGTGGTGACGTCCTGATGGTGATCGATGGCGCCGGCGTGAGTGCTCATGGGCGAAAAGCGAGGGTCGGAGATCGGGAAACGGAGATCGGAGTTCGGGAACGGGAGAAAGGGAGGGCGCTGGCGCGATCGGGGGACCGCGTCAGCGCCGCGTGCCTCAATGCACGGTGTCGGGTGTGGGAGCGTCGGTCTGAGTGGATTCGTCGGCGACGACGTTGCCGTCTTTGTCGACGTGAAGATGGTAACCGTCGGAGCCCTCGAGCGCCCAGAGATAGATGCCGGCGAGCATGATCACGCCGCCGACGATCGCGATCAGCAGCTTGTGCTGGCCGGCGTTCGAATCGAGTCCGCTCACGGCGAAGGCACCGATCAGGATGCCGAGGCTGGTGATGAAAGGATAGATCGACTGGTGCGGCATGTGGATGCCGCCGTGCGCCTCCTCGGCCTGGGCGTGTTCGGACTTTTCGCGCGCGATCTCGTCGCGATGATGTTTTTCATACCAGAACGCATCGCGGGCGTGGACGGTCGGCGTGACCGCATAGTTGTATTCCGGCGGCGGGGTGGGCAGCGACCATTCGAGCGTGCGGCCATCCCACGGATCGCGGCCGACGCGTTCGCCCTTGAGGTAGGTGTACACCATCACGCCGAAGTAGATCGCGACGCCGAGGCCGAGGATGATCGCGCCGACGCTCGAGACGAAGTTGCCGGCATTCCAACCCATGTTCCCATCGTAGGTGAACGTGCGCCGCGGCATGCCGTTCAGCCCGAGGAAGTGCATCGGGAAGAAGGTGACGTTGAAGCCAACGAAGATGACCCAGAACGAGAGCTTGCCCCAGAACTCGCTGACCTTGCGGCCGAACATCAGCGGGAACCAGTAGTGGATGCCGGCGAGCAGTGCGAACAGCGAGCCGCCAATCAGCACGTAGTGGAAGTGGGCGACGACGAAATAGCTGTCCTGCTGCTGGGCGTCGTGCGGCGCGGCGGCGTGCATCACGCCGGAGAAGCCGCCGATCATGAACATCCAGATGAAGCCGAGCGCGAACATCATCGGCGTGCGCATCTGCAGGTGTCCGTTCCAGATCGTGCCGATCCAGTTGAAGATCTTCACGCCGGTCGGGACGGCGATCGCCATCGTCGCGAGCGCGAACGCAGCCGTCGCCACCGTGCCCATGCCGGTGGTGAACATGTGGTGACTCCACACGCCGAAACCGAGGAAGCCGATGGCCGCGCCCGAGAAGACGACGATTGGATAGCCGAAGAGCGGCTTGCGGGAGAACGTCGGCAGGATTTCTGACACGATCCCCATCGCGGGCAGGATCAGGATGTAGACCTCCGGGTGGCCGAAGATCCAGAACAGGTGCTGCCACAGGATGGGCATGCCGCCGTTCGAAACCTCGAAGAAGTTCGTGCCGAACTGGCGGTCCATCATCAGCTCGACCAGCGCGATGGTGATGGCGGGGAACGAGAGGATGATGAGGAACGACGTGATCAGCGTCATCCACGTGAACACCGGCACCCGCATCATCGTGAGACCGGGCGCGCGCAGGTTGATGATCGTGACGATGAAGTTCAGCGCGGCGGCGATGGAGGCAACGCCGAGGAGCTGCAGGCCCATCACCCAGAAATCCACCGAGTTTTGCGGAATAAAATTGCGCGACGTCAGCGGCGCGTAGCCGAACCAGCCGGCGTTGGGCGCGCCATCGGGCAGGAACCAGCCGATGTTCACGATGATGGCGCCGGCGACGAAGGTCCAAAGCGAGAAGGCGTTGAGCCGCGGGAAAGCCACGTCGCGCGCGCCGATTTGCAGCGGCATGATGAAATTGAAGAACGCGGCGCCGATCGGCATGACGGCGAGGAAGATCATCGTCGTGCCGTGCATCGTGAACATCGTGTTGTACTGCTGCGCCGTCAGCAGATCGTTGTTCGGAAACATCAGCTGCAGACGGATCAGCAGCGCCTCGAAGCCGCCCACGAGGAAGAAGAACAGCCCGAAGAAGCCGTAGAGGAAACCAATCCGCTTGTGATCGACGGTCGTGAGCCAGCTCATCAGCCCGGTCTTCGCGGTGGGGCGCCAGAAAACGAGCGGCTTGGCGGGAGCCTTGGGTTGAGTGGCAATGAAGGGCGACTTGACGGTGGCGTCCATGTGGCGGGAAAGGTGGGTGGGAGCGGGGAAGGGAGCCGGGGGGCGAGGTGGGCCGCGGGGGCGGTCACTTCAAACTTTGGAGATAGGCGACGAGGGCGGTGACGTCGTCGGGTGTCAGCTGGATATTGTTTTTCTGATAGCCCTCGGTCCACATGCGGTTGCCGGGTTTCACGACGTTCGGGTGGGCCAGCCAGCGGGCGAGCTGCTCGGGCGTGTTTTGCAGCAGGCCGGCCGCGATCGTCGTACGCGAGCCGAGGTGCGTGAGGTCCGGATACGCGGCACTGCCGCCGACGAAGTGGCCGCGCACCGAGTGGCAGGAGAAGCACGTCTTCGACTGGAAGAGCTGACGCCCTTTTGCGATGAGCGCCGGATCCTCGTCGTGCGCGGGAAACTGCTGGGCGCGCCAGGATTCCAGTGGCTTGAGATCGAACTCCTCGGAGTACCCGGGCTCGTTGCGCTTCCAGTCGGTTTTGTACGAGGCAAACTGCGCCTTCGCTGGTTCGCCGGCGTTCGCCGGGGCCGCAGCCGGCACGACGCGCGCCGGCGCGATCTGCTGCTCGAGCCACTCGTTGAACTCGCGTGGCCCGAGCGCGATGACGCGGAAGCGCATGACCGCATGCGAGTCGCCGCAGTACTCAGCGCATTGGCCCCAGAAGTAACCCGGCTCGTCGGCCTTCAGCCAAAGGAAATTCGCGCGGTTCGGGATCATGTCCACTTTGCCGGCGAGGCGAGGCACCCAAAAGCTATGGATCACATCCATCCCGCGCAGATCGATCCGCACCGGCCGGCCGGCCGGAATCACGAGCTCGTTGCTGGTCACGAGCGAACCCACGTTGGGAATCTGCTCGTTGGGATACTCGAAACGGAACCACCACTGATAGCCTTGCGCGGTGATCGGGTAGGCATCGGCTTTCTCCTCCGCGGGCACGTCGTGCGTGTACCAGATCCCTTTCAGCGTGGGCACGGCGATGACCACGAGCGCGAGCACGGAAGCGCCGATGAGGCTCAACTCGATCAGCGGGTTGCCGTGGCTCTGCGGCGGCGGCGCGGCGTGTTCGTCGGCGGCATTGCGGGCGCGGAACTTGAGGATGGCGTAAGCCAGCGTGCTGCCGACCAGGACAAAAATCACGAGCACCACCCAGACCGTGACGTGAAACACCTCCGCCTGCGCCCGCGCTACCGGACCGTCGGCATGCACTGCCGACATCGGTCCATCCATGCGCCAAAACTTCAGGTCACAACCCGGCAGGAGGGCGAGCGCCCCGAGGGCTAAGCCGCTGCGCAGCCAGCGGGTAAGGCGGGATCGCCACGGGGTTTCGGTCGGGAGGGAGAATGAACGCATGTTCTAGCTAGGAGAAGGAAAGTTTATCCAAATGGCGGGCCGGAAACAGTCTGTGAAGCCTCGGTCATTTCAAGCCCGAATCCGCGTTTTTTGGCCGAGAGTGCGCATTTATTGCCCTGCTTAATCATTCTATTAGCAGCCTGCAAGAACGCGTGCCGAAGGCGCGGTCACTTGCGTTTTGCTAATTCCTCCCTCCGGTGCGTCGCCATGAAAATCCGTCTTCTGCTCCCGACGCTGCTCGTTGCGCTGCTGGTCACCGCCTGCGGCAAAAAAGAGTCCGCGACCACCGCTTCGCCCGCGACCCAGTCCGGTCCGCGTACCGTCGAAATCACGGCCGGGGACAACATGAAGTTCAACCTGAGCCGGATCGAGGCGAAGGCCGGCGAAGAGCTCAAGGTGGTGCTCACCAACATCGGTTCGCAGCCGAAAGAGGTGATGGGCCACAACTGGATCCTCCTGAAACTGGGCACCGAGGTGGAGGCGTTTGACCGTGCGGCGGCGCAGGCGAAAGCGACCGACTACATCCCGGCGGATCAGCAGGCCCAGATCATCGTGCACACCAAGCTGCTCGGGCCGCGCAAGTCGGACGAAGTCTCTTTCACCGTGCCGTCAGCGCCGGGCGAGTATCCGTTCCTCTGTTCCTTCCCCGGCCATTACCAAGTCGGGATGAAGGGCGTGCTCGTCGTGCGTTGAGGCGCACGACGCAGTTTAGGATTTCGGGCTCGCAGTTTTGAGTTCCGCACCAGGTTGCGTTCAGGAGTGTCGCGACCGCGATGTGTGTCGCGGTCGGTGACAACTCGGAACTCAAAACCCGCAACTCAGAACGCAGAACCCAGCATTGCCGCGCACGTCAGTGCGCGACCGGCCACCACTGGTAGAGGAAGAAATAAACCAGCACGCCGGTCACGCTGACGTAGAGCCAGATGGGGTAAGTCCATCGCGCCCAGGCGCGATGGCGGTCGATCTGGCCGTTGAGCGCGAGCCAGAAGGTCCGCGGCACCAGATACGCGATGGCCATCGCGAGCACGACGTGCGTGAGCAGCATCGCATAGTAGACCGGCCGGATGATTCCCGTGCCGCCGAACGGCGTGTGCACACCGCGCACGAGCGCCTTGTGGGTCACGTAGCTGATCAGGAACACCGCCGAGACGACGCCTGCGGTGAGCATCAGCCGGCGATGCGTCTGAATCCGGGCCGAGCGGACGCTTGTGTCGTGCGCGCGCTGCGCCGCCTTGATTTGCAGGAAACCCGCCGTGATCAGGACGGTCGCCGTGGCGTTGAGCGCGGCATTCAGCGCGGGAATGTCTTGAATGGTCATGACACCAGAAAGAGCCGATCGATCACCAAGGCGCCGAGCACCAGTGGGAGGTAGCCGATCGACGCGAAAAACAATTTCCGGGCCGCGCGGTCGCGCGTGGCGGGCTGCATGAACTTGATCGCCTGCCACAGAAACCAGAGGCCGGTGACCGCCGCGGCCACGCCGTAGAACCACGTGGTCAGTCCCCAGAGCAGCGGCAGCAGGCTCGTCACCAGCAGCGCGGCGGTGTTGATCAATGACCACAGCGCCACGCGTTCGCCCGATTCATCGCGCACCGGCAGCATGGGGAAGTGGACGGCAGAGTAGTCCTTCCGATACGTCCACGCGACGGCCATGAAATGCGGCACCTGCCAGAAGAACAGCACGCCGAACAGCACCCAGCCGAGCGCGGTTACGCGGCCTTCGCCGGCGCTCCATCCGATCAACGGCGGAAACGCACCGGCGACGGCTCCGATCTCGGTGCTCCAGCGCGACCAGCGTTTCGCCGGCGTATACCAGCCGAGATAGGAGAAAATCGTCAGCAGCGTGAACAACGCCGCGAGCGGGTGCACCAGCGCGTAGAGCAAAAACAGCGAGCCGATGCACATCAACACGCCGAGCACAAACGCCGAGCCCGTCGCCACCTTGCCGGCGGGAATTGGACGGTCGGCCGTCCGCTTCATGTGAGCATCGGTGTCGTGCTCCAGCCACTGGTTCAGTGCGGCCACACCGCCCGCCGCCGCCGAGGTGCCGAGCACGAGCAGCGCGAGTTGGATCGGATCCCACGGTGGCCGCGCCGCCAGATAACCGACGAGGGCCGTCATCACCGACAGCATGCTGAGCCGCGGCTTCGTCAGCTCGAGGTAGTCCGAGAACTTCGCGTTCGATGCCGGCGTCGTGCTCATGCGGCCGATTTCTCTTCGATCAGGTCGCGATGCGCCAGCCACGTCAGCCAGAATGTCACGCCAAGCGTAAGCGCGCCCACCAGCACGTGGCCGGTGGTCATGTGCGGCGAGCGCTGCGTCCAGATGACGGCGGCGCCCAGCATGATTTGCAGCGCCAGGAGGGAAAGCATGACCGAGGCGCCGAGTTGGATACCAATCGACAACGCCCGATTGCGGCGGATCTGCACGAAAAACCAGAGCAGCGCGCCCGTGATCACTACCGCCATGACACGATGGGCAAAGTTGATCCCGATGCGGAAGTTCCAGAAATCAGGCAGCCAGTCGCCCTGGATCGTCGAATACGGGAACGTGGGAATCGCGAGCCCGGCGAAACTGTGCCGCATCACGGAAGCAATCCCGAGCTGCACGAAAATCAGCGCGCAGCACACGAGCCCGGCGCGCCGCAACCCGGCGGTGACGGGCAGACTGCGACTGCGCCAGCTGCGACTGCAGGCCACGGCGATCGCGATCAGCGTGCAGACGAACAGTTGCGCCAGGCAGGCGTGCAGCATCGCGAACAGCCGGCCAACGCTGGTGTTCACCATCTCCACGTGTTGGTGATCGAGCAGCACGCGCAGTCCGCCGACCAGCGCTTGGAACAACACCAGAGCGACAGCAAATAGCCCGAGCTTGCGCAGCCACCCACGGGACTCGGTCCGCCACAACCAGACGGCGAGCACGAGGGTGATTGTGCTCATCACGCCGGCGCTGAGCCGGTGCGAATGTTCGGCGAACATGGCGAGGTCCTCGAGCCAGCCGGTCGGATTGAGCGAGCCGTTGGAGAGCGGCCAGTCGGGGAAAACCATCCCGGCGCCGATGCTGGTGGTAAACGCGCCGAGCACGACGAGCACGAAAACCCAGGCAGCGCCCAGCGCGGCAAACCAAGCCAGCGCCGGTTTGTAGTCCGCCGTGCGACGATCAGGGGGGGAGGAATCCATGAGAAAGGGAGTTTTGCAGCAGAAGCGCCCTTGCTGGCATGGGCAAACCCTTTGACAAAATTTTCGATCGGCGAATCCGTTGCACGATGAAATCTTATGTTTCGGCATCCGCGCGATCGATGCGCCGTTCCGTACTGGTCTCGATCCTCGCCGCCTGGGGCGTCGTCGTGCTGGCGGGCTGCGGCCGCAGCGAAACCGCGGCGCAGGCGAAACCGGAACCTGGATATCCGCTCACGGGCGAAATCGTGGAGGTGAACCCGGCGGAAAACGTGTTGGTGGTGCGGCACGACGACATCCCCGGCCTGATGCCCGCGATGACGATGGAGTTCACTGCTACGCCAGGCGATGTGGCGCTGGCGAAACCGGGCCAGAAGATTCGCGCGCGTTTGATCAAAGCCGGCGAGGGCGACTGGCGGCTCGAACGGATCTGGCCGATGGATCCGGCGCAGGTGAAGGAGATTGAGGCGCGGGCGAACGCGCTGCGGCAGGAAACCCTCGCCCGCGGTCGCGGCGTGTACCGCGAGATCGGCGAGAAGATGCCCGAGTTCGCGCTTTACGATCAGGAGGGGCGGGTGGTGCAAAGCGGCCGGTTCGCCGGCAAGCAGGTCATGCTGAACTTCATCTTCACGCGCTGCCCGGTGGCGACGATGTGCCCCGCTTCCACGGCGAAGATGGGCATCGCCCAAAAGCTCGCGCGCGAAGCCGGCGTGACCAACCTTGAGCTCGTCTCGATCACCTTGGACCCGGCTTACGACACGCCGGGCGTGTTGAAGGAATACGCCACCACGCGTGGCATCGATACCAGCAACTTCTCATTCCTGACCGGACCGGAGAACGCAGTGCGCGATCTGCTCGCGCAATTCGGCGTCCTGGCCGAGCCCGACAAGGACGATTTGGTGAAACACACGCTCGCGACGATCCTGATCGACGAGAAAGGCCGGATCGTGCACCGCACCGACGGCAGCTCGTGGGACCCGAAGGAGTTCGTGCCGAAAATGAAACGGGGATGAACCGCAACGTGTACCGAACCCGCCGCCAAATGGAGCCGCGACGCCCTCGTCGCGGCATCGCGAACCGACGCGACGAGGGCGTCGCGTCCCCAGCAAGCACGCTGATCGCATGAGTGAGGCAGATTTCAAATCACGGGCCGAGGGGCCGGCGCTCACGCCGCGGCAGTGGAGGCAGTTGGCAACGATCACCATCGCCGCACTCGCGCTTTATCTGACGCTGCGCTGGCTGCCGACCGGGACGAATCTGAGCCACATGGATTTCCGGGTGGATGCAGCGAACTCGATCGAGTTCTGCGATCCGTCGAATCCGCAGTTCATCCCGGTCGTCGCGGTCGCTTCGCCGGTAACGCTTTCGCTCAACGCGTTGGAGGCGAGAGCTGAACAGGAAGTTCGGGCCACCGCCGTCCTGCGCACCGCGAGCGGCAAGCCGATCGCGCCCGAGGATTTGCTCGTCGTGCACACCGAGCGGCTGCATCTGCTGATCGCGGATCCGTCGCTGACCGATTACCAGCATGTGCATCCCACGCCGGGGCGGACTGCAGGAGAGTGGAAGTTTTCGTTTACTCCGAAAGCGTCGGGTCTGTATCGCGTCTTTGCTGACTTCACGCCAGCGGCGACGAACCGCGGACTTTATGCGTATGCGGATCTGGCGGTGGGAGCGGGCAAGGCTGGAGCGGGCGGCGGTGGGGCCGAGCCTGCGGGCGGCCGTGCTCCCAACGAGACGGTCGAACGCGAGGGCTATCGATTTTCGCTGCAGCCGGCCGTGCAACCCATTCGGGCGAAACAGCCGGCGGATCTGCGGTTCACGGTCGTGCGGCTCGACGGCCGCGAAGTGCCGCTGCAGCCGGTGATGGATGCGTTCGCACATCTGGTGGCGTTCGATCAGAGCCGGAAGGGTTTCGCGCACCTCCATCCGATGCAGCTCGACCTCGCCAAGCGGCCGGATCGGATCCAGCCCGTGCTCGATTTCAAGATCACGATTCCGCAGGCCGGACGCTACGTGATCTGGGCGCAGGTGAACCTTGGCGGCCGCGAGACGTTCGTGCCGTTCTGGTTCGACGTGGCGGAGTAGCGGCAGTCAAGGGGAGTATTCGCGCTGCCGATGTAGCCGGCCTCGCTGAGGCCGGCGCCGGAGTCAACGAGCCCGACTACAAGCGTCAGGTGCGGGGTGCGGGACGAAGGAATCCGCTCAGAACTTCAAATGCTTCACCGTCAGCCCGCGGTTGATGAGCTGCTTCAGCGAATCGATGCCGATCCGGATGTGATCGGAGACGTATTTCTCATCCACCAGCACGTCGCTCTTCGCGGTCTTCACGCCTTCGGGTGTCATCGGCTGATCCGACACCAGCAGCAGCGCGCCCGTCGGGATCTCGTTGTAGAAGCCGGTGGTGAAGATCGTCGCGGTTTCCATGTCGACGGCCATGACGTGGATCTTCTTGAGGTAGGCCTTGAACTCGTCGTCGTGCTCCCAGACACGGCGGTTGGTCGTGTAGATCGTGCCGGTCCAGTAGTCGTGGCCGTGTTCGCGAATCGTGGTGGAGATCGCCTTCTGCAGTGCGAACGCGGGCAGCGCGGGCACCTCCGGCGGGAAATAGTCGTTGCTCGTGCCCTCGCCGCGGACCGCTGCGATCGGTAGGATGAAACCGCCGACCTCGGCACGGTGCTTCACGCCGCCGCATTTGCCCAGAAAGAGCACCGCCTTCGGTTTGATCGCGCTGAGCAGGTCCATCACCGTCGCGGCCGTGGCGCTGCCCATGCCGAAGTTGATGATCGTGATCTTGCCGGCCGTCGCGCTGCTCATCGGCTTGTCCTTGCCGCGAACTGGCACGTGATGCCACTGCGCGAACAAGCTCACGTAGCGGTCGAAGTTGGTGAGCAGGATGTAATCGCCGAACTGTTTCAGCGGCACGCCGGTGTAGCGGGGCAGCCAGTTTTCGACGATTTCTTGGCGGGACTTCATGGGCGGAGTTTGCAGCCCGCCTCCGCCAATGCAGTCAAAAAGCGGACGGGTCGGGCCGCGGGTGGCACGGGCGTCCCGCCCGTGGTGGACGGCGCTCTACGCGCAGCGCATCGAACGAACCCCGTCGCTTCACGGGCACGATGCCCGTGCCACGTCGAGCTTACGACGCTGCCAACGCGTTCTGCGTATTCAAATGGTGCGCTCCCGTGAACTTCACCGACTGCTCGTCCGCGTGATAGCTCGAGCGCACCAGCGCGCCGCTTTCGACGACGCCGATCCCGAGCGACAGCCCGAATTCCTTCCAGTGAACGAACTCTTCGGGCGGCGCCCAGCGCGCGACGGGTAGGTGCTTCGCCGTCGGTTGCAAATACTGGCCGATCGTCACGATGTCGGTCTTGTCGGAAGCGATATCGCGGAGCGTCTGCTCGATCTCTTCCTTCGTTTCGCCGAGCCCGAGCATGATCCCGGTCTTGGTGGTGAATCCGCGGCTCTTCGCGTGGCGGACCACGCTGCGGGAGCGCTCGTAACGCGCCTGCACGCGCACCGGCTTCTGCAGCCGCTCCACCGTTTCCAGATTGTGGTTGAAGATGTCGGGCTTCGCATCGAGCACGATGTCGATGTGCGCCGTATTGCCCTTGAAGTCGGGCGTCAGCACCTCGATCGCGGTGTGCGGATTCTTGTAGCGGATCGCGCGGATCGTCGCGGCCCAGACGCTGGCGCCGCCGTCGGCGAGCTCGTCCCGGGCGACGCTCGTGATTACGCAATGCCGCAGGTTCATCTTGGCGACGGCGTCGGCGACGCGCGCCGGTTCCCCCAGGTCGAGCTCGGTAGGCCGGCCGGTCGCGATCGCGCAGAAGTTGCACGACCGCGTGCAGATGTTGCCCAAGATCATGACCGTCGCCGTGCCGCGGGCCCAGCATTCGCCGAGGTTCGGGCACTGCGCGCTCTGGCAGACAGTGTGCAGGTGATTGTGGTCCACCAGCCGGCGGGTGGCGGCGTAGCCGGGTCCGCCGGGCAGCTTGGCCCGAAGCCACGAAGGTTTGCGCTGGGTTTCCATGAAAAGGGGGGAATGGCCGCAAAAAGCCGCAAAAAGGGCAAAAGAAAAGAGCTCAGCCCGCTTTCGTCGGCGCGGTCGCGGCGGCGGGTGGCGTCACAAACCGCGACCACTCGGCCCAGAATTCGCGCGCGAGCACCGACTTCACCTCGGCCAGGTCGAACGCGTGTCCGAGTTCCGCCTGCAGCGAGGTGATGCCGCCCTCTGCCGGACTGATGCCGCACGGGACGATCCCTTGGAAGTGCGCGAGGTTCGCGTTCACGTTGAGCGCGAAGCCGTGGTAGGCGACCCAGCGCTTTACCGCGACCCCGATGGCGGCGATCTTGCGCGGGCCGACCCAGATGCCGGTCTTGCCGACCCGGCGCGAAGCGGCGAGCCCGAGCGTGCCGACGCTGTTGATCAAGACCTGTTCGAGAAAACGCAGGTAGGCGTGCAGATCCTTGTGCGCGGCGAGCGAGACGATCGGGTAGCCGACGATCTGCCCCGGCCCGTGATAGGTGATGTCGCCGCCGCGGTTGGTTTTCACGACCTCCACGCCCTCGCGCGCGAGCTGCTCCTCGTTCCACACCAGATGGCTCTCGGCGCCGGCACGCAGACCGGTGGTGAAAACCGGTTCGTGTTCGGTGAACACCAGGGTGTCCGGGATCTCGCCGGCGATTCGGCGCGCGACGAATTCGTCCTGCCGGGCCCACGCTTCGGCGTAGCGGGTGCGGCCCCAATCGACGACGGCGCCCGCGGCCGCGGTGGAGAGGATGCTGGATTGAGTCATCTTCGCGAAAGTGCGGCAGATCGTCGGCCGCGCAAGTCGTCAGAGCGACCCGAGCGCGCCGCACAGGTGAAACGGCGTCCCGCCGCGCTGAAGGGGACCAGAGACCAAGCCGCCGGGGCTGGCGGGCTCAACCGGGTACGCGAACCTTACACCAGCCCCATCGCTGCAACACCTACGGCGGCGGTGAGCCCGAGCACGAGCGCGATGCGCCAGCGGATACCCGGTGAACCGATACTGATCGCGAGTCCCGCTTTGAGCAGCGTATTGCTCACGGCGGCTAGCGTGACCGCCCGGACGGCCAGATCCTGCGGGGTGGCGTCGCGCATTTGCGCAATCGAAAGCGAGATCGCGTCCATGTCGGTCAGGCCGGAGACGAACGACAGCGGTAGCAAGCCCTTGGTGAGTCCAAGTTGTGGCGCCGCCTTCACGAGAAAAGCGATGACGGCATACAGCACGGCGAATTTGATCGCGGTGGAAAGTCCGAGCGGATTGCGCAGTGCCACCGGGTCGCCGTGGACCTTGCCGGGACGGCGCCGCCACCAGACGAGCGCCGCGTAAAGGACTCCAGGCACCGCCATCAGCGAGAGCGGCAGAACCAAGCGTTGTGCAAATTCGCGGTTGATGAACGCGATTACCACGACGACGCGCGGCAGCATCACCGTGCAGGCGATGATCACGGCGAGGGCGTAGTGCTGGGACAGCGCCGGATCAGTCTTGCTGCGCCGGCTGAATGCGAGCGTGCTCGCGGTGCTCGAGGCCAGTCCGCCGAACAGACTCGTGGCCACGATGCCCGCGCCGGTGCCCAGCATCCGTATCGCGATGTAGCCGGCGAAGCCGAGCCCGGAAATCAGCACCACCATGAGCCAGGTCGAGAACGGGTTGAACGCGTCGAACGGACCCATCGCGCGATTCGGCACCAGCGGGAGAATCACACCCGTGATCGCCACAAACTGCAACGTGCCGCGAATGTCGTCTTGGGTGAACGCGCGCGTCCAGGCGTGCAGCGGCTGCTTGCTGCCGACGAGCACCATCGTCGTCGCGGCGACGAGCACGGCACCGGGCAGTTCCTGCCAATAGACCAGACTGCCCGCGAGCACGGTGAGCAGGGTGGAGGCGAAGGTGGTGCCGCCAGGACGGGCGCCGGGTGGCGCGTTGAACTTCGCCACGATCTGCTGGGTGCCCACGAGCAGGAACACCACGGCGAGCAGCACCGGTGAAGTCTGCTCGCTGGCGAAGGCGCCGACGCACCCAAGCATCGCCCAGAACGTGAACGTGCGCACGCCGCCGAAGTCGACGTCGGCGGCCTTGGCCGACTGATCGCTCCACTGGCGGATCAGTCCGACAAGCGCGCCGAGACATGCGCTGGCAACAATGGCGATGAGCAGCGGGGGCATGACGGCGAGGATGGGGAGCGCGCAGGCGGTGCGCAAGCGACGAGCGCTGACGCGGATCCGCGCGGCGCATTGCTTTTCCGACATGGGCGGGACGCCCATGCCACCGTGGCACGGGCGTCCCGCCCGTGAGCCTGTGCCGTGCGAGGGCCTAATTTCCGTTTGCCCAACGCACCGGCGACCCACAGCCTGCGGGGTTTCATGAGCGAAATTCCCACTGACATCTCCCACGACCAGCATGCGGTGCGACGCCAGAAGCTTGCGGACATGCGCGCGGCCGGGACCGATCCGTTTCGCGCGGCCATCGCGCCCACCCACTTTTCGGCCGATGCCAAAGCGCTCTACGTCGACGGCCAGGATTATGCGGTCCCGGTGACGGTCGCGGGACGGTTGGTGACCTTCCGCGTGCAAGGCGGCAGCTCGTTCGTGAAGATCCAGGATCAGCAGGGTCAGATTCAGCTCTACTTCCGCAAGGACGTGCTCGGCGAGGAGCGCTATGGATTTTTCAAGAAGGCGCTCGACTTAGGCGACATCATTGGCGTCACCGGCACGTTGTTCAAAACGAAGACCGGCGAGATCACGGTGCGCGTGGACTCGTTTACGCTGGTCAGCAAGGCACTGCGGCCGCTGCCGGAGAAGTTCCACGGCTTGAGCGATCCGGAGCAGGTTTATCGGCAGCGGTACCTCGACGTCATCATGAACCAGGAGTCGCGCGCGCGGCTGATGCTGCGTTCGCGAATCGTGTCGCACGTGCGGCGGTTCCTCGAGGGCCGCAGCTTCATCGAGGTGGAAACGCCCGTGCTCGAAGCGACCGCCGGCGGCGCGGCGGCGCGGCCGTTTGTGACGCATCACAACGCGCTCAACGTCGATTTCTTCTTGCGCATCGCGACCGAGCTGCGGCTGAAGCGGATGCTCGTCGGCGGCTTCGATCGCGTGTTCGAGATCGGACGGATTTTCCGCAACGAAGGCGTGTCACGCCGGCACAACCCCGAGTTCACCATGCTCGAGGTTTACCAGGCCTACAGTGACTACCGCGGCATGATGACGTTGATCCGTGACCTGCTGACCTCGCTCGTGCGCGACATCGTGAAGCCGGCGGACGGTTCGCTGAAGATCAAGCATTCGGCGAGCGGCCAGGAAATCGATTTCGGCGGCGAATGGCGTGAGGTGCGTTACAAGGACCTCATCAAGGAGGTCACCGGCGACGCCGAGTGGTTCAGCCGCTCGAAGGCCGAGAAGATCGCCAAGGCCGAGGCGATGGGACTGCAGATCCATCCCGGCTGGGAGGAATTCGAGATCACGAACGAAATCTTCTCGAAGAAGATTGAGCCGACGCTGATCCAGCCGACGTTCGTCACGCACCTGCCGAAGGAGCTGTGCCCGCTGGCGAAGCTGAACGCGGAGGATCCGAGCGTGCTCGACGTGTTCGAGCTGACGATCGGCGGCATGGAAGTGGCGCCGGCGTATTCGGAGCAGAACGATCCCGACGTGCAGCGCGAGATGTTCGAGAAGCAGGCTGGTGAGGAGAAGCAGAACATCGACCAGGATTTCCTGCTCGCACTCGAGCACGGCATGCCGCCGGCCGGCGGCATGGGCGTGGGCATCGACCGGTTGTGCATCCTGCTCACCGGGGCCGAGAGCATTCGCGATGTAATCCTGTTCCCGCAGCTGCGGCCGAGCGGCGCCGCAGGCGCCGCCGGTTGAAGTCGAAAGTTGAAGTTGAAGTCGGAATCGTCGGAGATCTTCCCACAGCCTTCGTCGCTTCAACTTAAACTTCGGACTTAATCTGGCGGACGCCATGCCCTGGTATTTCTACCTTGCCCTGAAGCAGCTCTTCCCGACCGGGCGGCGGTTTCCGTTTTTCACGTTCATTTCGATCGTAGGCGTGGCACTCGGCGTCGCGCTGCTCGTCGTATCGACGAGCGTGATGGGCGGATTCGGACACGAGATCCGGCGGATGGTCGTCGAGACGCAAGGCGAGGTGCAGGTGCGGGCGAACGGGTTCATCGATGATCCCGCGGGATTGCAGCAACGGATCGCCAAGGTGCCGGGCGTCGTCGCCACGACGGCGTTTGCCGAAGGCGTGGTGATGCTCGAATCCGAGCGCCGACCGGCGTTCCCGGGCATCCAGGGCATCGATCTCAACACCGTCACCAAGGTTGTGCCGCTCGACCGCTACGTGCGCGTGGGCTCACTCGAGGATCTCGATGACGACTCGATCATTCTGAGCGCCACGCTGGCGCATAACATCGGCGCGCGACTCGGGGGCAAGGTGGAGGTTTACTCGCCGCTGCTGTTGGAGCGGCTGAAGAACGACGAGGTGCTGCTGCCGCGCGAGTTGACGGTGGTCGGCATCTTCGAGGTGGGACACCAGCAGCTCGACAGCTCGACGGTGATCGTGACGTTGCGGTTGATGCAGGATCTCTACGGGCTGCAGCACGGTGTGCACGGCATCAACGTGAAGATCGCCGACGGGCTCGACGCCGATGAGATGGCGCGCCGGATCAACGCCGCGTTGCCGCCGGAGTCCGGTGCCGTGGCCCGGTCGTGGATCGATACGAACCAGGATTTCCTCTTCGTGCTCTCGCTGGAGAAGAACATGATCTTCTTCCTGCTCACGTTCATCATCATCGTGGCGGCATTTTCGGTGACGAGTTCGCTGCTGATCTCGGTCGTGCGCAAGACGCGCGAGATCGGGCTGCTCGGGGCGCTGGGCGGCAAACCGCGGCAGGTGGCGGCGTGCTTCTGTATGCAGGGATTGCTTATCGGCTGCGGTGGCACGCTCCTCGGACTGGCGCTCGGGCTGACCACGCTGTTTTTCCGCAACGACATCATTCGCGGATTCACCGAGCTGACCGGCAGTCAGGAGGTGCTGGTGCGATTTTATCAATTCAGCCAGCTGCCGGCGTACACCTCACGCTCGGACCTCACGTTGATCGTGGTGTGTGCGATTGTGATCTCGACGCTGGCGGGCTTGCTGCCGGCGTGGCGCGCGGCGCGACTCAAACCCGTGGAGGCGCTGCGCAGTGAGTGATGACCATCGAAGCGATGTAGCCGGGGTCGGCGACCCCGGCCGGCCGGGCTCAGCGAGCTCGGCTGCAACTCCGGTCCTCTCCGCGCGCGGGCTCACCAAGAGCTATCTCAGCGGCACGCGGCGGATCGAGGTGTTGCGCGGCGTCGACCTCGACGTGTTCGCCGGGGAAAGCGTCGCCATCCGCGGCGAGTCCGGTTCCGGCAAGTCCACGCTGCTCAACCTGCTCTCCGGGCTGGACGCACCTGATGCCGGTACGCTGGTGTGGCCGGGCGGGCGGATCGACGCCGACCGACGGGCGCGATTCCTCGGGATCGTGTTTCAGTCGTTCTACCTCATTCCGGAGCTGAACGCGCTGGAGAATGTGCTCATGGCGGCGCGGATCCTGAAAGCGCCGGGCCGCGCGGAACGCGAGCGGGCCCGTGCGCTGCTCGCTCGCGTCGGGCTCGCGTCACGCGAGGACCATCTGCCGGCGCAGCTGTCGGGCGGGGAACGCCAGCGCGTCGCGCTCGCCCGGGCGCTGATGAACTCGCCGCAACTGCTGCTCGCGGACGAACCGACCGGCAATCTCGACGAACACACCGGCGACGCGGTGATCGAATTGCTGCTGGGCCTTTGTGCCGAAACAAAAACCGCCCTGGTGCTGGTGACGCACAACGCGCTGCACGCGGCCAAGGCGCAGCGGACGCTGTTCCTGCACGACGGCCGGTTTACGACCGGCCCAAGTTAGGAGTTCGGGGTTCGGAGTTGAACATTTGCGCGCCTTGTCCGCTCATCGGTGGTCATGGCTTTACTCGGAACGCTGAAGTCGAAACTCGGAAAAGGCCCGCGGGACCGCGTGCGCTGCGGCGTCGCCGGCGTGGGCTCGCTCGGCCAGCATCACGCGCGGATCTACTCCACGCTGCCGAACGTGGAGTTCGCGGGGATTTTCGAGACGAGCGACGCGCGGGCGGCGGAGATTTGCGCGAAGCTCAATTGCCGGCGGTTCGCATCGCTCGAGGAACTCGGCGCCGCGTGCGACGCGGTTTCGGTGGTCGTGCCAACGGACAAGCACGAGGCCGTGGCGCTGCCGCTGCTCGCGCAGGGCTGTCATTTGCTGATCGAGAAACCGATCTGCGCCTCGCTCGCCGAAGCCGAACGCGTGCTCGCGGCGGCGCAGACGCAAGGCGTGATCGTGCAGGTCGGCCACGTGGAGCACTTCAATCCCGTGATGAGTTTTCTGGAAAAGGAAGTGAGCCGACCGGGCTACATCACGACGGAGCGACTGGCCCCTTATCAGACGCGTGGTACCGAGGTCGGCGTGGTGCTCGACCTGATGATCCATGACATCGGCATCGTGCTCGCGTTGGTGAAGTCGCCGATCAAGCGGATCGACAGCGTGGGCATTAGCGTGCTGTCGAAAACCGAGGACATCGCGAACGCCCGGATCGAGTTTGAGAGCGGCTGTGTGGCGAACCTCAGCGCGAGCCGGCTGAGCTTGAAGAAGAATCGCGAGATCCGGGTGTTTCAGGACAACGCCTATCTCTCGCTCGATTTCATGAACCAGAAGGGCCACCTCGTGAAGAAGAGCGACCTGGTGGCCTATGGCTTGAAGTTGAAGGTCGGGCTGGCCAAGCCCGGTGACGTCAGCTCGGTGCCGGTGCAGGAGATCCCGATCGAGAAGGGCGAACCGCTCGCGATCGAACTGGCGAGCTTCGTGAACAGCGTGGCGCAGGCGCAGCAGCCGAAAGTCGGGGCGGCGCTTGGGAAGAGCGCGCTGGACGTGGCGATCACGATCACGGATCAGATCAAGCAGGCGGGCAAGCGATGAACGAGACGGAGATTGGGAGCGCGACCGCCCTCGGTCGCAAGCATCGGAAGCGGCCGAGGGCGGCCGCGCTACCACCCAGCCTCCGAGGCAGTGCGGCATGAGTTCCTCGCCGACAGTTCACCTCCCCTCGTCGACCTCTGGCCGCGTCGACGTGCTGATCATCGCGGGCGAACACTCCGGCGACGAACACGCGGCCCGGATGGTGCGCGAATTGCGCGCGAAGCAGCCGGGCATCGCCATCGCGGCGCTCGGTGGTCCCGAACTCGCGGCGGCGGGCGCGCAGCTGCTGTTCGATCTCACGGCCTCGTCGGTTGTCGGGCTGGTCGAGGTGCTGAAGCACTACGGATTTTTCAAGGCGCTGTTCGCTGACACGCTGCGCTGGATCGCCGAGCATCAGCCGCGGGCGGTGTGCTTCATCGATTATCCGGGTTTCAATCTCCGGATCGCCGCCGCACTGCACGAACGCGGGCTGAGCGTAAAGGGCGGCGGCAGGATCAAGTGCCTGTTCTACATCTCGCCGCAGATCTGGGCGTGGAAGGCTGGCCGCCGGTTTACGATGGCGCGCGACCTCGACGCGATGGCGACGATTTTTCCGTTCGAGCCGCAGTGCTACGCGGACACGACGTTGCCGGTGGAGTTTGTCGGTCATCCGTTCGTTGCGCCCGACTATGTTTCTCCGGTGCGGCACGACCCGGCCGGGCCGGTGTTGCTGCTGCCTGGTAGCCGGAAGCAGGCGGTGGGACGGATCTTCCCGGCGTTGCTGGCGGGCTTCCGCGAGTTTGGCGAACGCGACGCGGTGGTGCTGTATCCGAGTGACGAGATCCGCACCGTGCTGGAAGCGGAGAATCCGCCGGCGAACGTGCGGTTGGTTGAGATCGACGCGCACGGCGGTACGGCCGGTGGCGTTGCGTTGCCGGTCGCAGCGACACTCACCTCGAGCGGAACGATGTCGATGCACTGCGCGCTGGCGGCGATTCCGGGTGCGATCGCTTATCGGGCGAATCCGCTCACGTATGTGCTCGGAAAGATGCTGGTGCGGGTGCCGTATCTGGGGATCGCGAACCTGCTGCTCAACGAGCCGATGTATCCGGAATACCTGCAAGGTGCGGCGACGCCGCAGGCGCTGGCCGCGGAGTTGCGGGCGAGCGTTCACGATCCGGAACGGCAGGCGAAAACGGCGGAGCAGTCGGCACGACTGCGTGCACTGCTCAGTCAGCCGACGGGCGGATCCGCCGCGGATTGGGTGGTGCGACAGATGACGGGTTGAGGTGGGTAGGGGCGCGCTGATGTAGCCGGGGTCGGTGACCCCGGCTACAAGAACAACGGACGGGCGCAGCAAGCTGCGCCCTACCGATACCAGCACGGCGTAACGCTCAGCCGATTTTCGGTGCGATGTGCTGCCAGAGCGCGGCGGCTTTTTCGTTCAGGATCGCGCGACACTTGGCGATCTCCGCTTCGCGCGCGGCGCGGTTCTCGTCGGCAATCTTCGCGAGATCGTCGAGGTTGTAGAGAAACACGTTTTCCAGTTCGGTCACGTGGGTGTCGACGTCACGCGGCAGCGCGAGATCGATGAAGAAGAGCGGCCGCGCGGGTCGCTTCGCGAGCGCGGCCTCCGCCGCGGCGGGCGAGATCACCGTCGTCGGCGCCGAGGTGGCGCAGACGACGACATCGAATTCGGCGAGCCGCGCTTCGCGCTGGTCGAAGGGCATCGCGCTTGCCTCGAGTGCGCTGGCGAGTGCCATTGCGCGGTCGAGACTGCGGCTGGCGACCGTCAAGCTGCCGGCGCCGCGGCTGCGGAACGCCTTCGCGGTCTTCTCGCCGATTTCCCCGGCGCCCAGGAGCAGGATCCGCGTTTGGTCGAGTTTGCCGAAGATGGAGCCCGCGAGGTCGACGGCGACGTTGGCGATGCTGACCTGGCCGCCCGTGATCGCCGTGTGCGTGCGCACGTGCTTGGCCGCCTGAAACGTTTTCTGGAAAACGCGGTTCAACACGGGGCCGGTGTGGCCGCTCGTTTGCGCGGTGGCATAGGCCTCCTTCACCTGACCGAAGATTTCGTTTTCCCCCAGCATCTGCGAGTCGATGCCCGCTGCGACCTCGAGCAAGTGCTGCACGGCGGGCAGACCTGTGAGCTGCAGCCGGAATTGCGCGAACTCGACCGGATCGAAATTCTGCCGCGTGCAGAAAGTCGCTTGCACGCGCTCGGCGATCGCCGCGTCCGACGCCACGCCGTAAAATTCGATCCGGTTGCAGGTGTTGAGCAGCGTGAACTCCCGCAGCTCGGGCCAGCGGCGCACCTCGGTGGCGAACGCGGCGGCGGCATCGGCGTTGAGGGAGAGCCGTTCACGCACCGCCAGCGGGGCGGTGTGGTGCGTCGCTCCGATCACAAAAAAACCGTCGGCACTCATCGCGGCGGAACAGAAATCTGGGCCGGCGGAGCCGGGGGGCGGCGGCTGGCGTCGACCTGGCCGATCGAGAGCAGCGCGCCGAAGAAGAGCAGGATGCACGTCCAGGCAAACCGTTTGGCCAGCAAGTGACCGCGCCAGCGCAGCACGAGCGTGATGCTGTAGGCCAGCCACACGGCCACGGTGGCGACGATCTTCGAGGCGTGCACGGGATCGTGCTCGCGCAACCAGTAAGACGTGCCGCCGAACACCGCGATCGTCATGAATGCGACGCCGGTGATCAGCAGCCGCAGGCTGATGTGGTCGAGCTCGACGATCGGCGGCAGAAACGAGAACCAGCCGCCCAGGCGTTTCCGCTGCAGCGAAAGATAGCGCAGCAGCAGCATGAATGCGGTCAGCGCGAGAAGCGCGAAGACGCCATAGCTGAAGAGCGCGAGCGAGGCGTGAAGCTCGACCCACGGATTGCCGCCGAAGATCTTCGACCGGCGCGTCGCGTCCCACGCGGGAATCGCGAGCGAGGTCAGCGTGAGCACCGAAGCGAGGCAGGTGCTGAAATATCCGAGGAGGCTCGAGCGAAACCGCACACCGACGATGAGATAGAGCGTGATGGCCGACCAGGCGGTGAATTGGAAAATCTCGAACGTGTTGCCGAGCGGACAACCGCCGGTCGCCCGCCCCCGCGTGTAGAGCCCGATGACCTGCCCGATGTAGCCGAGGGCGATGATCACGTTGATCGTGGCATTGGACCCACGACCGCCGCGCAGCAGCAGCAGGGTGCCCAGCAGGAGCCCGAGGAGGTAGAACCCCGCGGCGAACCAGAACCAGGTGCGATCAGCCAGACCGGCAAACATGAAGGCGCGAAACTAGGGGAAACACCGACTTCGGCAAGTCTGCGTCCGGGCCATTAGCAGCCGCCGGCGCGTTTTAATGCGATGCTTACGTTCCAGAGGCATAAACCATGTAGCGCCAGCATCCTGTGTCGCCCACGCATCGATCGCTCAGGCCTCCCGCGTCGCGACCCAGAACCGGCACTCGTCGGAAAAATCGCGAACCGGCTTCGTTTCAGGCGCCACCTTGCGCCGCATCGCATCAAAAATATGCGTCCAGCCGGTGGCGGCGAGGTCGGCAACAATCTCCGCACGGTCCGGCAAATGCATGAACGTCCGGCCCACGCCGGTTTCCTCGAAGTAGCGATCGCCGAACTCGACCAGCCGGGGATCCTGTTCGCCGCGTTCCCAGCGGACGCGTTCGAGCCGCCAGAGCGCGCGCTCGGTGGAGGAGTGGTTGCGATCGTGCGTGGTGAACAACAGCGGCGCGCCGGGCACGCAGACGGAGTGCAGCTCGCGCAGCGCGGCGCGGCGGTTCTCGCGACCGGGAATCTGCATCAGCCCGTTGAACATGAACAGCGCGCCGGCGAAGGGAGCTGAGCGCTGAGAGCTGAGAGCCGCGAACTCGGACGCGATGGTCCGCTCGTCGGCCGGCCCGCACCTCCCGGTCCGCTCCTTCGGCGCAATGCAATCTGATAGGTTGCATTGTGAGAGGCGGGTGGCGTCGGCGTGGAGGAAGCGGATGGCATCGGGGCCGTGGTCGGCGCCACGCGCGGCGGCGAGGCTGCGGGCCTGATCGAGCAGCTCCTGAGCGAAATCGAACGCGGTCAGGTTTCGGTAACCGAGATTCCACAGGCCAAGGGTAACCCGGCCGGCGCCGCAACCGGCTTCGAGCAGTGGGGCTGTGCGATCGGGAAAGTGCCGTTCGATCAGGGTGCGCTCGGAGTTCCAGAGACCCAAATCGTGCGCCGCCCGCGTGTAGTGCATCACCGCGACGAGGTCGTTGAAGTCGTCGCGAACGGTCGTGGCGGAGATTTTGTGGTTTTTCAACGCGGAGGACGCGGAGATCGCGGAGAGGCTTTGAAATGGCAAGGCCGGGCTTCGCGACCTGCGCACTCTCCGTTTGAAGTTAGGCTCGAGCCTGCCACGCGGCGATGAACATGCCGTTGGCGTTGAGCTCGTGGGGCCAGAGGAAGAGTTGAGAGTTGAGGGATGAGAGTTGAGAGGAGGAAGCGGAGAGTGAAGAGGCGGACGTTGAGAGTTGAGGGTTGAGAGTTGAGCCGGGCACGGAGCTGGTTGTGGCCGGGCTCGGTGCGCGCGGGCCAGGGTCGGCGACCCCGGCGGCATTGAACAGCGGCAGCGGCTCGAGCTCCGGGTGCGCGGCGGAGAACGCGTCGGCGACGGCCGTGGTTTCGCTGCGCGTCAGCGTGCAGACGCTGTAGATCAATCGGCCGCGCGGTTTGAGCGAACCGGCGACGAGGTTGAGCAACGTGAGTTGCGTGGTGGCGAGTTGGTTCACGTCATCCAGCGTCGCCGTCCACCGCGCCTGCGGATTACGTTGCCAGGTGCCGACGCCGCTGCACGGCGCATCGACGAGGATGCCGTCGAATTTGGTTTTGGTCGGCAGTCGGGCGGAGCCGTCCCAGAGTGCCGTGCGATAATTGAAAACCTGCGCGCGCGCCGCGCGGTGCTTCAGCGTCTCGAGTCGGCGCGCGTTGCGGTCGGTGGCCCAGATCAGGCCCTTGTTCGCCATCAGATCGGCGAGGTGCAGCATCTTGCCGCCTTCGCCGGCGCAGGCGTCCCACCAAGTCTCGCGCGGCTGCGGCGCGCAGGCATGGCCGACGATCTGCGAGGCGAGATCCTGGATCTCGAATTCGCCGGCGTCGAAAGGTTCGGTGCGGAACAGGTCCTGCGTCCCGGTGAAGGTAAACGCAGAAAGCTGCGGCTCCAGCCCGGTGAGCCAGGCCGGCAACACCGCGGGACTGCAGTGGACGAGGGTCTTCGTGACCTCGGCGGCGTGGCCGCGCCGGACGCGGATCCAGAGTGCGGGATCGCGCTGCAGTTGGCGCAGCGTGTCCGCGGGCAGTTCGACCTCGCTCGCGAGCCAGTGGGGCACCGCGCGCGCGGCGAGTGCTTCCACCTTGATCGAGGCCGGATCGGCGGTGAACCGTTCGTGCAGCTTGGCGGCCTGTTCGATACGTTTCTGCGGCGACGCCTTCGGGTCGAGCCAGGAAAGCCAGCGGAAGTAGACGAACACCGCGTGGCTGATGTGGCGCTTCGCCGCGGGACGCAGGTAGCGATGCCGCTCGAAATAGAATCGCAATGCCAGGTCCGCGCGATGATCAGTCGAGATCGAGGCGAGGATCTGCGCGGCGTGATTGAGAGTGGCTTGATCGGGCGTGGCCATCAGCGTGAGACGACGAAACACACGAAGCAGACGAAAAGAAAGACCAGACCGAGGCGGGGGCAAACAGGCGGGCGTTAAACGAGCACCTCGGGGCAGCGCGCCGCACCAGCAAGCTTACCCGCGCTTGGCCCAGCGGCGGTCCTGCTTCAGCTCCAACCGACGGGTCTCGATCTGCACGCCCGCGACGGCCGGATGCGAGCGAAGCGCCTGGAACGACGGGCCGTTCACCTTCCACGTCAGCGCGGTGCTGATCTCGGCGCAGGGCGCGAACCGATTCGGGAAGGCGAACCCCAGCTCCAATCGCGTATCGCCTGACTGTTTGTCGAGCGTGGCGCGCAGTTGGTGGAAGAAGCCGGCGAGTTCCGGATGCGCCGGCCGAAGCAGCCAGGTGACTTTGCGGACGAGCCCGGCGATCTGATTCTCGAGCGGGTAGCATTCCTTTACGTTCACCCGCGCGCCCTCCTGGTTGACGATGATGTTGCCCTGCACCAGCACGAGCGCGTTTTCCGCGAGCACCGTGCCGTAGTTCGCGTAGCCATCGGCGAACATGTTCAGCGGCAGCGCCCCCGCTTTCGTCGCGAGCGTGAAGCTGGCCCACGGGCGGTTGTCTTTTTTCGAGAGCCGCTTGGCAATGCCGGACACGATGCCGCACAACCGAAATTCCGTGCGGTCGCCCTGATTCAACAGTTCGGTGATCGGATAGGTGTCGATCGCTTCAGTCAGCCCAGCGAAAACGTTGAGCGGATGTCCGGAGACGTAGAAACCAAGCAGCTCCTTTTCGAAGGTGAGCCGCTCGGTGGAGGTGAAGTCGTCCGAAGAAGTTGAGAGTTGAGAGTCGAGAGTGGAGAAGTCGGAGCCGGAAGCCGGCCGCGACGAGGGCGTCGCGGCTCCATGGCCGTTTGAGCCATTCTTGCCGTTTTTCTTGGGCGCGAGGTCCTCGGCGAACATGTCGAGGAAACTGTGCTGGCCGGCAGCGCGATCGCGGGCCCGGGCGGCGACGGTGGCGAGCGCGGCGTCAATGCCGTCGAAGAGCGGCTTGCGCGGTGCGCCGCTGTAGTCGAAGGCGCCGGTCTTCACCAGATGCTCCAGCACGCGCTTGTTGACGGCACGACCATCCATCCGTGCGGCGAAGTCATCGAAGTCGCAAAACGCGCCGTTCTTGTCGCGCTCCTCGATGATCTTCTGCGCGGCGAGCTCACCGACGCCCTTGATTCCGGCGAGTCCGAAGCGGATCGCGCCGCCGGCTCGATCCGCTTCGGCAGCTGAGAGCTGAGAGTTGAGAGCTGAGAGCTCCGAATCTGCCTGGCTCTGGACTCTGGACTCTGGGCTCTGGGCTCGCGGCGAGGATGCGCCGCGAAGGACCGGCGTAAACATTTCGCGCGACTCGTTGATGTCGGGGCCGAGCACGGTGATGCCCATCGCCTCGGCTTCAGCAATGAAGTGCGAGACCTTTTCCGCGTTGCCGAGTTCGGCCGTGAGCACGGCGGCCATGAACTGCACCGGGTAGTTGGCCTTGAGGAACGCGGTTTGATAGCTGACGAGCGCGTAGGCGGCGGAGTGCGACTTGTTGAAGCCGTAACTGGCAAACTTGTTGAGTAGGTCGAAAATCTCGTTCGCCTTCTTCTCGTCGATAGCGTTCACGCGCTTGGCGCCCTCGACGAACTTCACGCGTTCTTTCGCCATCGCTTCCGCGTCCTTCTTGCCCATCGCGCGGCGGAGCATGTCGGCGCCGCCGAGCGTGTAGCCGGCGATGATCTTCGCGCACTCCATCACCTGCTCCTGGTAAACGATGATGCCGTAGGTCTCCTGCAGCGACTGTTCGAGCAGCGGATGCGGATACTCGACGGTGCTCGGGTCCTTCTTGCCGCGGGCGTAGTCGGGGATGAACTGCATCGGGCCGGGTCGGTAGAGCGCACAGATCGCGTTGATGTCGTCGATGTTCGAGACGCCGACCTGCTTGCACGCCGACTGCATGCCGCTGGATTCCAGCTGGAAGACGCCGACGGTCTTGCCGGCGTTGAGCATCGCGTAGGTCTTTGGGTCGTCGAGCGGGATGGTCTCGATGTCGAACTTCGGATCGGCGGTGCGGCGGACGTTGTCGACCGCGTCGGCGATGACGGTGAGCGTCTTCAGCCCGAGAAAATCCATCTTCAGCAGCCCGAGCTTGGTCACCGCGCCCATGTCGAACTGCACGGTGACGTCGCCTTCTTGCAGCGTGAGCGGGACGAAGTCGTCGAGTGGCTGGTCGGTGATGATGATGCCGGCGGCGTGCTTGCCGGTGTTGCGCACCATGCCCTCGAGCACGAGCGCCTGGTCGACGATTTTTTTCGCGACGGGATTGCGCGCGATCTCGGAGCTGAGCTCGGCGGATTTGGCGATCGCGTCGGTGAGCGTGATGTTGAGCTCGTCGGGGATCATCTTCGCCAAGCGGTCGGCCTCGGCGAACGGCAGGTTGTGCACGCGCGAGACGTCGCGGATCACCATCTTCGCGCCGAGCGTGCCGTAAGTGATGATGTTCGCGACGCAGTCCTTGCCGTATTTTTCGCGGACGTAGTTGATAACCTCCTCGCGCCGGCGCATGCAGAAATCGATGTCGAAATCCGGCGGCGAGACGCGTTCGGGATTGAGGAAGCGCTCGAACAGCAGCTTGAACCGGAGCGGGTCGAGGTTGGTGATGCCGAGCAGGTAGGCGACGAGGCAGCCGGCGCCGGAGCCGCGGCCCGGGCCGACGGGCACGCCGTGGCTTTTGGCCCAGGCGATGAAATCCCAAACGACGAGGAAGTAGTCGATGAACCCGGTGACGCGGATGATCGACAGCTCGTAGCCCATCCGGACGACGAGCTCTTCCTCGTGGGTGAGTCCGGTGTAGTCGGGCGGTTGCGGCTTTTCGCCGGCGGGCAGGTTGGTGAGTTTGTCGAGTCGTTCGGCGGCGGCGGGATGCGAGGCCGCGGCGAAGTAGTCGACGCCATAGCGGCGGCGGAGACCGGCGACGCAGAGATCCTGGAGGTAGCCGCCGCGGTCGGTTTTGATCTCAGGCGGCAGGGGATATTTGGGATAGCGCTCGCTGCCTTTGGGAAACGGGATCGCGAGCTCGCACATGTCAGCCACGAGCTGGGTGTTCGTGAGCGACGCGGGCACTTCGCGGAACACCTGGGCCATTTCCTCGCGCGACTTCAGATAAAACTGCGAGCCGCTGAAGCGCATCCGTTTCTCGTCGTCGATCTTCGAGCCGGTCTGGATGCAGAGCATCGCGTCGTGCGGACCGGCGTCGCCGTGGTTCACGTAGTGGACGTCGTTCGAACAGATGACCTGCAGCTTGAATTCCTGCGCCAGGTCGAGCAGGCCGGGGATGATCTTGCGCTGTTCCGGGATTCCGTGGTCCTGCAGTTCGATGAAGTAGTTTTCGCGGCCGAAGATCTCGACGAAGCGTGCGCAGGCCTTGCGGGCTTCGTCCTCGCGATCGTTGAGCAGGTGCTGCGGCACCAATGAGGCGAGGCAGCCGGAGAAGCCGATGAGCCCGCCCGCGTATTTCGCGAGCGTTTCGATGTCCGTGCGCGGCTTGTAATAGAAGCCCTTGAGGTGCGCGTCGGAGACGAGCTTCAGCAGATTCTGATAGCCGGTGAGATTTCGCGCCAGCAGCCCGAGGTGGAAAATCGTCTTTCCGTCGTCGTCCGAGCGACCGTGTTTCTCGAGGCGGGAATGTTCGACCAGGTAGAGCTCGCAACCGATGAGCGGTTTGACCTGGGCGTCCTTGGCGGCCTTGTAGAACTCGATCGCACCGTAGAGATTGCCGTGATCGGTGAGCGCAATCGCCTTCATCCCCAGCTCGTTCGTGCGCTTCAGCAGCCGGTCGATGCGGCAGGAGCCATCGAGCAGGCTATAGTCGCTGTGGACGTGGAGATGAACGAAATTCGGATCCGCTGACGGCACGCGGCTATAAGCGGATTCGAGCTGCGGCAGGGCAAGAGGAAAGGCCGAAGTGGATGGCGAGCAACGGTCAACAGGTGGAACCCGCCGTCCCGGCGGCTTGGATTGGGAGGCGCGGGCCGCGATTCGAAACCCGGCGGGATGCCGGGTACCACCTGAGCGGAGGCTGGGTACGGCGCAGGCCGGGCGGCTCTGCAAAAAAGCCATTGACGGGCCGCTCGCGAGCTGGCCAATTTACCCGCTTTTCCTCTCACTCCTTCGTCTGTTCACATGTCTATCGAAATCAAAATCCGCAAAAACGAGCCCGTGGATCGTGCGATCCGTCGCATGAAGAAGAAGCTCGATCGCGAGAATATCATCAAGGGTGTTCGCGCCAAGCGTTACTACGAGAAGCCCTGTGAGAGGCGCCGCCGCAAGGAGAAGGTCCAAGCGTTCACGCAGATGCTGCGTCGCCGCTACGAGAGCTGAGCCTGACGCCAAAACGAATCTTTTTTGCCGCACCTCGCGCGTCGGGGTGCGGCTTTCTTTTTTCGTGCATCACGGTGGGTTTTTTAGCTTTGTGACTGCGTGAACGTTCGTCTGTCCCTGTCTACCTGCTGGTGCTCGCACCGTCATACCGACGGCTATGCGATGGTCCGGGAGATGGTGGGATTGGGGTTCGAGTACATCGAGCTGAGTCACGGGATCCGGATCACCCTGGTGCCGGGCGTGCTGCGCGCGGTGGAGGAAGGGCTGGTCAAGATCAGCTCGACGCATAATTTTTGCCCCTTGCCGACCGGGGTGGTGCAGGCGGCACCGAATCTCTTCGAGCCGTCCGCCAGCGATCCGCGTGAGCACGAGCAATGGCTGCGGCACACGCGGCGTTCGATCGATTTCGCGGCGCAGGTGAAGGCGAGTACGGTCGTCTGCCACCTCGGCAGCGTGCGGTTTTTCTGGTTCAATCCCGGCCGGACGCTGCGCGCCTACCGGGAGCGGCATCCGGATGCGACCATCCCGCACGATGAGGACTACCAGGCGTTGCTGACGAAATCGCGCGAGAAGCTGCGCAAGCGGATGGGACCGTTCTGGGAGCGGACGAAGCAAAGCGTCAACGAAGTGCTCGCGCATGCGCAGCAGAAAGGCGTGCGACTCGGTTTCGAGAACCGGGAAAAGTTCGAGGAGCTGCCGCTGGAGGAGGATTACCTCGATTTTCTCAACAGCTTGCCGGCCGGAGCACCGGTGGGCTACTGGCACGATACGGGGCATGCCGACATCAAGCAGGCGATGGGGATGATCGATCACCGCGCGCATCTCGAAAAGATGGCGCCGAAGCTGATCGGGTTTCACCTGCATGACGTGAATGCGCAGGGCCAGGACCATCAGACGGTGGGCAGCGGGCACATTGATTTCAAAATGATCAGCAGCTTCTGGCGACCCGAGCACCTGCTGGTGCTCGAGTTCAATCCGCGACTTCCCGTCGAAGGCGTGCGAGCCTCGCGCGAGCGGGTGCTGGAGCTGCTGGGCTGAACCGGTGCGCGGACTCCCTTTCCCTTACCTATGAAAACCCGGATTTTGTTCGCGTGCGGATGTCTTGGCCTTGGCGGAGCGGTCGCGACGGCGGCGGAGTCGAGCGTCGCGCCGGCGGCGGTGAGTGCGCCAGCGGCCAGCGTGAGCACGGTGCAGGACGAGCTCAGGACGCTGGTCGAAAAGGTCCGCGCGAAACTGAGCAGCGGCGTGCGGACCGAGGCGGCGCTGGCCGAGGAGTTGAAGGCGTTCGACGCGCTGCTCGCCGCCCATGCCAGCGAGAAGACGGACGAGGTGGCGCAGGTGCTCCTGATGAAGGCCATGCTTTACCTGCAGGTCTTCGACGATGCCGACCGCGGCGCCGAGCTGCTGACGCAGTTGAAGCGAGACTTTCCGACGACGCAGCTGGCCGGAAAAGTCGACGAGGTACTGCAGCAGATCGAGCAGCAGCGCGAGAGTGCGGCGCTGCGCGCGAAGCTGAAGCCGGACGCGGTGTTTCCGGATTTCACCGAGCAGGACCTCAACGGCGCGCCGCTGTCGATCAGTGGACTGAAGGGCAAGGTGGTGTTGGTCGATTTCTGGGCGACGTGGTGCGGGCCGTGCGTCGCCGAATTGCCGAACGTCCTCGCCGCCTATGGAAAGTATCACGACAAAGGCTTCGAGATCGTCGGGATCAGCCTCGATCGCAGCGAAGACGCGCTGAAGAAGTTCATCGCCGAGAAGCAGATGACGTGGCCGCAGTATTTCGACGGCAAGGCGTGGGACAGCAAACTCGGCCGGCAATACGGAATCACGAGCATTCCCGCGACCTTCCTGCTGGACCGCGACGGCAAGATCATCGCCCGGGACCTGCGCGGCAAAGAGCTCGAAGCCGAGCTGGCGAAAGCGCTGGGCGAGTAGGGAAGCGATTCGCTCTCGTCCCCGTCGGCCTCTTTCTCGTTCTCTTTCTCGTTCTCGTCCTCTCGAGTTTCCGAGAACGATTACGATTACGAGAACGATTCGAGGAGGAGAATTCCGTTTGTCGCCGGGCTCGCTGAGCCCGGACCGGGGTCGACGACCCCGGCTACAATCAAACCGAACGCGCGAGGATCTCCGTGATCCAGCGGCGGTGCGGGCCAGAGAGCGTGATCGCGTGGAGCTCAGCGACCGGCACCCAGACAAATCCGGCGCCGAGCTTTCGCGGTGGCGGCGCGAGGTGGATCGATTCGGTGATCTGAAAGCGAGTAATCCCGCGGCGTTTCACGACGAGCGGGGCTCGTTTTTCGAAACGTGCGGGATCAAACCCCGCGTCTTCCGCGGTGGGCAGCTCATGCATCCGGGCGAATCGCCGCGCGTCGTCGGCCGCGCGGTGCAGCAGTAGCGCTCCGTCGCGCTGGCACCACACGCGGGTGACCGTGCGTTTTTCCATCTTCTTCGGCGCCAGCCGGGGGTAGCTTTCCGGATCGCCCGCGCGCGCCGCCGCGCAGAACGGACGCACGGGGCAGGTCAGGCAGAGCGGATTCTGGCGCACGCAGACCGTCGCGCCGAGTTCCATCATCGCCTGGTTGTGATCGCCGGGCGCGGACGGGCTCAGCAGCGCCTGGGCGAGGGGAGTGAAGGTTTTGGCAGCGCTGGCCGAATCGCGGAACAGGGTGCGATTGGCGGTGAGCCGGGCGAGAATCCGGACCACGTTGCCGTCGACGCAGGCCGCGGGCGCGCCGAAGGCGATGCTCGTGATCGCCGCGGCGGTATAGGGGCCGACGCCCGGCAGCTCGCGCCACGCTTCGGGCGTGCGCGGCGGCTTGGGCAGCGCGTGGATCGCCTGCGAGAGTTGGTGGAGATTACGGGCGCGCGAATAGTAGCCCAGTCCTTCCCAGAGTTTCAGCACCTGCGCTTCGGAGGCGCCGGCGAGCGCGGCGAAATTCGGCAGCACGGCGAGCCAGCGGTCGTAGTAGGGCAGGACCGTCTTCACTTGCGTCTGCTGCAGCATGAATTCGCTCACGACCGTCTTGTAGAGCGATGGCTCCGTCCGCCATGGCAGTCGCCGCTGGTGCGCGCGATACCACCCGAGCAGGGCGGACTGGAATTCAGCGTGACGATCGAGCAGCGAACCGGAGAGGGCCACAGGAGGCACAAGAGGCACAAAACTGTCGGACAGCCCAAGCAGATTCTTTTTGTGCTTTCTGTGCTTTTTGTGGCCCAATCCCCTCATGCCGAAAAAGCCCGCCGGGGAGGAGGCTCCGAAAAAGCTCTCCTCCTACACGATCAAACTCGACGACGCCCAGATGGAGAAGCTGCGCGGGATCTGCGAGGCGCGCGGGTTCACGCCGGTCGAGGTGGCTTACACGCGGTTCGCGTTCAAATCGGACCCGGCGCGGATCAATCTCGCCGCCTACACCAGCGGCAAGGTGGTCGTGGCCGGCAAGGGCACGGAGGAGTTTGTCACGATGACGCTCGAGCCGGAGATCACCGGCGCGGCCAAGCTGGGCTACGACGAGGTGCTGCACCCCGACTGGTTCGAGCCGCATGCCGGTCTCGACGAGAGCGGCAAGGGCGACTTTTTCGGACCGGTGATCGCGGCGACCGTCATCGCGGAGAAGCCCGCGATCGAGGCGTGGCGCAAGGCGGGCGTGCAGGATTCCAAGAAGATCGCGGAGACGCGGATCATCGAATTGGACAAACTCATCCGCGAAACGCCGGGCGTGGTGGTGCGCACGTGCTATTGCGGCATGCCGAAATACAACGAGCTGATGGCGCGGCCCGGCGCGAACCTGAACCGGCTGCTCGCCTGGCAGCATGCGACCGCGCTGGACCAGGCGCTGGCGGCCAAGCCGGTGAAGTGGGGGCTGCTCGACCAGTTTACCGAGCAGCCGCTGGCGCAGCGCGAGCTCGCGAAAAAGGGCGTGAAGGAGTTCGAGCTCAAAATGCGCACGCGAGCGGAAGAGGATCCGGTGGTCGCGGCGGCATCGGTCGTGGCGCGTGCGGAATTCGTGCGGCAGATGCACCAGCTCTCGAAGCGGTTTGGCGCGAAGCTCCAAAAGGGCGCGGGGCCGCTGGTGAAGGAGCAGGCGGCACAGATCATCGCGAAATTCGGGGCGCGGGCCCTCGGCGATTTCGCCAAGCTGCACTTCCGCACGGCCTACGAAGTTGTGTCAGCGGCAGGTAAACTGGATGAGTTGCCGCTGCCCGAACCGAAGGAGAAGATGGAATGGTGAAGGAAAACGGGGATCAACCGGTAGGGCGGCGAGTACTCTCGCCGCCGCAGGCATCGTTCGTAGTCCCGGTGCGGAGCGAAATCCGCGCCCTGCCAGTCTAAATCCATGCCGAAACGCAGACAGCTTCGCGCGTTTGACCTGAAACAAATCGAGGGGCTCAGCGGACTCATCGGCGTCGATGAGGCCGGCCGTGGCGCGCTGGCCGGTCCCGTGGTCGCCGGCGCCGTGATGGTCACCAAGGAATTTCTCGAGGGCCGGTGGGCCGTGACGAAGGCCGGCCGGGTGAACGATTCGAAGCAGCTCACGCCGGCGATGCGGGAGGAGCTGTGGGCGGAGTTCGAAGAACTGGTGAACCAAGGTCAGATCCACGCGACCTTCGGCGTTGCCGATGTGGCCGAGGTGGAACAGCTGAACATCCTCGGTGCGACCAAGCTGGCGATGCAGCGCGCACTCGAAGCGATCTATCCACCGTCCGCGTTTCAGCAGAAAACGGAGCCGGATCTGTTCACCTCGGCGGAGGAGCTGGCGGCCTATCAGCCGACGGTGTCGTGCCGGATCCTGCTCGACGGGCTCGCGATGCGGAAGTTTCCGTATCCGCACCACAGCATCATCAGCGGGGACGCGCGTTCGCTGTGCATCGCGATGGCTTCGATCGTCGCGAAGGTGCAGCGCGACCGGCTGATGTGCGAGCTCGAGCTCAAGCATCCCGGGTATGGATTCGCGCAGCACAAGGGTTACGGCACGCCCGAGCACTGCGAGGCGCTCCTGCGGCTGGGGCGCTGCGCGCAGCACCGCGATCTGTTCCTGCGAAAACTCTTCGCGCAACGAATGGATCCGGCGCAGATGGAGTTCCTGGTCGCGGAAACGACGGCGCTGATCGAGGAGGAGTAGGGGGCTGCGGGATGTAGGGCCGGCGCTCGCCTGCGGTGAGCCTGACGAACCCGCCGCGGGCCGCGAGCGCGTGCGGAACATCGTTCTCCTTCTCGGCCGCCGGTGAACGGCGGCCCTACATTGCTGTGGCGCGAGGAGGGTATCGCGGCGTCCGACCATTTTCGCCCGCTCCTTGCCAACCCGCGATCGACTGGCCACAACTGCGCGCATGCCGGGCAAGAAAAATTCATCGCTTGATCGCGTGCTGGGCCGCGTGGAGGCGCTCGACTCCGTCAACCTCACGAACCTGGTGCAGCGGCTCGCGCGTGAACGCGGGTTGTTCGAGGAGATCTTCAACACGCTGCAGGAAGGCGTGCTCGTCCTCGGCGCTGATGCGCGGATCGAATACGCCAATGGCGCGGCCCAGCGGCTGATCGGACTCGGCGACGAAGATCTTTCCGGCCAGACGCTCTGGCGGCTCGCGCCCGGATTGCGGCCGTCGCTGGAACCGGCACTGGGGCGCAACGGCGTTTCGGCGCTGCCGGTCGTGGCGCGGGAGTTCGAGCTCACTTACCCGGAGCCTCGCACCGTGCGGCTCTACATGGTGCCGTTCCGGATGGAGAACCGGGGCGGGCCGCGGCGGTTCGCGGTGATTCTCTCGGACATCACGCTGGAGAAACGCACCACCGAGGCGCGGATCGAGAACGAGCGCACCTCGTCGATCCTCCTGCTGGCGGCGGGCGTGGCGCACGAGCTAGGCAATCCGCTCAATTCGCTGACGATCCACCTGCAGCTGATGGAGCGGCGGCTGAAGAAGGCGAGAACCGCGAAGGACAAGGACGTGGCCGCGCTCGAGGATTCGGTTGCGATCTGTCGCGCGGAGGTGCGGCGGCTCGATGGCATCATCACCAATTTTCTCGAGGCCGTCCGGCCGCGCGTGCCGGATTTGGTGGAGACACAGCTCGCCCAGGTGCTCAACGAAGTGCTGCGGTTCCAGCAGGGCGAGCTCGCGGATCGCGGGATCGAGGTCGAGGTGGAAACGCCCGCCGACCTGCCGCTGGTGATGGCGGACCGGAATCAGGTGAAACAGGTGTTCTTTAACATTATGAAGAACGCCGCGGACGCGATGCAGCCGGGCGGGCGGCTGCGGGTCCGTTCCCACGCGGACGACGACAACGTTTACCTACTGTTCGGCGACAACGGTGCGGGGATCAAGCAGGAGGACTTGATCAGGCTCTTCCAGCCGTACCACACGACCAAGGCTGGCGGCCACGGGCTCGGGCTGATGATCGTGCAGCGGATCATGCGCGATCATGGCGGGCAGATCGGCATCGAGAGCAAGGAAGGCGTCGGCACGCTCGTCACGCTGCAGTTCCCCCGCCGGGACCGGCGCGTGCGGATGCTGGAACAGGGATGACTTCCCGGCGCGCCGTCAGGGCATGTCTGATGCGCGCGTCCGGCTGCGAGATACGGCGGTTGCGGAAGCCGCGCACTCTCCGGGCGATAACGTCGATCCTGCGAAGAAAGATTGCAGGCCGGGGGGCGGTCCGAAATGAAAGTCAAATCCGCAACTTCCCAACAGCTCCTCCGTCAGGCCAGACAGACGCATGCTCCCTCTCGGAACAGTCTGCAGCGGCCGCACTCGGCGACTTGGTTCGCCAAGCGCAACAGGGCGACGAGAACGCCCAGCGGACGCTTGTGATCAATTATCAGCGCCGGTTGGCCGGGTTCATCTACGCGATCACGGGTCGCAGCGATGCGGTGGAGGATCTGGCGCAGCAGGTGTTCATCAAGATGATCCGCGCCCTCGGGCGGCTGCACGAGGTGGCGCAATTCGAGGCGTGGCTGTTCCGGCTCGCCCGCAACACCTGCATCGATCATCTGCGCCGGCAGAAGCTGCGGCGGATTTTCACGCCCTTCGGCGCGGAGCACGAGAATGTGCCCGAGCCGGCCGGCGCCGTCGATTCCGAGGAACTCGATGCGCTGCGGCATGCGCTGCAGCAACTGCCGCCCAAGGACCGCGCGCTGCTCGCGCTCGCGCAGGAAGGGCGCAGCCAGGTGGAGATGGCCGCGGTCACCGGCACGAGCGTGATGGCCGTGAAGGCCCGGCTGCACCGCGCCCGCGAAAAACTCCGTCAACACTATCAACGACCACATGAAACCTGAAACCGACGCCTGGTTCGCCTTGAATGAGCACGCCGCCCGTCTGCTCCGCCCCGGATTTGCGGAGCGCACGTTGCGCGCGGCGCGAGCCGTCGCGCCGACGTTCGCCAGCCAATGCCTGTTGAGCGCTGCCACCGCCACCGTTTGCCTGGTGGTGATCTTCTTCGTTCACGCCCGGGTCACCGCCGATGAAACCGCCCGCAATCTCGCGGGCTGGGAACAGATCGCCGCGGAAACCGAGCAGTTGAGCCTGCTCCGATGAAACAACGCCTGTTGATTGCGGTGCTGACGGTGATCGTGCTCGGCGCGGGCTACGGGGCCGGCGTGTGGACGGAGCGCAATTCGTGCAAGATTCCGAAACCGCCGCAGCTGCTTGGCGAGTTGTCCCCGGAGAAGAAGACCGGCGCCGCGCCCGCGAAATCCCCGGCGCCGAATCCGGCGCATCTCGCCGCGGAGATCGAGCGGCTGCGGCCGCAAGTGGAGCATTTCCGCGCGCGGATGCTCGAGATCGATCGCGAGATGGATCAGGACATCCTCACCATCCTCGATCCGCGGCAGCGCGAGACGTTTCAGGGCATCATCAAGAAATACGCCGACCTGCGCGAGAAAGAGGACGCCGCGCTCAACGCGCCCACGCCGTTGACCTCCGAGGAAATCATCCGGCTGCAGCAGAAGCCGCTCTACAAGATGCTCGCGATCGTCGTCGTGCCGATGCGACTGGAGTGGAATACGAAGGATCTCAATCTCACGCCCGAGCAGCAGGCGCAACTGCGCACGATTTTGGAGCAGCGCCGGACGAAGTTCCTCGAACTCGTGGATTCCTCCCCGCCGCCGAGCCTGACGCTGAGCCAGCTCGCGCCGATCGCGCAACGGCTGGTCAGCGAAAAGGAAGCGGAGAAGCAAAAGAAGTAGCGGGGCGGTGATGGGGCATGGGCGTCTCGCCCATGCGCTGCGCTTGGTTCTCTCGGCATCGGCGGCGCGCTGGCTCCGCGGGCGGGACGCCCGTGCCATGGGTTCCCGCTTTCCATTTGACCCTTCCGATGGCGCGGACTGACTGCTAGCTCATGGTGCCGAGCGTTTTGATCGTCGATGACGAAAAGCACACGCGCGAGGGTTTGCAGCAGGCGCTGGTCGACAGCTACGACGTGTCACTGGCTGCGAGCGCGGACGAGGCGTTCAACCTGATGGATGCGCAGCCGTTCGACGTGATCGTCACGGACCTGCGCATGCCGGGCAAATCGGGGCTGAAGGTGATCGACAAGGCGCTGGCGCAGCCGAACCGGCCCGCCGTGCTGATGATGACCGCTTACGGCAACATCGAGACGGCGGTCGAGGCGATGAAGCGCGGCGCGGTGGATTTCCTGACCAAGCCGGTGAACATCGAGCGCCTGGAGGTGCTGATCCAGCGGGCGCTGAAGGCCAAGACGCTCGAGGTCGAGGTGAAGCAGCTGCACGAGCGGCTCGACGAGAAGTTCAGTTTCGAAGGCATCATCGGCAACTCGCCCAAGCTGCACGAAGTCATCGACCGGGTGAAACTGGTCGCGCCGTCGCGCGCGACGATCCTGATCGAAGGCGAGTCCGGCACCGGCAAGGAGCTGATCGCCCAGGCGATTCACCAGTCGAGCTCGCGGTCGCGCGGGCCGTTCCTCGCGGTGCACTGCGCGGCGCTGTCGGAGAACCTGCTCGAGAGCGAGCTGTTCGGCCACGAGCGAGGCTCGTTCACCGGCGCCACGGAACGACGGATCGGCCGGTTCGAGTCCGCCGACGGCGGCACGCTGTTTCTTGACGAAATCGGCGAGATATCCGCGTCGACGCAGGTGAAGCTGCTGCGGTTCCTGGAGACGAAATCGATCGAGCGCGTCGGCGGTTCCAAGCCGATCGATCTCGATGTGCGGCTGGTGGCGGCAACGAACCGCACTCTCGAACAACTTGTGCGCGACGGGAAGTTCCGCGAGGACCTTTTCTTCCGGCTGAACGTGGTGCGAATCACCATGCCGCCGCTGCGCGAGCGCGCGGAGGACGTTCCACTGCTGCTCGGGCACTACATCACGGCGTTCTCCGAGGAAAACGGCGTCCCGCCGCTGACGATCGAGCCGGGCGCGCTGGCCACGCTGCAGGCGTATCCGTGGCCCGGCAACATCCGCGAGCTGCGGAACTTTTGTGAGAACGCCGTGGTGTTGCGGCGCGGCCGCAGCCTCTCGGAATACGACCTCGAACCGAGATACCGGGACGCCACCCTGGCGGGCGCGACCGGCCCGGCACCGACGCCGGGCGCGCCGGGCTCGACCGTACTCGGCGGCGCGGTGCCGACGTCGTTCTCCGTCGAGGAAAACGAAAAGCGACTGTTGCGAGAGGCGCTGATCAAGTCGCGCGGCAACCGCACCAAGGCCGCCGAGCTGATGGGCATCAGCCGGCGCACGCTGCATCGCAAGATCGCGCAGTGGCCCGAGCTCGACGTCGTGGACTAGCCCGGACGCCTGTCCTGCCCGCATGCCGCGACCGCGCACTCTCCAGGAGCTGATTCACTGGCTCGAATTGGGCGCCGGCGCGCGTTGGATCCGGCTGGCGGCGACGCTGCTGGGCGTGCTGGTGCTGTCGCTGCTCGTCGCCTGGAAACAATTTCACGGCGCGACCAGCGAGGCGACGCTGCTGCAGGCGGGGCTGGGACGACAGCTCGCGGAAGGGCGGGGGTTCTCGTCCCCGGTCAATTACCCGCAAGCCGCCGCGTTTCTTGAGCAGCACGGACGGAAGTTCGATGCGGCGAGGCCGTATCCTGAGCTCTACCACGCGCCGCTTTACGGGATGGTGATCGCGGGCGCGTTGGGGCTGCTGCCCGGCGAATCGCGTGGCGCGTTGTTCGCGTCACCGCCTGTGCCGCCGGACGGATTTGCGGCCGACTATCTCCTGCTCGGGATCAATGTCGTGCTCCTGTGGCTCGCCGTCGGACTGACTTTCCGACTGGGCCGGGAACTGTTCAACGCGCGCACCGGCTGGCTCGCCATGGCGGGGGTGTTGCTGTCGGTCGGTGTCTGGCAGCAGACGGTCGTGCTGAGTGGCGCGCCTTTGCTGATGGTGCTCGCGCTGGCGGCGTTCCTTGTCTGGCACCGCGCGGAAGGGTGGGCGGAAAGTGGCGGCGCCGTGACGGCGGATCGCGGCGCCTGGGGGCGGCTGGCCGCACGGCGCGAAACCTGGCTGGCGCTGCTTGGCCTGATTTGCGGGCTGCTGTTCCTTGCCGAATATTCCGCGGGAGCGTTGGTGATCGTGGCCCTCGGTTATGCGGCGCTGCGGTTTCGCGGGCGTGCGCGCTGGCTGGCGCTGGCCGCCGTGGCGGCGGGGTTCGCGGTGACGGCCGGTCCCTGGATCGTGCGAAATCTGGCGGTGAGCGGCACGCCCACGGGGCTTGCGATTCAGAATGTCGCCTTGAAGGCGGGCGATCCCACGGCAGAACCGGCGGCATTCCGCAACACCCTCGCCGCCGAGCTGCCGCGGATCAATTTGAACAAAGTCGGGAACAAGACGCTCACCAGCCTGCAGGAAAGCGTGCAGGCGCGGCTCTGGTCGGGTGGGGCGATGTGGTTCACGGCGTTCTTCGTGGCCGGGTGCATTTACACGTTTCGCGCCGCGGCGGTGAACCGGCTGCGCTGGCTGTTCATGCTCGCGCTGGCGGTGCTGCTGGTCGCGCAGGCGGCGCTGAACTCCGGTGAGAGCGAACGACTGGTCGCCGGCTGGCTCGCGCCGGTGATCATCGTGTTTGGCGCGGGATTCTTCTTTGTGCTGATCGAGAGCAACGCGCAGCTCAGCCAGTGGCCGCGACTCTGCGCCACCGCCTTGCTCTGCGTGCACGCGCTGCCGTTGCTGCGTGATGCGATCGAGCCGCGCCGGCTGCATTTCCAGTATCCGCCTTATTTCCCCGGGCTTTTCATCGGGATGCGCCAGGAGCTGGAGCGGCGCGACGCCGATCAGCGCTTCGGCCTGATGGCGGATGTGCCGGCCGGCGCCGCGTGGTATGGCGGACAACGGGTCTGGTCGCAGCCGGTGAAGCTCCGCGATTTTTATGCGATAACGCTCGAGCAACCGCTGGCCGAACTGCTGCTCACGCCGCGGACGCTGGACCGGCCGTTTTTCTCCGAGCTCGCCGCGCGTCCGGTCGTGCCGGGCTCGCTGCAGCGTGCGACCGATCTGTTCGGCGAGTGGGGCCGGATCTACGCCGGCCTGTTCACCGGCCGGCTGCCGCCGGAGTTTCCCTTGAGCGCGCCGCAGAAACTCGCGGAGAACCTGTACGTGTTGATGAACCCAGCGCTGCCCCCGCCGCGGGGAAAGTAATTGAACCCCGTGGCGGCGGCGACGTAGCGTCAGTCCGCTCCAGATTTCAAACTGATGAACTCTCTCCGGGTGTTGTTGGCGTTTGGGCTCGTTGCGGTGGTGCCGGCTCGTGCCGTCTACGCGCCCTTGCCGGAGCAGGAGTTGCAGAAGGACTGGACCGTGACGTTGCGCGCCGGCGTGATGTACGACAGCAATATTTTCGGCGCCGACGAAGGGGCGATCAGCAGCTTCGTCTATCAGGCCGCCCCGACGCTGGCCTACAGCGGCTCACTGGACGACCAGACGTTCGCGCAATTCGCCTATGGGTTGGTGATCGATCACTTCGTGGACCGGCCGGGCGACAAGACGCTCGACAGCCACAACCTCACCGCGCGGCTGGCGCACGCGTTCTCTAGCTCCACGAACATCGACCTGAGCGACACCTATCAGATCGCGAAGAATCCCGAGTCGCTGCTGGCGGGCCTGCCGGTGAACACCGATCAGTCGTTCAAGCGCAACGAACTCAATGGTCGCCTCGTAGCCTCACCGCTGCCGAAGCTCGGCGCCACGGTCAAGGCGCGCAGCGTTAACTTCAACTACGACAACGCCACGCTTGGCCGAAACCTCGACCGGACGGAAAATCTCTACGGCGTCGCGGGCAGCTATGATGTCGTGCCCGAGCTGAAAGCGGTCGCGGAATACCGGCACGAGGACATCAACTATCGGACCGGGGGCAGCACCAAGGATAAGCAGACCGACTTCCTGATGGGCGGGTTCGATTACGCCGTCGCGCGGAAGCTGGCGATCACGGGCCGGCTCGGCGCGCAGTGGCGCTCCCGCTCGGCCGAGACCGATACGACCAGCCCCTATGCGGAATTTTCGGCCAAGTATGACTATGCCAAGAGGTCGTTCCTGAGCGCGGGCTACATGCACACGTTCGAGGAGACGTCGAACGTGGCGACGTTCACCGACACGCGGGTGAACCGGCTCTTCGTCAACGTGCAGCACGCCGTGAGCGCGCTCGTGGTGGCCTCCGCATCGATCACCTACGAGCCCTCGCAGCTGCAGGGCCGGCGCGGCACGAGCGATTTTGACGAGACGACCACGCGCGTGGGGCTCGGGTTGACCTGGCTGCCGACGGCGCACTGGGCCTTCTCCGCGAGCTACGACCACGATCAGATCGAGTCCGACGTGCCGGGGCGCGGCCAGGATCGCGATCGCGTGGGCGTGAGCGCAAGCTACGCGTTCTGAGCAAATCCGCAGGTCGGCAGAGGTGGGGCGAGGCGTTCCGCCGAGCCGATGGCACGAGTCGGCCCGCTCTCTGGCTCACCGGGACGGTTCGCCCTACCGTTCAGCCCGCAGCCGCTGCTTCACGGTTCCGTGACGACAATGAGCTTGCCGGGCTGAGCGGCCAGCCGTTCGCTCTCCGCGACCTCATGGTTCCCACCTCCGCCAGCAAGGACAGCGCCTCGCTTGCCGATTTCATGCAATTGCTGCGTCAGCGGAAGGCCCTGATCGCGCTGATCCTCGGGCTGGTCCTGATCACCACGATCGTAGTCACGGCGTTCCTGCCGCGGTGGTATCTGGCTACGACCAAGATCCGCGTCGAGAAGCCGGAGGGCGAGGTGAAGCTTTTCCAGGCGCAGAGCAGCAGCTACTACGATCCGTATTTCCTGCAGGATCAGTTCAAGATCATGCAGTCGGAGAAAATTCTCTATCCGGTGATCGAGAACCTTGGATTGAACACGCGCCTGGCGCCGTTGCTCGGTGCGACCGGGCCGCTGCCGTCGGCGATGACCTATCGCTACCTGCTCAACAAGATGCTGGCAGTCGAATCGCAGCGCAGTTCCTCGCTGATCGAGATCAACGTGTACGCGCAGGAGCCGCCGCTCGCGGCCGCGATCGCGAACGAAATTGCGCGGGTGTATTCGGACGATCGGATCGCGCTCGCGACGTCGGAGCAGCGCGAGGGCCTGGCGCATTTGCGCAAGGAACTCGAGGCGCAGGAGCAGGTGGTCAGCGCGCAGCGCGACACGGTCGAGCGACTGCGCAAGGACCTGAACATTTCCGGCGTCGACCTCAACGCGCGCTACTCCGACATGGAGATCGAGACGCTGCGGCAGATGCAGAACTCGCTGATCGCGCTGAGCGTCGATGCGATCGGCCGGCGCACGCGGTGGGAGCGGTTCAAGAGCATCGCCCCGGCTGACCGGCTGAGCCTGGTCAACTCCGAGCTGATCCAGGACACGAACATCCAGAATCTGCTGCAGGCCTATCTCGTCGCGGATCAGAATGTCACGCGGCTGCAATCGCGGCTCGGCGAGGCGCATCCGGATCTGATCGCGGCGGTGGACAACCGCGCGAAGATTCGCGAGCAGCTCGACGGGCAACTACGCGGCTATGAAAGCGCGCTCGAAATCGCGTATCAGGAGGCGGACTCGCGCGTTGCCGAGCTGAAGAACCAGCTGGCGCAGGCGAAAGTGGCGCAGATTCTCTCCGCGCGGGAACGCATGCGGCCCTTCGAGGAGGCGGCGCAAAAACTCGAGGACGAAACGCGGCTGCTGACGACGCTCAAGCTCACGCTCCGGCAGCGGGAGATCGATTTTCAAGTGCCGAAGCGCACGATCGAGATCCTGAACACGGCGGAGCCGCCGCGTTATCCCAGCCGGCCCAACTGGACGCTGAGCATCGCGCTCGCGCTCGTGTTCGGCTCGTTGCTCGGAGTGGGCGCGGCGCTGCTGCTGGAATATTTCGATACGAGCTTCCGCACGGTGGGCGATGTGGAGACGCGGCTGAAGCTGCCGGTGCTGGGCGTCATTCCGCGTCAGACGGATCCGCTCGGCGGCGATGAAGATCCCGCGGAGGCCGAGCCGTATCGTGTGTTGCAGACGAATCTGAATCTGGCGCTGAAGCCGGGGCAGCCGGCCTCGCTGGTGATCTTTTCGGCGGGCCCGGGCGAAGGGAAATCGACCACGCTCTTCCGACTTGCGCGGCTGGCCGCCGCGGCGGGCGAGCGCGTCGTGCTGATCGACTCCGATTTCCGCCGGCCTGCGCAGCACCGGCTGGCGGAGCGACCGCGCGAGCCGGGCTTGAGCGATTGGTTGATGAACCGCCAGCCGCTCGAGACGATCGTGCAACGCGAGCTCGCGCCGAACCTCGATTTCATTCCGAGCGGGGGCGTGCCGGGCTTCACGCTCGGTTTGCTGCAGGTGAACCGGTTGAAGGAGTTGATCGCGACGCTGCGCGGCCGCTACGACAAGATCCTGTTCGATTCGCCGCCAATCATCGGCGTGAGCGATGCGAGCGTGCTCGCCAGCGTCATGGATGGCGCGGTGCTGCTGATCCAGCACCGGCGCAATCCGCAAAGCATGGTGCTGCGCGCGCAGCAGATCGTGGAAGCGATCAAGACGCCGCTGCTAGGCGTGGTGCTCACGCAGGTGCCGGAGAACGCCGGCGGCGACTACGGCTACTACACGCACAATTACTCCTACTACAGCGACGGTTCGCATCGGCGGCATCGCCCCGGCCCGAGCGCAGCGCACCAAGCTGCGCCGGCGGTGGAAGGCGACCGGCTGGTGCTGCGCGAACCCGAGCGCAAGGACCCGGCGTAGTGCGGCCGGCAGCGTGTCCGGAGAGGCCCTGCAATCTTTCAAAATAGCAGTTGACGGAGCCGGGGCGGACCTTACTTCTTGCGGTCTGCTCTGCGGGTGTAGCTCAGTTGGTAGAGCACCACCTTGCCAAGGTGGACGTCGAGAGTTCGAGTCTCTTCGCCCGCTCCATTTTCAAAAAGCCGCTGATCATCAGCGGCTTTTTTTGTTGGTAGATGCGCCAGCGCGCTGGTGGAACCCGCCGTCCCGGCGCGGCGTTTCGGAGCCGTGGTCAACGCGAGCCCGGCGCGGATGCCGGGCACCTTCCCGCGTCAGCTATTCCTGCCCGTCCCAGCAGTAGGTGCAGAGCTTTTCTTTCGGCAGTCCGATGGCGCCAACCAGATCATCCAGCTGCTGGTATTGCAGCGTGGTGAGCCCGAGCCGCTGCCGGATCCGCTCCACCATCGCCTTGCACTGCGGCGTGTCCGGTTGCGCGTAGGCGGCCGGCGGCGCTCCATCGTGGCCCTCCAGCTCCTTGATCGCGCGGCGGCCGGCGAGATCGAGTTCTGATTTCGAGCGCGAGAAGTTGAGAAACTTGCAGCCGTGGATCAGCGGCGGGCAGGCGGGGCGCATGTGCACCTCGCGCGCGCCGTAGTCGAAGATTCGCTGGACGGTGTCGCGCAACTGCGTGCCGCGGACGATCGAGTCTTCGCAGAACAGGAGCCGCTGGCCCTGGATCAGCTCGCGCACCGGAATGATCTTCATCCGCGCGACGAGCTCGCGCGTGGGCTGGTCCTGCGGCATGAAGCTGCGCGACCACGTCGGCGTGTATTTCACGAACGGCCGGCGGAACGGGATGTGTTTTTCCTGCGCGTAGCCCATCGCATGCCCGGTGCCCGAGTCGGGAATGCCCGCGACAACATCGACGGGCGTGGAGTCGCGGCGGGCGAGCGCGGCCCCGCTGCGGTAGCGCGCCGCCTCGGTGTTGATGCCCTCGTAGGTGGAGGCCGGGTAGCCGTAGTAGACCCAGAGGAACGCACAGATCTGCGAGCGATGGCCGGCGAGGGCGAGGACGTCGAAGCCCTCGGCCGTCAGGCGCACGATTTCGCCGGGGCCGAGTTCGCGCACGGTTTCGTAGCCCAGATTGGGAAACGCGCAGCTCTCGAGCGTGACGGCGTAAGCGCCGGGCTTGTGGCCGATGACGATCGGCGTGCGACCGAGTTTGTCGCGCGCCGCATAGACGCCTTCGTCGGTCAGCAACAGCAGCGAGCACGAGCCTTCGATCGCCTCCTGCGCGATCTGAATGCCCTCCGCGAACGTCGCGCCCTGATTGATGTACAACGCGACCAACTCCGTGGGGTTGATCTCGCCGCCGCTCATTTCGGAAAAATGCGCCGAGCGCAGCCCGAACGCCTTTTTGACGAGCTCCGCGGTGTTGGCGATGCGGCCGACCGTGACGATCGCGTAGTTGCCGAGATGCGAGCCGATCATCAACGGCTGATCCTCGGTATCGCTGATCACGCCGATGCCCATCCGGCCTTTCAGCTTCATGACGTCGAACTCGAATTTCGAACGGAATTGCGCGTTCGAGATGTCGTGAATGTAACGCTGGCACGCGGTGCCGTCGTGCACGGCCAATCCGCCCCGGCGCGTGCCGAGATGCGAATGGTAATCCGTGCCGTAGTAGAGATCCGCGACGCAGTCGGTTTTGGAAACAACGCCAAAATAGCCACCCATGGGAGTCGAAAGGACGCGGGATGTTGCGGCTGGCGAACCGGTCACACAAGCGCCAATCCCAAATGCGCGGGAACTTGGTCGGCGTCGCGCCCGCGGTGTGAACTCCGGACCACGTGCGACGCCGTCAATTCGCGCGTTGCCGGGCGGGCGTCGTGACGCCATGAACACCGACGTGAAAGCCTCCGATCTGTTCACCTTCCCCGCCTCGCTGGCCCCGTTCGCACCCCACTTCCCGTTGGACGTGGAGCCGTGGGAATGGCTGAAGCGGATCGGTCCGGCGCTCACCGGGTTCTCGATGCCGCCGCTGGAAATCAAGTTCCCGGCCGGCATCCATGTCGAAGGGCAGATCTGGCTGCATCCGACCGTGCGGCTGCCGGGTCACGCGACCCTGATCGGTCCGGCGTGGATCGGGGCGCATACGGAAATCCGACCCGGCGCGTTCGTGCGCGGCAACGTAATCGTCGGCGAGCGTTGCGTGCTGGGGAATTCGTGCGAGTTCAAAAACTGCCTGTTGCTCGACCGCGTGCAGGTGCCGCACTTCGCCTATGTGGGCGACTCGATCCTTGGCAATGGCTCGCACCTCGGCGCGGGCGTGATCTGCTCGAACCTGCGGCTCGACCAGCAGCCGGTGTTGCTGCGGGAAGGCGACCAGGTGCACGAAACGGGTTTGCGGAAATTCGGCGCGATCCTCGGCGACGCGGCGGAAGTGGGCTGCAACAGCGTGCTGCAACCGGGCACGGTGCTCGGCCGGCGCGCGCTCGTCGCGCCGCTCACCGCGGCCGGAGGCGTGCTGCCGGCCAACACGCTGACGCGCCACCGGCGGGAGCTGGCGACACTGCCGCGACGGGACTGAGACGCCCGCCGGCCAGTCCGGTGACTAGGGTGGGGCGGCCATGCCACTGGGCACGGGCGTCGCGCCCGTGGGGTTTGGCCGCCAGCGAGTGACGCTTCGGCAAACCGGGGAGAAAATCGTTCTCGTTCTCGTTCTCTTTCTCGTTCTCTCTTTTCGATCCGAGAAAGATCACGAGAAAGAGAAAGATTCCTCCAGTCATGCGCATCCTCTCAGGCATCCAACCTTCCGGCACGCTGCACATCGGCAATTACTTCGGCATGATGAAGCCGGCCATCGAGCTGCAGGAGCGCGGCGAGGCCTACTACTTCATCGCTGACTATCATTCGATGACCTCGCTGTTCGATCCCGAGCAGCGGCGGCAAAACACGCTCGGCGTGGCGCTGGATTTCCTCGCCTGCGGGCTGGATCCCAAGCGCAGCGTGTTCTGGCGGCAGAGTGACGTGGCTGAAGTGACGGAGCTCACCTGGATCATCGGCACGCTTACACCGATGGGATTGCTCGAGCGCGCGCACAGCTACAAGGACAAGACGGCACGCGGCATTTCGCCGAACTTCGGGCTCTTTGCCTATCCTGTGCTGATGGCGGCGGACATTCTGCTCTTCGATTCGAATCTCGTGCCGGTCGGCAGGGATCAGAAGCAGCACGTCGAGATGACGCGCGACATCGCGATCAAGTTCAACCAGGCCTACGGCGAGACGTTGGTCGTGCCGGAGCCGGAGATCCGCGACGAGACCGCGATCGTGCCGGGGCTCGACGGCCAGAAGATGAGCAAGAGCTACGGCAACACGGTGGAGATTTTTGGCGACGAGAAAGCGATCCGGAAAAAAATCATGGGGATCAAGATGGACTCGCGCACGCCGGCCGAGCCGAAGCCTAACGCCGACCAGAACATTGCGATCCAGCTCCTGAAGCTCGTGGCACCGGCCGAGGTGGCGCGCGAGACCGAGGAGCGGTTGCGTGCCGGCGGGCTCGGCTACGGCGATCTGAAGAAGGCGTTGTTCGAGCATTATTGGAGTTTCTTCGCCCCGGCGCGCGCGAAACGCGCCGAGCTGGCGGCCAACCTCGATTACGTGAACGGCGTCTTGCGGGACGGTGCCGAGCGCGCGCGGGCCACGGCCACGGTTGTCCTCGAGCGCGCGCGGCGGGCGTGCGGGCTGGCGTGAGCGGCCGCCGGCGCCGCGGCTACGCGGGGATCCTTGACGAGGCGCAGCTGCAGTTTCGCGACAACGCGGAGCTCGAACGGTATTACGAAGAAAAATACCGCGGCGGCGGCTACGAAGCCGGTTGCGTGCGGTTTGGCATCAACATCAGCGAGCTCTATCACGTGGAGCGCCACCACGCGGCGTTTCGCGCGATGGCGCCGCAGCCTGGGCAGGTGCTGCTGGACGCCGGCTGCGGCACCGGCCGGCTCGCGGCGCAGCTCGCCGCGAGCGGCGCGGAGGTGCAGGCCGTCGACATTGCGGGCAACGCGTTCGATCCGGCGCACGCCGCGATCGCTCATCTTCACTTCCAGAAAATGAATCTGGAGCAGCTCGATTTTCCGGACGGCACGTTCGATCAGATCGTCTGTGTGGAGGCGCTGGAGCATGTACTCGATCCGCAGCGGGTGCTGGCGGAATTTCGGCGCACGCTGAAGTCGGCCGGCCGGCTCGTGCTGAGTTATCCGACAGTAAACCGCACTGCGATGCAGCGGCTGCACCGCGTGCTGCGGATCGGGCGGCCGATCGGGATTTCGGAGCACCTCAACGAGTGGAGTTTCGCCGAGCTGCGAGAGCACGTCACCGCCGCGGGGTTCCGGCTGCGGACTGCGGAAGGGATCGTGTTCGACCTCGGCCTGCTGAACGGGCTCAAGGCGGTGTCGCGTTCGTTCGCGCTCGGGCTTACGAAATTCTCGCTGAAGATCCGCCGTTTTCCGCGCAACTCGCTGTTTGTTTCGGCGGTGTTCGCAAAGGTGGGGTGAGCGGCAGAGACCCGCTCCGCAAAGGAGCGAATCCCTAGACCACCGTCTCGCGCGGGAGTTGCAGCTTCGCGATCTCCGCGAAAATCCGCGAGCTCGCGATTTGATACCGCTCTTTGCCGGCCTCAAGCGCATCGTAGACTGTCGGATTGAGCGGGCGGCCGAAAACGACCGACACGGGCGTGCCGAACCGCGGGAACTTCACCCCTTTGCCAAACGCCTCGTAGGAACCGAAAATGCGCGCCGGGACGACAGGCACCTGCGATTTGCAGACGATGAAGCCGACGCCGGGCTTGGGGTGCTGCAACTGGCCATCGGGCGAGCGCGTGCCCTCGGGAAAAAGGATTAGCCCCTTGTCTTCCTTCAACGCACGGAGCACCCGCTTCAGCGCACTCACGTCCTGGCCGCCGTCACGGTCGACAGGAATTACGCCGACCGCGTCGAGCCACCACGAGGCCACGCCCGGCTTCCACAGGGTCTTGCGGGCGAAGAAGCATAGCTGGCGCGGGACCTGGATGCCGATGAGCGGAGGATCCAGAAAGCTGAGGTGATTCGCGGCGAGGAGGAAAGCTCCCTCGCGCGGCAGATTTTCCTGACCGTAGATTTGCCCCCGGAACAGGATGTCGTTCGCAACTGAGATGACGTAGTTGCACAGGCCATAGATCGGATCCATCCGATCTTGCGGGAAAGAGCGGTTCATCAGCGGTGAGCCGGCGCTTCGCCGAGTTTCGCCGCGACTGCGGCGGCCATCTGTTCGACGACCTGCTCGAGCGTGAGAAACGTGCTGTCGATCACGGTGGCGCCGCGCAGGCTCTCGTTCAGCCGCTGGCTGTCGATCGTGTCGCGCTTGGCCACCTGATCCTGGAAACCCTGCTGCTGCCGGCGGCGCGCACGCTCGTTGGGATCGGCGAACAGGAAGAAGCGCAGATCGGCGTCGGGAAATATCTTCGAGCCGATGTCGCGCCCCTCCATCACGAGTCCACGAAAGCCGTGCTGCCGCGCCGTGTTCGCCTGCCCGCGCTGGTAGTCGAGCAGCGCGGCGCGCACTTCGGGAATGGCCGAGTAGGTGGCGACCCAGGTGTTCACATCGAGGCTGCGGATCTCGGCGTCGGGCACCACGCGGCCGCCGATCTCCATCATGGCCGAGCGTCCGTTCAGCCGCGTGCCGAGCTTCAAGTCGGCGAGCACGGTTTTCACCGCGGCCAGGTCCGTGGCCGGTGCGCCGCGGCGAAGCAGCTCAGCCGTCACGGCGCGATAAAACGAGCCGGTGTCGACGTGCAGCAGGTTGAAACGCTCGCTCAGGGTCCGGGAGCTGGACGATTTGCCGGACGCTGCGCCGCCGTCGATGGCGACGATGATGAACGGGGATGGGGCCATCAGTCTGCCAACGATTTTTGGCGGAGCGTCGCCAGCAACTCAAAAAAGTTCGGAAAAGTCTTCGCGCAGCAGGCCGGATCGCGGATCGAGAGCCACGGCCGGCCGTCGCCGCGGACATCGCGACAACCCAGAATCGCAAAGCTCATCGCAAACCGATGGTCGCCGTAGGTCTCAATCGTCTCACCGAGCCGCAGCGGCTGCGGATGAATCTCCAGCTCGCCGCGGGTTTCAACGACACGCTGGCCGAGCTGCATCAGCTCGCGGGCCATGCCGGCCACGCGATCGGTCTCCTGCTGGCGCGTGTGGGCGATGCCGGTGATTCGCGTCGGGCCGGCGAGCAGCGGCGTGATCGCCGCGAGGGTGAGGAACGTGTCGGAAATTTCGTGGAAGTTCTCCTCGAGCAACTGGCCGGCGGCGCGGGCGCGCACGCGCGCCAGCACGTCGACGAAGGCCGAATCGCCCTGCAAGCCGTCGCCGGGCGGACGCAGCCCCGGCAGGGCCAGCGTGCCGCCAACGACCAGAGGCAGGGCCTGAAAATAGCTCGCGGCGGTCGCGTCGGGCTCGATCGCGTAGCGACTCGGCGCCGAGTAGCGGCCCGCCTTCATCTCGAAGGTCGTGCTGGAACCCGCGTGGTCGATGCGCACGCCGAATTCCGCCATCAGCCGGAACGTCATTTCGACGAAGGTCCAGCGCACGTCGCTGGTCAGCGTGATCTGCGTCGCGGCGCGGGCGAGGGGTGCGACCATCAGCAGGGCCGAGAGCAGCTGGCTGCTCTCGCTCGCATCGATCTCGACGGGGCCGCCGCGCAATCCGCGCGCGTGAATTTCCAGCGGGAAAAAGCCTTCGCGCTCGGTGCAGCGCACCTCGGCGCCGAGCGCACGCAACGCGTCGATCAAGCCGCGCATCGGGCGCTTGCGCATCTGCGACACGCCGTCGATTCGGTAAACGCCGCGCGGCGCGGCGGCGCACAACGCGGTGAGGAACCGCGCGGCGGTGCCGGCCAGCCCCACGAACAGATCGACGGGCGCCTTGGCTTGAAACGCGCTCGCCTGATCCGAGACCGCGAGCGTGCGGGCCGGTTCGTTGGCGAACACCGTCAGCCCGAGCCGGCGGAGCGCCGCGACCATCAGCTGGGTGTCCTCACTGAACAGCGCGCCCGTCAGGACCACCGGGTGATCGCACAGCGCCGCGAGCAGGAGTGCGCGATTCGTCAGGCTTTTTGAACCGGGCAACGTGACCTCGCCGCGGACAGGGCGCGTGAACGGCGCGATCGGCAGGAGATCAGGCAGCGGCATGGGTAACCAGCGAGATGGGACACACACTTGCGACACGTGGGCCAGGAGACGGGCAGGGGCGCAGGCTCGCTGCGCCCGTCGTCGATGGGGGCCGAGGGCGCAGCCAGTCTGCGTCCCTACAAGCAGGTACTCTTCGCCGGTGAAATTTCATGCGCACGCGCGTTCGCCTCACGGCGCGGGTCGAAACTGGCTGCGATACGCGCGGCCGCGCTCCAGTCGCGCGACCACCTCGTGATAATCCCGGTTGGCCAGCGCGATCTGCAACCCGTGGAGTTCGTCCTGGTAATCGCGCAACGCGCGAAGGACTTCCTCGCGATTTTGTTCAAGGATCGTGCGCCAGAGCTGCGGATCGCTGCCGGCGATGCGGGTGGTGTCGCGCAATCCGCCGCCTGCGTAGTTGCGCCAGGCGGGAGTTTTGCCGGCGAGCATCGCGCAGAGACTCGAGGCGACGATCTGCGGCAGATGACTGATGTGCGCGACGATTTCGTCGTGCTGATCCGGCGGCACCGTCACCGGTTCGCCGCCAAGATCGCGCCAGAAAGCGACAACCTTCGCGACGGCGGCCGGGTTGCTCTCGGGCAGCGGCGTGACGAAGCACGTGCGATGTTGGAACAACTCTGCGCTGCCGTGCTCCCAGCCGGTTTTTTCGGAGCCGGCCATCGGATGCGAGCCGACGAAATGCGCGCCATCGCCAAGCGCCGCGTGGCCCTGTCGCGCGATTTCGCCTTTGACGCTGCCGACGTCGGTTACGATTGCCCCGGCGCCGAGGTGTGGCGCCACCTGTTGGACGAGCGGAATAATCCGATCGACCGGCGCGGCGACGACGACGAGATCCGCGCCGGCGACGGCCGCCTCGGCGGATTCCGTCACGGCGCTGCACCACGGCTGATGGGCGAGCGCGAGACGGACTTCCGGACGGCGCGCCCATACCACGATCCGACCCGCCGCGCCGCGCGCGTGCGCGGCTTGGGCGACCGAGCCACCGAGGAGACCTGGGGCAAGAATGGCGAGAGTGGGCGAGGACACGGGAAGGCGTGGAATGTGTTACATCAAACGCCCGCCGCCGCGGTGTCGAGCGCGGGCGTCTAGCGCTTCTGACCGAGCTTCACGATGCGTTGATAGGCCTCGGCGCTGAGCGGCAGTACCGAGAGCCGGCTTTGCCGAAGCAGCGCGATGTCGGCGAGTGCGGGCTCGGCCTTGATCTGCGCGAGCGTCACCGGTTGGCCGAGCGGTTCCACGGCCTTCAACCCCACGGCGACCCAGCCGGGTTCGTCGGCGGTGGTGTCGGGGAAAGCGGGCTTCGTCACCTCGGCGATCCCGATCACGGCTTTGGTCGTGACGCTTTCGTAGAACAGCACGCGATCGCCGCGGCGCATGCGCTGGAGATTGAGGCGGGCGGGAAAACTCCGCACGCCGGTCCACGCCGTGCGGCGGTCGCGCACAAGATCCGTCCACGCGTAGGCTTCCGGTTCGGATTTCACCAACCAGTATTGGGTTGTCATGCGTAAGGGGCTTTGGTGCGCTAGCACCGAAATGGACGAGGACCTCGCTGAAAAGGCAAAAGCCCGTCGCCACCTGCGGATCCTGCTCTGGTGCATGGCGGTGGGGGTGGGCTTGCCGCTGGTCCTGCTCGTGCTGCGCCATGTCCGGCCGGCGTCATGAGACGAACGATCTACGCGATTCGCGCGGTTTTCTTCCTGCTCTGTGGCGCGGGCGGCTGGCTGGTGTGTTACGCGATTCGCGAATGGGACGAGTATCGGGCGCTGGCGATGATGATCGGTTTCCTGATCGGCGCGCTGATCATCCTCATCGATGTGCTGCTGAAAGGATTTTCACTGCGGGGGCTTTCGGCGATGACGTTTGGGTTGGCGATCGGCACGCTGATTTCGTACCTGATCGGTTCGTCGCCGTTGTTTCGCTTCGGCGATCTGCAGACGATCTACCTGTTTCAATTGGTGCTGTTCATCGTCTGTACCTACCTGGCGACGGTGATCGCGCTGCGCGGGAAGGACGAGTTCAACCTGGTGATTCCTTATGTGCGTTTCGTGCCGCACGAAGTCGACGTGCCGTTGGTGGTGGTCGACACGAGCGCGCTGATCGACGGACGGATCTCGCGGGTGTGTGAGGCGGGGTTTCTCAACGCGGCGCTGGTGATTCCGCGGTTCGTCCTCAATGAGCTGCAGGCCGTGGCCGACTCGACCGAACCACACCGGCAGGCCCGGGGTCGGCGGGGCCTCGAAGTGTTGAACGAGCTGCGTCGGATCAAGCACATCGATATTCGCATTCCCGAAAGCGAGGTCACGAAGCGCACGGATGTGGATGCGAAGCTCGTGTTTCTCGCGCAGTCGATGCGCGCGAAGCTGCTCACGACGGACTTCAATCTCGCGAAGATGGCGGAGTTCCACGGTGTGCCGTGGCTGAACCTGAACGATCTCGCGAAATCGCTGCGGCCGGAAATCACGCTGGGCCAGTCGGTCGAGGTGGAGCTCGTGAAACCGGGCAAGGACGAAGGGCAGGCGGTCGGCTATCTCGAAGACGGCTCCATGGTGGTGGTGGCGGAAGGTCGGTCCTTTATCGGTCACCGCGTGAACGCGGAGATCGTCAGCGTGTTGCCGACGGCGGGCGGCAAAATGGTGTTCGCGAGGCTGGTGAGCGCTGCGGCGGCATAGGTGCCGCACCGCAGGCGAGGGCGGCGAAGCCGTCAGCTTTAGGCGACGGATCTCGCGTACTGGGCGCCTGAAGCGCCGGGTGGGTCGAAGCGGATAACAGAGCGCGTCTTCTTTGGGCGTCACGGTGGCCCGACGTGGCGAGCGAGTTCCAACAGTGGCTGACGCCGACCAAGGGGCTGCCGCGCGGCGGCGCGCCCGGAGGAAACGCTCGGCGAGCTCTATAGCTAGACTGAGATTGTTGTGAACTGTTGTTTCAAAAATGAGATCTGTTGCACATCACGCTTGCACTGCCCCCAGCTGGTCCGCCTTCCCCCTACGTCGGACTCCGAGTTCCCCCTGACGACGTTCCCTTTCCCCCTTCCGCCGCTCCGCTCCTTTCGGCTTTCGCCACGTGGTTGCTGGAGAATCGCCCTAATGCCTTCCGCGCCTCTCGCCCAGTTGCCCGCGAAGCCGGCCCCCCTTGGGGTCTGCCGCGCCCCGGCGGGGAACTGCGCGGCGCGAGTCCCGCGGTGCCGCCCCCTTCGACCGACATTCCGTCGGACCGAAAAACCAAAACCCCAAGTCAGGCATAAGTCAGATATGAAACACCACAGATCCCTAACCTCCGCGCTTCGGCGCGTTTTTCCGCAGGGTCTCCTCATCGCCGGTCTCGCCCTCGGCTCCGTTTCCGTGCTGCACGCCGGCACGGGTACGGACCACGGCTACTTCTGGTCGCTGTATCGGGAAGGTGGATCCGGCAACATTTCATTCCCGCAGGCCGGCACCTATGCGGGGAATTTCGCCATCAGTTACAGCAACGTGAACGACATCGTGGGCGGCAAAGGCTGGAATCCTGGCTCCGCGCGCACGGTGAACTACAATATCGGCGCCCTCAGCGGGAGCTACAACTTCGTCGGCGTCTATGGGTGGACCACGAACCCGCTCATCGAATACTACGTGGCGGAGTTGGGTTCCGTGACCGGGGGCACCTACGTGAACAACGTCAGCAGCGACGGTCACAGCTACAGCTTCTACAAACAGCAACGCGTCAACGCCCCGTCCATCCAGGGTACGGCGACGTTTTGGCAGTACAAGGATACGTGGGGTGGGTCCTCGACCGGCTCGAATCGCTCGGTCAACATGGCTAACCACATCAACAATTGGCGCAGCCGCGGCGGCCAGGGATTCGGCAGCTACAACTACATGATCCTCGCGCTGGAGGCGTGGGGCGGAAAGAGCGGCTACATCAACGCCACGGTGTGGTGAGGATGAACCTTCGCTAGCAATGCGACTTGGAGCGAGGGGCGGCCGGACGCAGAACCCGGCCCCCTCGCTCCACTTGTTGCCGGCGAGCCCGATCACGCGTCCGCCACAACCTGCCCGAATCGGCAGGGCTGAGCAGACCATGTCCGGCACGCCGAGCCCTCGCTCTTCTTTCCCGATGAGAAAACGTTTCACTCTTCTCCTGCCGCTGCTCGCGATGGTCACCGGCTGGGCGCAGACCTCCCCGAACGATCTCGTCCTCGTCGAAGGTGGCATCTTCAAGAATCCGAAATCGAATTATTACGGAAGGACGGTGGGAACGAACGCCTACCTCGGCAGAACCATCGCGGTCGCGAGTTTCCTGATCGGGAAGTTTGAGGTGACGCAGCAGGAGTGGCTGTCGCTCATGGGCAACAATCCGTCGAAATTTCGCGGTGAAAATCTGCCGGTGGAAAACGTGAGTTGGTATGACTGCATCGAGTTCTGCAACCGGCGAAGCGCCGCCGAAGGCCTGCAACCCTGCTACGTGATCGACCAGGCGCGGCGGGATCCGGACAACGAGAACGAAATCGACGACGTGAAGTGGACGGTTTCCATCAAGCCTGCTGACGGCTACCGACTGCCGACGGAAGTCGAATGGGAGTACGCTGCCGGTGGAGGGCAGAAGAGTCGGAGCTACGCCTACAGCGGAGGAGACGAAATCGAGGCAGTGGCGTGGTATTGGACCAACTCAGGCGACCAGCCGCTCACCGGGATGTGGTCGTGGCCGCTGATTGAGCGCAACCACAACAAAACGCATCCGGTTGGGAGCAAGGCACCCAACGAACTCGGGCTCCACGACATGTCCGGCAATGTCCGGGAGTGGTGCTGGAACTGGTATGGCGAATCTGCCGGTGTCGGGACGGAGCCGCAGAAGAGCGCCGCCGGTCGGGTGTGGCGTGGCGGAGGATGGATGGGCGGAGATTTTTGTTGCGAGCCGTCGTTCCGCGCGGGCTTCGAGGCGAGCGGCAAGGGCCCCGATCAGGGTTTTCGCGTGTGCCGGAACGTGACCGGCGCGACAGCGTCCACACCAGCCAGGAGATAGAATCATGCGCTTCACAATACGGATTTCGATCGCGGCAAATCTGGTACTGCTGGGGATCGTGGCGTTGCTCATCTGGCGCGATCGGCCGGCGGCTTCCGCTGCCTCCGGACTGGCTGCGCGCAGACTTCCCGCGGCCGTCTCACCTGCGGTTCGCGCACCGCTCGGTTCGGAAACCCGCTCGGAATCCGTGCGTGGCGGCGCGAAGCTTACGCGCGCGGCGATCGCCGAGCTGGAACAGCGGGGCATCGCGCGCGACACCCTGGTCAACGTCGTGCTTGAGGAGTTCAACCGCCGGTCGACTCAGCGGCTCGCCGCGCTGCAGCGCCGCTATGCGCCGCGGCTGGTGCCGGACCGCGAGATCCGTGAATGGTCGCGCGCGCTCGAAGCCGAGCGGATCCGCGAACTGCAGGCGGCGTTCGGCGAAGACGGCTACCGCGCGTGGGACGAGGCGCAAACGCTGCGGGAGCTGAATCGCGCGCGCCCGCCGGGTGACGAGCTGGCGATGACCGCGGACGAAGCCGAACAAGCGTATCGGCTGCAGAAGGAATTCGAGGACAAGAGCCGGGAGTTGCAGATCCTGATGGAGGATGGCGCTGCGGACCGGGCCGACGTGGGCACGCTGCAGGCGCAAGCCCAGCAGACGCTGGATCGCGGGCTCGAGCAGCTGCTCGGCAAACAACGACTAGACGAATTGCGGGGCACCACGGATCCGACCACGGCGGTGTATCGCGAGTTCGGCGACTTGAACCCGACCGCGGGCCAGGCCGCGGCCGTGGTGCAGACGGAAGCCGCCTATCGCGAGCGGGAGGCGGCGTTGGCCCGGCAACTCACGGGAAATCCTCCAGAGGCGGCAAAGCTCGCAGCGGAATTGGCGGCGAGCAACGCGGCGCGCGAGGAAGACCTTCGCCGGATTTTCGGGGCGGAAGCTTACGACAACCTGAAACGGCAAAACGACCCGGCGTATCAGACGCTCAAGCAGTACGCGGAGGCGTGGGAGCTCAAGGACCAGGAGGTCGAGTCCGTCTACACGAACCTCGCCGCTTTTCTCGACCAAGCCGCGCGCACGCGCAGCGCCGCGGAGATGAGCGAAACCGCTGGGCAAAGGGTCAACTGGCGTGAGATTGACGCCACCATTGAACAGGCGCGACAGCAGACCGAGGCCGGCTTGGCGAACCTGATCGGCCCCGAGCGGCTGCGGCGACTGAAGCAGAACGGCCTGCTGACCACGCGATGACCCGCGCGAGGGGGCGCATGCAGAAGCGTGCCTGTCATTAGAAGCTAGATGCAGGTCGGTCTTCTGGCTTCTAACGCCAATTTCTGGATTTGTGGCGAGGATCCCCTTTGCCATTTGTTCGCGGAGCAGCATAACGAAGGGCTGCAGACCGGGAGGATCTCGCGCCTCTGTTCTCCTTTGCTGATGAAACCCTCATCGAAATTGTGCGCCCTAGCGGTTCTTGCTCTCTTGTGGACGAGCCTTCTCTGCCCTGATTTGGGGGCAGCTATTCATCGGACACGGGATGCGCAGCCTCTGCGCGACGACATAGCGTTGTCCTGGTGGGATCTGCCGGCGCGCAGCTCTCGTTTATTGTCACAAGGACGTGCCGCTGCATTGGCATTGCCCGAGAATCAGGCGCGCTGTCTTGGCCCTCAGAATCTGCTGGTGCTCCGGGTCGATTTTTCTGACGTCCCGGGTGAGCCGATCTCGGTCGCCGAGGCGCAGCGGGTACTCGACGAAGAAGTGAAGCCGTTCATCGAACGCAACAGCTTTGGGCAGACCACTATCGTCAGCACTGTCAGCCCCAAGATTTACCGGATCTCTCGATCAGCCCAAGATTACGTGTACAGCGACCCCGGTTTTTTTTGGCCGAATACTGCTGCGGAACTTTTCGACGAGGCAAAGAGCTTGGCGAAGGATGACTATGCCCTCGGTGACTATTCGAGAATCATCGTTTCGTACAGCTCGCAGCTGAGCCGACTCTTCCCCAACGCGAAATGGAACTTGAACGGGTTGGCGTCGGCACCCGGCGAGGCAATGTGGATCGGCAGCTTTGATTTCGAAACCGTCGCTCACGAGCTATGTCACACGTTTGGCGCGCGGCACTCGGACTTCTGGAGGGGAACTGCGACCGATCCGGTCGCCTACGGGGAAATCGAAGAGTATGGAGATCCCACAGATCTGATGGGCCACGTGTCTGGCCGTGACCACGATCTCGCGCCATGGCACAAGTACCTGTGTGGATGGTTACCCGACGAAGCGATCCACACGGTTGTCGCCAGCGGGACCTACCGCGTCTACCGATTTGACAGCCCGGATGCCGATCTGACTCGGCCGCTCGCGCTCCGAGTCAACCGTGACAACCTGAGGTACTACTGGATCGGGCTCAGGGGAGGGATGAAATCCGACGAAGTCCGCCACCCTGCGGGAACAGCCGATGGAGCATACGTAGGGCTGGCATTCCACGAGAACTATAACTTCAGCCTTCTCGATTTGGCCCCTCCTTACGATGACCAAGCCGCAGTCGTGCTTAGTGCCGGTGCGACACTGGACGATTCCGCAGCCGGCGTCCGTATTCACGTCGTGGAGAGGGGCGGCACTGGACGTGACAGCTATCTCGACGTACAGATCACTTTGGACAAACCGGTCCAACCATCACTCGTTGGCTGGGGATCTTCCGCAGGGTTTGAGATACCGTTTAGACCGATCCCTCCCGTGCAAGCGACAAAGGTGGCGACTGGAATCTATCACACCCTAGCGCTTCGCCCCGATGGTACCGTATCGGCCGTGCCGGGCTATCCCGCACCAGCGACCACAGTCCCTTCGGGCTTGGCTGATGTGGTTTCGTTGGCGGCCGGTAACATGGTGAGTGGAGCGATTCGCAGCGATGGCACGTTTGCGATCTGGGGCGAGGGTAAATTCGGGCTCAATAGTCCTCCGGCTGGCCTAGAGCGCGTGCGATCGATCGCCTTCGGCGCGCGTCACGCGGTGGCGTTGAAGCTGGATGGCACCGTGATCTCTTGGGGAGAACGAGGGAATGAGTTCCCAAGTGAACCCGGAGCTGGTGACTTGCCGGCCGACACGCGCAACGTCGTCGCGATCGCGGCTGGAGACTACCTGACGCTGGCTCTGCGGCGCGATGGTAGCATCGTGGGCGCGGTGCCGTATCCCAGTGAGTTACGACGGGATGTCAGGGACCTTACCGCTATTGCGGCCGGCGGCAGCTTTGCGCTGGGCCTGCGCGCCAACGGTTCCTTGGTGATTCTCTACAATACGTCCGGCAACGGGCATGCCGAAATCCCCCCAGGCTTGGATGACATTAAGCAAATCGCGGTTTCCACCACAGACTGTCTTGCGCTCCGCGCGGATGGGACGCTGGTGGCATGGGGCGGTTTCGGCCGAGGGGCTAGACCCTTTCACAACCTTAAGCTAATACCGCCTCCCGGCATGAAGTTTCGTTCCGTAGCGACCGGGCTTTTCCATTCGGCGGGAGCTTCCGAGGCGGTGGAATCGGCAATTATCGGTGAGGCCGCGCTGCGAACTGCCGGCAAGGTTCGCATCTCGTGGAGCGCCAGTGAGGGCGCGAGTTGCTACCTGTTCGATCTGTCCTCGCTGTCCACCTTTGCGTCTTTTACCTACGGCTGGGACCGCTACAACGTTGGTAAAGCAACCTCGGTCGAACTGCCGGCCCTCGATCCGGCGACGACCTACTACTACCGCGTGCACAGCGTCTCGGCGACGGGGGAGACGTCTTTCTCCAACGTCGGCATCATCGCTCCGGCCGCAGCCGTGACGATCAGCAGCCCGCAGAATCACGCTTCGAACGCGGGCACTACCGCCATGCTCTCAGTGACGGCTGCTGCGGGCTCGAGCTGTCGTTGGTACCGCGATGGCGACGTTTTGGCCGACGCGGTCTCCTCCACGCTGAACTTGGAAAACCTCCAGCCGGCGGCCACCGGCCTGTACGTTGCGGAAGCGATCAACGGAGCTGGACAGAGTGTCAGCGAACCGGCCGTGGTGGGCGTGCTGTCAGATAGGAAAGTCATTGGCTCGGGGCGGGAGTTGCTGCCGGTCGACATACCCCATCCGAACGGAAACATTTTCGATCAGGTGCTGCTGACCGGAACAGCCGAGGCGATCACGGCCGACTACTTTCAGAACCAGATTACGCGGACATCGTTCGTCGATCTCGACGGAGATATCGTCCAGGTGGAGTTCAGCGGCCCTGGCACGCTTTCGATCGTTCTGGACAACCCCTCGGGCCCTGCCGTGGCGGAGAAGTACAACCAGTCCTCCATCTCGTACATGAAAGGGCACGCCCGTATCGTGATCGCCGGGGCTGACGAGCAGACGAATGTGTCGATCTTTACGGTCGGCCGCACGACGGCGGTCAACCAAAGTCTGTTCAAGGATACGGCGAACTACGATGGAATTGCGGATATCGCTTATATCGCGATCTCGAGCCCAACAGGCCGGTTTGGCGGAATTCGTGCGGCCAACGCGCAGTTCTTCGCCGCCAAAGGGTTCACCGGCGTCTACGCTCCCGGCGTCCAGTTCACCGGACCGGTTTATCTCGGTGACATCAGCGCCTATGATACGGCCCACCCCATGATCGTTCTTGGGGCGTCGGCGAGTGAGGTGCGAATCACGGGCGGCGACATGTTGCAGGATAACGGCCAGCCAGTCCGGGTGAGTGGCGTGCGGCAATTGAGATTCACGCCTGGCAGCGATTCTCATGGGAATTCGCTACCCGCACGACCAAACGACGCCATCTACCAGGAGGGTGGAGTTGATGTGACTGCACAGATTGTCGTGAACCCGTGAGCGATTCGGCGCTGGGACATGGCGGCAGCTCAACACGTCGCCGCGTCACGCCGATGCGGTCGGTTCCGCCGTCAACGACGCCATGTCGATCACGAAGCGATACTTCACGTCGCTCTTCAGCATCCGCTCGTAAGCCTCGTTGATCTGATCCATCCGGATCATCTCGACGTCGCTGGTGATGTTGTGCTCACCGCAGAAATCGAGCATCTCCTGCGTCTCAGGCAATCCGCCGATCAGCGAGCCGGAGAACGAACGCCGGCGCATGAGGAGCGGGAAGGCGGCGACCGAGAGCGGCTCGCTGGGCGCACCCACGAGCACCAGGTTGCCGTCGCGCTTCAGCAGGTTGATGTAGGCGTTGAGGTCGTGCTTGGCGGAAACGGTATCGAGGATGAAATCGAAGCTGCCAGCGTGCGCTTGCATTTGCGCCTCGTCCTTCGAAACGACCACCTCGTGAGCACCGAGTCGCTGTGCATCGGCGGTCTTGCCGGGCGAGGTGGTGAACAGCACCACGTTCGCGCCGAAGGCGGCGGCGAACTTCACCGCCATGTGACCGAGGCCGCCGAGGCCGACGACGCCGACCTTCTGGCCGGGGCCGACTTTCCAGCGGCGCAGCGGAGAATAGGTCGTGATCCCAGCGCAGAGCAGCGGGGCGGTCGCGGCCGCGTTGAGATTTGCCGGAATGCGCAGCACGAACTCCTCGCGCACGACGATGCCCTGCGCGTAGCCGCCGAGCGTGCCGCCACCGAGATGTTTGTCCGCGCTGCCGTAGGTCATGACCATCTCCGGGCAAAATTGCTCGAGCCCCGCCTGGCATTCGGGACACGCGCGGCACGAATCAACGAGGCAACCGACGCCCACCAGATCGCCGATCTTGAATTTTTTCACCCCGGGGCCGACCGCCGTCACGCGACCGATGATCTCGTGACCGGGCACCGCCGGATATTGCGTGAAGCCCCATTCGTTGCGCACAAAGTGGAGGTCAGAGTGGCAGACGCCGCAGTAGAGGATCTGGATCTGAACGTCGCCGGCCGTGGGCTGGCGTCGGGCGATGGTCAAGGGCGCGAGCGGCGCCGTCGCGCCGGGCGTGCCATAAGCTTTGACGGAGTAGGCGATGGGTTTGGCCATGGAGGGAGAGGATTTGGACGATGAGGAAGCCGATCTGAACTTGACGCATCGAGCGGGGTTTCGATCCGGCGTCGTGCAGAACGGGTAAGGTCCAGGACGATGCGGGTGGTTCCTCCCGTGGCAAACGATCCGCAGACAATGCCGCCAACAGCCGGTCAGAATCCGCGCGTTTCGCGCAGCCACGAGCGCCTGGTGCGCCCGCGTCGCGCCGCGGCCTTGCTACCGCGAGCGGAACCTTAGTTTTCAGGAAGTGTGTCGACGCGAGAGCGGCAGACTCCTTTCGCTGGATCGACTAAGGTTGAGGCCGATTGGCTGCACACATGGTCAACCCTCGCCATCAGAACAGCCGTCGTCTACGGCAAAGCTCATGAGAACACGCGCACAGTTTTGGAAGATCGTCACGCTGGTGGGACTCCTTCTGTCCTGGCATTGGTCAACTGGTGTGGCAGTCGCGTCGCCTGCGAACGATCCAGGGCCCGCCACCAGACATCGGGTGATCGTCCTCACCGACATCGAGGCCGACCCGGACGACACGCAGAGCATGGTGCGACTGCTGCTGTACTCCGACGAGATTGAGATCCAAGGCCTGATCGCGACCACCTCCACGCATCTGCGCACCTCCGTGCATCCCGAATCAATCCGCGCGGTCATCGCTGCCTACGGGAAAGTCCACCGCAACCTGACGAAGCACGACCCACGTTATCCCCGTTCGGAGCTTCTTGAGACGGTCGTGAAACAAGGCCGGCCGGAGTACGGGATGGGCGGCGTTGGGCCGGGCAAGGACACGGAAGGATCCGACTGGATCATCCGCACGTTGCAGCATAGTGACGATCGTCCGCTTTGGATTTCCGTCTGGGGCGGAGCCAACACCTTGGCGCAGGCACTGCACACGTTGCGCACGACACGGCCCGCGGCGGAGGTCGAACGACTCGTCGCGAAGCTGCGCGTCTACACAATCTCCGACCAGGACGACGCCGGCCCGTGGATTCGCCGCGAGTTTCCGGCGCTGTTCTACATCGTGAGTCCCGGTGGCAACTACACCGCCGCTACGTGGACCGGAATCAACACCGTCGTCGCTGGCATCGACAATACCACGATCAGCAACCGCTGGATCGCGGAAAACCTTCAGCAGGATCACGGCCCACTCGGCGCGATGTATCCGGATGTCGCGTGGGGCGTCGAGGGCGACACGCCATCGTGGCTCGCGTTGATCCCGAACGGGCTGAGCGTGCCCGAACATCCGGAGTGGGGCGGCTGGGGTGGCCGTTACGAGCTCTACCGGCCGGACATTTCCGTGACCGATCCACGCACTTTCATCGGCAATGTGCCGATCGAGCCTGAAACGCGACCGATCTGGACGAATGCGGTGGACGAGGTTGTGCCACCGGTCCGGCCGGAGTTCGGCCGGGCGACGCGCGCGGGCGAGAAAACATTCAGGGATTTCAAGGCGACGCTCTGGCGATGGCGCGACGACTTCCAGAACGACTTCGCTGCGCGAATGGCTTGGACAACCAAGCCGTTCGATGCCTGCAACCATCCGCCGGTGCCGGCACTGGATCATCCGGCCACGCTCGCGGTGAAGTCGGGACAAGGGTTTGGTCTTGGCGCGCATCGCACGACCGATCCCGATGGCGATAGTTTGAGCTATCTTTGGTTCCACTATCCCGAGGCGGGCTCCTACAAAACGCCGGTGACGATCAGTGGCGCTGAAAACACGCCAGGCGTCTGGATCACGGCTCCCATCGTCGACCAGCGTGAAACGCTGCACTTCATTCTGCGCGTCACCGACAAAGGCACCCCGGCGCTGTCGCGTTACGCGCGGGTCATTGTGACTGTGACACCGTGAATGTAGGCGTGGCTGGGCGAGCCCGTTGTCTTCAACGCGCTGCTCGACGGCCGCTATCAAGCGGCGTGAAAACAAGCCGCTCCACCATCCGTCGAGCACCTGCTAACGACCGGCGTGTGGGCCGACGGTCGGGTGGCAAACGCGGCAGTCGCGGAAATCTGCCGCGACCGTGTGACTCCTGAAATTCTGTCAGCCTTCGATCCGATGCTGCCGGCGATACTCGCGTGGCGAACAGCCGCACGCGCGCCGAAACGCTTCATTGAACCGGCTGAGCGAGGTGAAGCCGGAGACCAGGGCCACGTCGATGATCTTCTCATCGCTCGTGACAAGCAGGCGCTGCGCGTGCGATATGCGATGATGAGTGAGATAGTCGCCCAGCGTCGTGCCGAATGTCCTTCGGAACAGGTTCATCGCATAATTCGGGTGCAGGCCCGCGGCCGCAGCGATGTCGTCGATCCTCAACTTCTCGCGGTAGCGCCGTGCAATGAAACACGCGATTTGTTCGACGCGGTTCAACCCGCCCGCCTCCGGCACGGAACGCGCGCGACGACGGGGTGCCGTCGCACTCGGCTCGTCAGGTAGGGCGTTGGCGAGCCGAAGCAAACGCGCTTCGATTTCGAGCGACACAAAGCGAACGACCGCGGGCGAGGCGTGACTCAAGTCGCCGACCCAGCGGGTAAACAATGAATGGTCCAGCGACGCCAGCGCGATGCTGGGATCAGCCAGCACCTCGCCATGCAGGATTCGCTGCACGAAGCGCGGCGGAAGGTTCCACTGCAGAAACCAGACGAGTGGAATCGTCGCCACGAAATAGTCGGGAGCGGCGCCGTAATCCAGGACCTGGTGGGGAATGGCCGCCCAGAACGTCGTCAGATGTCCGGCTTCGATTTTCACCTTTCGTCCCCCAAGGAGGTAAGTGACGGATCCACCGGGCAGCAGGTTCAGCTCGAGCTCGTTGTGGTGATCGGGTCGCGGCATCCGCGACGGCTGCCAGCGTACGCACGTGAACCCATATGGAGCGAAGTCAACCCGAGCGGGATCGAACGAGGCCATGCGGGAATGTACGCTTCGCGCCGTGCGAACCGAAAGCCGATTCACCCGGCGCTGCAGCGCGCGCCGTTTTCCAGCGTCATGGTCGCTGGCGCGTCTCGTGCGGTCATGCGCGTTACCCGCGGACATTACCGTGGCGCGATGGACGTGGACTCGCCGCCAACACCTGGTCCGCGAATCTATTTTGGCTGAGCTTGCGTGGTGAGCGCGGCGGCGGCATGGCCGGCGACAACCCAGCTGGCCGAGCCAGCCACGACGGCCTCGTGTTCGAACCAGAGAAACCCGAAGTCGTCGAGGGACTCGGGGAAATCCGGTTTGATGATGATGTAACCGGGCACCACCGCGCCGGGAATGTAGGCGTGGTCAGCCCGGTTGAAGCTGTAGGTCTGCGTCTTCGCGACGGTGCCGACGCCCGCGACGTACGACGTGCTGTTCACCGGATGCGTGCCGAGAATGTAGTTCACGGCGCGAAGAGTGTATTCGGAACTCACCAGATCCGGATAGGCCCGGTGCAGGAAATACATCCGGATCGCCATCTCCACCACCTCGCCCGATCCGCCCCACGGGCGCAGGCTCGGAGGAACGCCAAACGGCGTGGCTGCCAACTCCTGATCCAGACCCGCCATGTAGGTCTTCACCGCCTCGCGGAGCTGGTCTTTCTCGCTCGCGTCCAAGTAGGGCAGGGCGCGCACGGCGGTCCAACCTCGGAATTCCATTTGCTCCGGGGTGATCAGCTGTGGGAGCAACTCTTTCAGTCGGGATTTGTAGGGCTCGCCGCCTTTCGTGGCGATGGTCAACTCCAGCGCCGCGGTCCAGTCCATGCCGACGCGCATCCGAGCCCATCTCGAGCCGGCCGGAGGAGTTGTCGCTGCGGGCGCCGCGGGCGAAGGGGTCGGCGTGACTGCACTCGCCGGCTGCGGTGGAGTGGCTTGCGGGCCAGCGACCGTACCTTGCGAGGCCGCCAGCACGCCCGTGGCGGGAGCTCCTTCCGGATCTCCGCCGAAGTGCGACCCCGCCGGGAAAGGCGTCGGGTGCGCTTTCTCGTCGTTCCAGGCCTTGATCGCGGTTTCGAGGCACTCCTGCGCGGTGGCATCATCCCAGCCTTTCAGCGTATCGGCCGCCGCGGCCAGCGCCGCGATCGCTTGCCACTGGAAGAACGGGTTCGTGGTGGAGAAAATCCAGCGATCGTCGGGTCGGCCGGAGGTGTCGCCCTTCACTTCGTTCGGGCCGAGATTCGGATCGTAGATGCGGCCATCGGTCTTCGTCGCTCCGTCGCCGAGGTGCGTGTACTGCCGCAGATCCGGTTCGTGCGTGCCGCGGATCGAATGCCCGAAGGCGCGGAACTGCGCCAGGATGTACACGGCGCCGTGTTTGACCTGCTGCAGCGCGTCGGGGACGCCGTCGGGCCGGTGCAACTCCACCTCGCGCGCGGTTTCGTTCACCGTGAGCTGGTCGTATTTGAGATCGAACTCCCGAGAGGCCAGCGCGAGGTTCTGAATCACGTTCAACTGCGCAGGTTCTTCCAGGTCGAAGTCGCCGGCATCATACCAGCCGCCGACGTTCATCCCAGGGATGTGGTCGCCGCCCCGGTATTTTCCATCCGTGGCCGTGGCTTGGTTCCAGCCGTCGAATTGCTCGCCGACCACCGGTGCGAGCCGGGCGTCATCCAAGTGCGAAGCGCCATGCCACACGCGGTAGCCTTCGCGAACGGAAACGTGATCCATCTGGATCGCGATGTGACTCAGGCTCAGCTTCCAGATGCTGGTGTAAGCGTCCTTCGAGATGGGGAATGTCGCCGTTCGCTGGTCGGCGTACTCGATCACATACAGGCCGGGTTCGTTCACCGCGGTGAAGTCAAATTTCGAGTAGACATACCGGAGCCACGGAGTCGAAGGCGTGATCGGCGCCTCGAACACCGGCTTGTAAGCTCCGTCCGCCATCAGCCGGAGCACCTTGGCTGTTTTTGGTCCGCGATAATTCGGGTCGAGTTCGAGCACTGCCACCTTCGAAAAACCTGGCGCGTAACCGACCTGGCTGTGCGCAATCATCGGCGAACGCGTCCAGTTCGGGATCACGTCGGGCTTGATGTGCCACACGATCGCGCCGGTGGTCTTGCCGGTCGGAATCAGCGAGCGCAGCACGAACCAGCCGTTCTGGGCGCGGGCGCGTCCATCGAACAACATGAGGTCCGCCGTATCCGAGGTGACACTCACCCGCGCCAGCGGATCGTCGATCCCGAGCGTGATCGTCCTGCCGGTGGCGAACGGCAGCGGCTGCGTGTAGCCCTTGGCCTTGTCCCAGTCCTCGAGGTAATACGCCTTCTTCGGTTCATCCGCCAACGGCAGTACCTTGATCATCGGATCCCCGGGCGTGCGCGGGAAGATGCCCGCGCGGCTTCCGTCCGCGAGGTAAGCCTTGCCCATGTAAATCGCGGGGAGGAACTCCAGGTTGAACCCCGCGCGCCCGGCGAGCTGCTCCGGCAGTGGTTGGTCGAGGTTGATGCTGACCCTCACACCACCGGGTTCGGCTGCGACCTCGAGCGTGTAGCTGAGATCGAAGGTCGGGAAAGCGAGCTGGGCGGTGAGCTTGTTGTCGGCCTTGTCGGCCTGGCGGCCCTTCAGGGTGGCCACCAGATCCCACTGCTCGGGCGTCGGCATCAGACGCACGTCGCCGTTGGTGGCGATGCGCCGGCCGTGGAGAATCATCTCCATCGCGGTGTTCTTCTGGTCGACGAAGACCGGATGGTAGGTGCTGTCGTAGAGGAAGACGCTGAACCCCTGCGCATCGAGGATGTTCTTGTCCGTCACCTTCACGGCGAGCCCGGCGCCGGCCCAGCTCACGCCGGAGATCAGGGAAACGAGGACCAGGAGGAAACACACTCGGGTGGGGGTAAACATGGATCGCATGAAACGGCTCGGACGTTTCAACTCAACCGGAGTTGCGCCCCTTCGGGCAGTGTTTTGCTCTCACAGTATTGCGGTGGTGCAGCGGCGCCGGCGGCGGGGAAGTTCTTGTGAGCTCCGCCAAGTCTCGGAGGCACACCCGTTCGTTTAGCACGAGCCAAAGGGAGGTGCTGGACTGTTTCTGCGAACGCTCCGCTGGGGTGCTAGATGCCGAAATGCCGTCGCCGAAATTCGTGACCCGAACCGGTCTTCAGGTACTGCTCGAAGGCAATCGCGCGCCGTGCATCCGCGAAAGCCTGGTAGCAGCCAGATTCCATGGCGATGGTTGGCTATGGGCGGCGACCTACCAGCATTGTGCTCCCTGACTCGGGCCTTCGGATGGTCCGTGCGGCGGACGTATTTCTCAGTCGGCGTATGCACCGATAGAATGTGCGCCTAGTGCATGGTACCGGTTGTCGCACGATTAGCCCTCCTCCGCCCAGCCTATGGAGGGCATCCTTCGCCTCCGCCATCGGGAGCCGTCCCGCATGTTTCAAGATGGCCTGCCATCCGTAGCCTCAACCGCTTGCGGTTGAGCGAAGGATGGTGGAGCAGATCGGGATCAAACCGACGACCTCGTCGTTGCGAACGACGCGCTCTATCAACTGAGCTACTGCCCCACGTGGGAGGGGAGGTTTTGGGGAATCGCTGCCCCTGAGTAAACACCTTTTTTGGGGCTTTTTCAGCGTCTCTGTGGTGCGCTCGATGACCTGCGCGCCTGAGTTGCCTAAAGCGCTTCCATTGCGGTCGCGAAGCGCTCCTTTGCTGCGATCTCTCCCGTTCGAACCCATTGCTGAGCTCCCGTCGCGGGTGCGCATGCCACCGTAGTCCCGCGGCGGCTGCGCTATGGCTGGGCCAGATTCCAGCCGACCAGCACGGGATAGATCGCCTCTTTAAGCGCCGCAAACCCGGCAGCGTTGGGGTGCAGCCGATCCGAGAGAAAACACTCGGGTTTCGATGAACCGTCAGGCAACGCGAGCGGCGTGAAGGTGTCGCAGACGGTGCTCCGCGGATCGGACGCCACCATCGCGCTCATCCGCCGGTTGAGCTCACGCACGAGCTCCGGATAGTTGTCCTCGCCTCGGCGCGGCATCACGTAGCACCACGCGATCGGAAGCTCCGGATAACGCGCGCGAATCCGGCGGTGGAGTTCCTGGAAATTGCCCGCGATCAGTTCGGGGGCCAGGTGCTCGCTGAGATCGTTGGTGCCAATCAGGATCACGAGCCCGCGGGGATTTAGCGACAGCACGTCGTCCTCCAACCGGTAGATCAGATTCGGCAGGGTATCGCCGCCGATGCCGCGGTTCACCAGTTTCACGCCGGTGCCCGCGCAGTCCTCCGCAAAGGTGTGCCAGCCTTCAAAAATCGAATCGCCGACGAAGACGATGCCATTCAGGTCCCGCGGCTTCCGCTGGGCGAAGAGCGTGCGTCGTTCCACGTTCTTGGCCCGGAACCCAACCCACGACGAGGTCTTGCCCGGCACCGGGAAGATTCCATCGGCGGGCCAGAACGGATCCGCCGCGTCCGCGGTCGCCGCTGCCGCTTCCGCGGCCCCCATTGCCGTCAGCTGACCGCCCGCGATCATCAACCCCGCCAACGCCAAAGTGCGAAGCAACGTTTTTGTTTTCATGCGTTCCGCCTAATTCGGCCGGTCATCGGGCGGGTTTAGTCATTGTGCCTCGCGCCGGCGGAGCCCGCGGCTTGATTGGCCGGAGACAATCACGCGCGACAGGGTTGCGGTCGGCCCGAGTTTTTACTGCGCTGGCCTCATGGCCACTCCTTCACCTGACCACGCGCATGCGCAACTGCAACTCCGCCGGCTGCGGCCCGAAGCCAAGCTGCCCGTGCGCGCGTCCGAACACGCGAGCTGTTTCGATCTGTGCGCGGTCGAGGCCGGCGTGGTGAAGCCCGGCGAACGCGCGTTCGTGAAGACCGGCTGGGCGATGGCCGTGCCGCCAGGCTACGAGATCCAGGTGCGCTCGCGCAGCGGCCACGCCGCGAAATCCGGTGTGTTCGTGTTGAACTCGCCCGGCACGGTCGACGCCGATTATCGCGGCGAGGTGGCCGTGATCCTTTTCAACACGGGCGCGAGCGATTTCACCTTCGCGGCGGGCGACCGGATTGCGCAGATGGCGATCTGCCCGGTGCTGATGTGGGATGCAGTCGAGGTGAACGAACTTCCCGACACGAAACGCGGCGCCGGCGGCTTCGGCAGCACGGGCCGCTGATCACGCTGGCGACGGCGGTCCTTCACGCCGCCTTCAGCAACGCGCCGAGCTTTGCCGTGGCACGGGCCAGCTCCGCGACGCGGCGGCTGATTTCCGGATCGACGATCGCATCACCGGCGAACGCATTGGCGGTTGCATACACGAACCGCGGCACGATGAGGCTGCGGAAGTCCAGCATGAGGCTGTTCGCCAGCGACATGATGGACATGTAGCTGGCGCGGTCAGCGGCGGCACAGAGGAAGCCGACCACCTTGTTCTCCCAGGCGCGATTGCCGGTCAGCTCGATCACGTTCTTCAGCGCGGCCGAACCATCGAAGTTGTAGATGGGGCTTGCCACGATGATCGCCGTCGCGTCGTGCAGAAGATCGCTGAGCGCGGTGACGTTGGCGTGATCATACGCTGGACCGGCGTCACACAGTGGGAGCGGATAGTCCCGCAGATCGAGCAGAGTCACGGGCGCGCCGTCCTGTTCGAGGACGCGTGCGGCGTCGCACGCCAGGATGCGGCTGTTGCTCTGGGCGCTCAGGCTGCTGGAGAGGATGATGTTCATCGGTCGAACGAAAAGATCAGTCGGTCGTGGTCGCCCCCGCGTCGGCAGCGCGAGCGCGGGCTTGGGCGAGTCGCTGGCGGACGGTGGCGGCGCGGCTGGCGAACGAGCCCAGCGGCACCACGCGGGTCTGGGCACGCGGCCACGAGGGCAGCCCGGCGACCATCTGTTCCAGCTGGTCAGGTGAGTCCGCGCGGGCGACGAAGATGAAACCGCCCGCGGCCAGAGCGGAACCACCTGCGGCGATCCGGCCCGCGTCCCGCAGCTGCTGCAGCGCCTCGAGCGTCGGCAGCGCAAAGCGTTCGGTGAACGCGACCAGCTCGGCCGGCGACGGCAGCGTGGCGAACGGGCTGAAGGTCATTTCGACCAGATACTCGTGAGTGGAGGTGGGGGAAGGTGATATTTGCTTCATGGAAGGAACGCCGCACGGTAGCGCCTCAACTTAACTTGAGGTCAAGGGCTGCATGAACACTCCGGAACTCCATCATGAGCTGAGCGCCGGTGAACTGGCGACGCGCAGCGGCGTCGCGGTGTCCGCGATTCATTTCTACGAGGCGAAAGGGCTGATCACGAGCTGGCGAAACTCCGCGAACCAGCGTCGTTATCCGCGCGAGGCACTGCGGCGCGTCGCCATCGTGAAAGTGGCGCAGCGGCTCGGGCTGCCGCTGGCGTCAATCAAGGCCGCGCTCGATGCGTTGCCCAAAGGTCGGACGCCGACCGATCAGGACTGGCGCAAGCTTTCCGCGCGCTGGCGCGCCGATCTCGAGCAGCGCATCGCGAAGCTTACGCAGCTGCGCGATCAGCTGACCGGATGCATCGGTTGCGGCTGCCTCTCGATGAAACAGTGTCCGCTGCGCAATCCGCTCGACGAACTTGGTGAGCGCGGCCCCGGCCCGCAGTTGCTCGAACCGGGCTGAGCCAAGCCGCTGTCAGTTCAGCCCATCAAGGAACGCGTTCATTGCATGCAGCACGTCGGTTGCGTGGGACTGAAAAACGAAATGAGATGCGCCGGGAATGAGCACGACACGCGCGGAGGGCACACCGCGCGCGAACGCGTCCCACTGACTTAGCGAGCCGGGCACAGGTTCGACATTGGTTGGTTGGTTGGGCGGGCGGGCGGTTTCCGCCGGCACCGCGAAGATTGCGAGAATCGGGCCGCGCAGCGTGGTGTATTTTTGCAGGCTCAGGCTGAGTTCGCGCAGATAGGGTGGGGCGGAGCGAAGCTGTTCCGCCGTGGGCTCCGGAAAATCCTTCATGCTCTCCAGCCAGTCGGTGAGCGCGGTTTGCAGGCGAGGCAGGGCGGCGATGATTTCGTGCGCGGCCTGCTTGGGATGCAACTCGCTAGAGCCAGGAATCAACCGGTCGAGCTGGCGTCGCATATCTCCGACCAGGAAGGGTACGTGGCCGGTGTCGCCAGTCAGCTCGCTATAGAAGGCGCTAGGACCCGCCGCATCGAGATAGATGAAGCCGGCGAATTTCTCGCGATGATGCGTGTTCAGCCAACTCATCTCTGCGCCTGCCATCGAGTGCCCCACCAAGACCGGCGCGGAGAGATGCAGTGCATCAATGATCGTGAGAATGTCGCGGCCGAAGCGCTCGTCGCCGTAGCCGGACGCAGGGGCGCTCGACTTGCCCGCTCCGCGCCGAGTGATGCCATACACGTGACAGCGCGACGTGAACCTCGGCGCGAACGAATCGAAGACGTGTGCATCGCAGCCCCAGCCGTGCAGGAAAATCAGCGGCGGACCGTTGCCGCCCCAGTCGACGACTTCGAGTTTCACCGCCGGCTCGACCTCGATGAAGCGCAGGGACGCCAGCGCGTTGAGTGGTGCGGAGCTTGCCCAACCCACCGCGGCGATCGGAAGCGTGCACAGCGCGAACACAAGGAGCCGTTGCGGGATCATCGGATAATGGCACGCGCACCAATGCGGTGGGTTGCGGCGCATGGCTGAAGGCATGTACTTCGGAGTACGGGCGGGGACAAGGCTGCAGTTCTGGAAGCGCCGTTTCTATCGTGCCGAAACGATCGTGTCATGGAATTCGGCGATGGCGTAGCCCATTTGGCGAAGTCATCCGTCCCAACCAACGAACGCCTTTTCTGCCGGCGCGGGTTTCGCGGCGGTGGAGGAGGCGAGTCGTCCCCACCCAACCATCACCTACCGCGCCACCGCCGGCCGGCTCCCCCGAGCCTTTCGAAAAAACCGGCGGCTGCGCCTCCGCGCGAACACACCCGTTTCCCTGCATGAATACTGTCACCAAGCACCTCGCGGCGCTGGCATTGCTTGCCACGGCCGCTCCCCTGATGGCGCAATCCGCGCCGACCGCCGACACGGACAATGAGGTCGTGAAGCTATCGCCCTTCCTCGTCAGCGGCGGCTCCTCCGTCGGACGCTACACCTCGCTCGAATCCACCTCGGCCGGCCGCGTCCGCGTCGCGATCATGGACTCATCGCAGAACGTCTCCGTCATCACGAGCGAGATGCTCACGGACGTCGGCGCCGGGCGCATCCTCGACGCGACCAAATACATCGCGGGCATCAGCGAATCGACGCTGCCGAACGCGCAGGACCGGACCAACGTCCGCGGTTTCCAGGCGGATGGGCGCACGGTGGACGGTTTCACCTACGGCGGGTTCATGAGCCTCGATCCGGCAATCGTCGATCGCATCGAGGTGGTGAAGGGCCCGAACGCGATCCTGGCGCCGCAGCCGACGTCGCCCGGCGGTACGGTGAACAACGCCACGAAAAAACCGCAGTTTCGAAATTTCGGAATGGTGAACGCGCAGGTCGGCGAATTCGACGCGAACTCCGCGTTCCTCGATGTCAACCGGCAGGTCAACGACAAGATCGCCGTGCGCGGCATTCTCTCCGTGCGCGATTGGGACAATTGGTGGCGCGATTCATCGATCCGGTCGTTCACGTTCATGCCGGGTCTAACCTACAAAATTTCGGATACCGCGCAGCTCACCGTCCAATACATCTACACCGACTGGAAGTCCTCGCTCTACCTCGGACTGCCGGTCGATCCATCGTCGGGGACGAAAACGAAGGCGCATATCCTCGCCGGTGTGCCGAAGGATTTGAGCGTCTATGCGGACGACATTTACCGCACGGACAAGCAGCATGACTTCAAGCTGTTGTTCACGGCCGAACTCTGGCGGGGAATCCAGATGCGGTTCGCCGCGCTGTATCACAAGACCTCGCAATACGCGCCGCAGCTGAACACCGGCAACAGCACCGGCGGCACGGGCGGCAACCGCGATCCGCTCACGGGCAATTACGTGCCCGGCATGCAGTATCTCTCCACGCCGCCGTTCACCGGCTCGCCCATCGCGAGCGGGCCGACGCGGATCTTCGTGCGCTCCGGCACCGATCCACGCGCGGATCCGCGGCAGCTGTTTCTGCAGAACGACTATGCCTACCTCGCGCGGAACGACATGCTCACCTCGACGACGCTGCTCGGCTTCGCGTTTACTGAGTCCATCGACTACGGCAGCACCGCCTACAACATTTCCGCGCCGAACTTCGACATCGACCACTACACGCCGGTGCACTGGACGCGCGGCACGCTGAACTTCGACAACCGCACCAGCAGCCGCTTCCTGCAGGGCTATCTCTCCGAATCGCTGTCGCTGCTCGACAACCGGCTCATCCTGAACGGCGCGATTTCGAAGAACTATTACCGCCAGCGCGCACGGGGACTGGTGACGGGTTTCTTCCATGGCGTCGCGCCGGAAGCCAATCTCCCGTCCTACGGCGTCGTGATCAAGCCCTACAAGGACGTGTTCTCACTCTACTACTCGTACTCGGAGCAATCGACCTCGAACGGGCCGACGATCAACAGCACCACCAACAGCGTGCCGCCGCTGACGAGTTCGAAGCAGAACGAGTTCGGCGTCCGCACGAAGCTTCTGGACAACAAGCTCTACTTCACGATCTCGCACTTCGACATCAAGCAGGACAACTTCTCGGTGCCGAACCCCGCCAACCTGACCACGCCGCCGCCGAATCCGCTGCTGCCAGCCCTGTTCTCCGACCGGAAGGCGAAGGGCTGGGAGTATGAACTCCGCGCGAATCCGACGAAGAACATCTCGATCATTGCGAACTACACGAACTTCAAGAACCGCGATCCGAACGGGGTCGAGTTTCGCGGCGTGGCCGAGAAATCCGGCGCAGTGCTCGTGAGCTACTCGTTCGACCGCGACACGCCCGCGCTCGACGGCTTTCGCGTGGCGGTCGGGATTGACTACATTGGTAATCGGCCGGGCGATGCGCCGTCCGGACTCACGCCGGCGAGCACGCCGACCAACGTGATTCCCAACCAGCCCTCGTTCTACCTCGGGGCACGCACGCTGGTGAATCTAATCCTCGCCTACGAATCGAAGCAGAACTGGGGTGTCCAGCTGAACGTCGATAATGTGTTCGATGAGGACTACATGATGGCGAGTATCAATCGGTCCATGGTCTACACCGGCACGCCGGTGAACTTCCGGCTGAGCGGGCACTACAAGTTCTAGAACCGACCGCGCTCAACGCGTCGTTCCACGTGCGGACGGCCTCCGCGCCGTACGCGGCCGGTCAGAGACGGGCGCTACGTCGCCGAGCGGCTTGGCCCGGCGGACCGAGAGCGAGGTGCAGCCCGCCGCGACCGCGCGGGAGCCGCCCACACCAGGGAACCGACACGACGGTCGCGCGACTGTGAGGCATGCCCTCGTCGCATTGCTGGTCCCTGTTGATTGGCGCGAGCCGTGTGCGCAGCGGGCGCCGGACGTTTTCGCGCGGCGACGACCGCTTGATCCAGCAAATCACCACGGAACATTTTCCCGACGGTTATACGATCTTGCGCGCGAGCGGTGGCTGGTTCGACCCGGCGCAACACAAGTTCGTTCGCGAGGAATCACGCCAGGTGCTCATTTGCGGGGCGCGGCTTCCCGCGGTTCGCCGTTGGGCACGTCGGCTCGGCGCAGCGCTGCACCAGAAAGAACTGTTGCTCATCGCGCACGGCCGGGGCGTGCCGCTCGTCGTCAGCTCATCGGCGCGCCCCTAGCGTGCTATGCGGACTAGTCTGGGTGCGCCGGTTCCGCGCGCCTGTAACCTTTGGTCCCCGCCGGCATCCAATGGGGTAACCTATGAAATCCATGACATTGCTCCGATCTCTCGCGGCCGGTTGCAGCCTGCTCGCGCTCACCGTCGCCGCTCACGCGGCCACTGCCGTCACCGACGCGCAAATCGCCGCCATCGTGGTGGCGGCCAACCAAGTTGACGTCGACGCCGGCAAACTCGCCGCCGACAAGGCCTCCAGCTCCGAAGTGAAAGGTTTCGCGAATACGATGGTCACCGATCACACGGCGGTGAACCAGAGCGCGGTCGGGCTCGTGACCAAATTGAAGGTCACCCCCGAGGCGAACGACACGAGTCGCGCGCTCACGGCCGGCGGCGACGAGAATCTCGCGGCGCTGCGCAAGCTGCGCGGGAAAGAATTCGATCGGGCCTACGTCGACCACGAGGTCACCTACCACGAGCAGGTGCTTTCAGCGATCGACACGGTGCTCATCCCGAACGCGCAGAACGCTGAGCTCAAGGCCTTGCTGGTGAAAGTGCGCCCGGCCTTTGTCGCTCACCTGGAACATGCGAAGCATCTTCAGGCCAGCTTGCGCTAAGGCGGTGCCTCTGCGCCGTCTCCTCGCGTTCGTGGCGATCGCGCTCGGACTGCTGTCCGGACTTGCTGCCGCCACTCCTGCGGCGGACGACGCTCCGGCGGCGACCGAGCACCGGGTGAAGATTGAGGGGATGGTGTTTTCGCCGGCGTCGGTGAAGATCCGGCCCGGCGATCGCGTTATCTTCGAAAATCGCGACCTCGTACCTCACACCGCCACGGCGAAAGGGCCGGGCGGTTTCGATTCCGGAGTAATCCAGAAGGAGGCGAACTGGAGTGTCACCCTGACCGAGCGCGGCACGGTGCGCTACGCCTGCCTGCTACATCCCACGATGACCGGTACAATCATCGTGGGGGAGTAAAGCTGGACGGCCTCACTGGACCGGATAGCCCAACGTGCGAAGTCGCTGCAGCACTTCGCGCGCAGGGCATCCCAGCGGTTTGAACTGCAGCTCTGCCGAGAGTCCGGGCACGTTGTGTCGGATCCGCAGGCCGCCGAACAGCCAGGGGTACAACTGGCCACGTCCGATGCGCGTCACCGCGGTTCGCTCGACGCGGTAGGTGGTGCGCGGACCCACGATGACCAGCTCGTGGTCGGTGGCGGTGAGCGACGCCTTGGGGAGCGGGCCGGACGTGGCGCTCACATCATCGGAGACATGGCCGTGCCATTGGTCGGTGGCAGGGGCGGGCGAGTGGGTGGTTTCGAGGTTGGGCGATTCGGTAGATGACTTCATCGAGGCAAGGAGTGCCGCGCGGGAGCGGTCCTGATCGCCGAGGCGAGTGGCCGATGCCCACACAGCCGGTGAGCGAAACAGCGGCCCGACTGTTTCAATTGCCTCCGAAGCGCCTGCTTCGAACCCGCGGCCACCATCAGCCGATCAGGTCCCTGGCGCAAGCGGGGAAAATGATTTGAGCGCGGCGGGTGCGAGCCGAGGGGTGCACGGTCCGAACGCGATTTGCGCGCGAGGGAATTCGATGCTGATTCTGCGCGGCGCACCCCAGGGCCCGATCACTGGTCGCGCGCGAATCCCGATGCTTCACTCGAACCACTGTCAGGCTTGCGCACAGCTCGCTCGTCGGGATGCGTGGGCGAAGCCGCGCCGCCGGATGGCCACGTGGCTGGCGCGGGCCGCGTTCGCCTTCGGGCTGGCGGCTGGACTGCACGCGGCCAGCGCGAGCGGAGCGACTTCGTCCGATTGGGCCCCGGAGGTCACGGTGATGACGTCGCCGTGCGGACCTGGGGCGACGGGTTCGTCGCTCGTGACTTCGGCGGAGGGAGAAACCTGGTTGTCCTGGGTCGAGCCGACTGCCGGTGATCGGCATGTTTTGAAATGTGCGCGGTTCGATGCGGCGCGCATGAGTTGGGGGCCGGTGCGCGTGATTGCCGAAGGCACGGGCTGGTTCGTCAACTGGGCGGACTTTCCGGTGCTCGCGGTTCAACCGGCTCGGATGACCGCAGTGTGGTCGGTCGGCAGTCATGGGCACGGAGGCGAGGGAGCGAGCTACCAGGCGGTTTTCAGCACCTCGGCGGATCACGGCGTCACATGGAGCGATCGGCAACCCGTGACCCGCGAGAGCGCATCGGTCGAGTTCGTCGCGCTGCAGCCGCTGCCCGACGGACGCGTGCTCGCGGCTTGGCTCGACGGGCGTGCGCGCGTAGCGGGCGACGAGCGGCAGACGCTGTATGCTCGCGTGCTGGAGGAGCCGGGACCGGACATGCTGGTCGACGAACGCGTGTGCGATTGTTGCCAGCTCTCGCTGAGCGCGACGGCCGATGGCAGTGCCTTGCTGGCGTATCGCGGGCGAACCCGCGATGAGATTCGCGATATCCGGTGGACGCGGTTTCGCGACGGCCGGTGGGCTGCGCCGCAGCCCGTGCATGACGACGGGTGGGCGCTCACCGGTTGCCCGGTCAATGGGCCGCAAATCGGCAGCGCAGGCGAGCACGTGGCCGCGGCGTGGTTCACGGCCGCGGGCGCAACCCGGCGAGTTCTGGCCAGTCGGCTCGGCACAGGCGGCTTCACCGCAGCCCAGCGGATTGATCTCGGTCGCCCGGTCGGCCGTGTGGATGCCATCGTGCTGCCCGGCGGCGCCGCGTGGATTTCGTGGCTCGAAGGAGCCGGCCCGGAGCACGCCGGAGGGATTTACCTGCGGGAAATTTCTCCGCGCGGAGAGATTTCGGACGCGGTAGCGATCGCGGAGGCATCGGACGCGCGCTCGGGCGGATTTCCGCGGATGGCTCTGCTGCATGGCGACGGACCGCCGCACGCGCTGATCAGTTTCACGCAGGCGGAGACGCCGTCGAAGATCGCGGTGAGACTGATCACCGCTCGTTGAACGATCGAGCCGGCGTTCGATCGAGTCGCCGCTTCGGCAGCGAACCCTGGCGCCCCCGTCGGCTCCACGGGAAAAGTCGGAACGCGCGCCTGAGTCCGCTCGCTCCAAGGATCCGGCGGCGATGCCGCTCGACCGGGCGGGAGAACCGTCCAGCCAAGCAGCTTGGCCCCGCACCGGGAAACTGTTTTGCTGCCGGTGGTTATTGGGTCCGTCGAATCCGTTCCCTCCGTCTGCCTCGTTGTTCCACCATGAACGCTCCGGTTACCCGTCGGGAGTTTCTCCATCAATCCACGCGGCTCGGCGCGCTGGCGTTTGCCGCCACCTTTCCGTGGTCGCGGTTGGCCGGGGCTGCCGCTGCGAACGACCCGGCCATCGCTGCGCCCGCCGATCTTGGGATCATCGAGGGCGACGATTATTACGAAAACACGCTCCGCGCGCTGGCGCTGCTCGGCGGGATGTCGCGTTTCGTGAAACCGGGCCACCGCGTGGCGCTGCTGATCAATGCGCCGCGCTGGTGGACCAAGCCGGGGTCGTTTACGTCACCTGAAGTTTCGCTCGCGGTGGTGAAGGCGTGCGCCGACGCCGGCGCGAAGGAGATGGTCACGATCGTGGATCCGCCGGGTGGTTACTGGCGACGGAGCCGGCACGCGGAGCAATGCGCGGCGGCGCTCGCCCGCGTGCAATCCGCGTCGGGCGGCCGGACCACGGTCAATATCCCGAAGGGGCGCGCGCTGAAGCAGGCGGAGATCAGTCGCGCGCTGCTCGAAGCGGACGTCGTGATCAACGTGCCGATCGCGAAGCACCACGCTGGCACCGGCTTCACCGGCTGCCTGAAAAACATGATGGGCGCCTGCAGCGGATCGACCAATCGGTTTTTTCACAACGGCTCCGGCGCTAGCAGCGAATATGGCGACGTCGTGTTCCTGTCGCAGTGCATCGCCGACGTGAATCTCGTGCGCAAGCCGGACCTGAACGTCTGCGATGCCACGGAATTTTTGCTCACGAACGGCCCGGCCGGCCCGGGCGAACTCGGTCACGCGCGGGCGGTCGTCGCCGGCACCGATCCGGTGGCCGTGGATGCGTATTGCGCGAGCACGTTCCTGAATTTGCGGCCCACGCGTGTGGACATGATCCGGCAGGCGTTCCAGCACGAGATCGGCGAGATCGACTGGACCAAACTGACTGTGCGCAAGGAGAGCGTGTGACCGTGCGAGTCTGCCCGCGAATTACGCGAACGGACGCGAGGCAACGCGGCCGGAGCCACGTTGGACGTCTGGCGGCGTGGGTGCTCATCGCGGTTGCCACGCTCTCGCTGGCCGACGCGCCGGCAGCAGCTGACGCGAAGCTCGAGCCACGCGCCGTGGCCGAACTGATGATGAGCGCGATCGAGCTGCCCGGCTGGACGCTGGCGGAGCCGCCGCGCGTCGCGGCCGGACAGGATCTCTTCGAGCTGATCGACGGTGGGGCCGAGATCTATCAGGAGTATGGATTCAAGCGGGTGGAGTCCCGCCGTTACGAACGCGGTGCGGCGTCGCTGCAGATCGAGCTCTACCAGATGGCTGACGTCTCGGCGGCGTATGGCATTTACTCGATGATGCAGTCGCCGCGCGGCACGCCCGTGGACGTCGGGCAGGAGGCCCGGCTGTTCCGTGACTACCTCATGTTTTGGCAGGGCGACTTTTATGCGTCGCTGACGCTTACGGGAGAGGACGCGAACGCAGCGCAAGCGTTGACGGAGGCGGCGCGAACGATCGCGGCGCGCATCACCACCGTCGGCGAGCGGCCGGCGATCATGCGGTGGTTGCCGGAAGCGGGGCTGCAGGACGGCAAGTATCTGCGCGGTCCGATCGCGCTCTCGAATGTTTATGTATTCGGAGCGGGCGATGCGTTTGGCGCGATTGAGGCGGCCTGCGGTGTGTATGCGGATCGCCGCGAGTTCATCTTCAGCTATCCGCGTGATGAAGCGGCGAGTGCGCGGCTGGCAGGCGTTCGCGAGGCGATGATGAACGACGGAGCATATCGAGGGTTCGCTCAAACGCCCGAAGGCTTCGAGTGCCGTGATGCGGATGGCAGAAGGATTGTCGCCGGTCGCGACGGCAGCCGGCTGCTTGTGCGCGTTCAGGAAACTGCCATCGAGGCGGGTCGATAGTTGCGAGCTCTCGCCGTGGTAGCGGAAGCGTGAACTTTTCGCTGCTGCCGGCAGGCGAAATGCTGACGCGTTCCGCTACGGGCGAAGGCTCTAGCCCATCCGGGCCGACGATGTCGGGGCCGCCGCGACAAGGTCGCTCCGCCGCAGGCGGACGGAAATTTCGGACTGAGCTTCACTCCTGTTCATGAAATTTCCGAGCTAGGGGAGTCGAATGCCGGAGCTGTTCGATTTTTCGGCAGACCCTTACCGACAGCGTTCAGTTCACGAACTGCACGCAGACGACGCGGGGCACGGCGACGGTCGGACCGGTGCGGGTGAGCCGGCCGGTCGCGGCATCGACACGAAAGACGGCGAGCGTGTTCGAATCCATGTGCGCGCAGAGCAGCCAGCGTCCGTCCGGCGTGAGCGAAAAGTTGCGCGGCGTCTTGCCGCCACACGGAACGATCTCGACGCGCGTGAGTGAACCGGTTTCGGCATTCCGCTCGAATACCGCCAGGCTGTCGTGACCGCGGTTCGCGGCGTAGACGAAACGACCGTTGGGATGCACGCGGATTTCGGAGGTCGTGTTCTGGCCCGAAAAATCCGCCGGCAGCGTAGACACGCGTTCGAAGGGCTCAACGACACCGCGCGGCGCATCGTAGCGGCAGGAGGTGACGGTGCAGTCGAGCTCGTCGAGCACGTAGAAGAACGTGCCGTCCCCGGAAAACTTCGTGTGTCGCGGACCCGCGCCGGGCGCGAAGGTCGCAAACGCCGGCTCGTGCGGTGCGATGCTCCCGTCCTCCGGCGAGAGGCGGTAGGTGAACACGCGATCGACGCCGAGGTCCGCCACGAAGGCGAAGCGATTGTCGGGCGAGAGCGTCACCGAGTGCGGATGCGGCTTTTCCTGACGGGCGGTGTTGGGCCCCAGTGGGCCGGTCTGCGGCAGTAGCGTCATGACTGGTCCAACGCGTCCATCAGCCAGCACCGGAAACGAGGCGACATATCCGCCGCCGTAGCTGACGGCGACGAGCATGCGGTGGGTGGCATCGAGCGCGAGATGGCAGAGCGAGCGTTGTCCGGTGGACTCGATGTTGAGCAGCTGCAGCCGACCGGTTTCGGGTTCGAGCGCAAACGCGGCGACCGCCCCGGTGGGCTTCCCATCCGCGCCGGGCACACGCGCCATCGAGTAGACGAAGCGCCCGTTCGGATGCAGCGCGAAGAACTCGGGGTACGACAGCTCTGCCGCGAGCTCGGGCGTGGAGAGTGCGCCGGTGTCGGCATCGAGCCGCACGACGTAGATCCCGCGGCTGTCCCTGTCGGTGAACGTTCCCAACAGCGCAACGTGTTCGCGCGCGCGCAGCAGCCCGCCGGCGCCGAGCAAGGCAATGACAACGAGGAGACGGAGCATGCCGAAGCTTGGGCGGCCGGGCTCCGCATCGCGAGCACTTCCCTGAGCCAGATGCCAATGGCTGAACGCTGCGGACGGCGTCCGCGCGGTGGCGGCACGTTGCCGTCTCAAGACCCGGCCCGGTGCGCCGATAGGCTGGAGGTGCTCACCACTCAGCTGCCGAATCGCCGCGGCCGTCCCGCCCGGGTGTGTCCGCATGCGGCCGCTCGTCCCATTGCAGCCCCGTTGCTCCCGGTGAAATTGCAGCCTCACCTTCGGTTTTCCTCTGGCGCGCGCCTGGTCGCGCCTCGCGGCCCTCGGTCTTGGCCTGTGCGCGCGGCGTGGCTGGGGCTGGTCGCTGCACTCCTCGCGGCCGTCACGCCGGCGTTCGCGCTGGATCCGGCCAAGTCGATCCGCCAATTCAACGTGCAGAGCTGGACGCGGCAAACCGGCTTGCCGGCCGACAAGATCGGCGACGTGGTGCAGACGCCCGACGGTTTCATCTGGCTCGGCACGCAAAACGGGCTGGTGCGGTTCGACGGCCTCGAGTTCAAGGTGGTGCCGATCACCCTGCCGTACGCCGGCGGTCAGGACGTCGCCAAGCTCTCCATTGCGCCAGATGGGGCGCTCTGGTTCGCGATCAACCGCGGCGGGTTCGGCCGCTTTGACGGCCAGAAATTCAGTCCCATCGACGACGCTCGCTTTCAGGATCCACGAATCGCGGCGGGCACGATCCTCGTCGGCCGCGACGGCGCGATCTGGACCGGTACCGTCAACGGACTCAACCGGTGGGTGAAGGACCGGCCGGCGGAAAGTTTCTATGCGGAGAGCGTCCAGCCGAGCGGGACCGTGCTTGCATTGCACGAAGACGCTGCGGGGCGCATGTGGGTGGGGACCGGAGGCAGCGGACTCTATTATCACGATGGCAAAAGCCTGCATGAGCTGCGCGACGAGTCGCTGCGCGGGTATTCGACGGTCGCCCTGACGAGCGATGCGCGCGGGGCAATCTGGTTGGCGACGGCGCGATCCTTGCGCCGACTCGCGCCGGGGGCCGAGCGAACCGAGGTCCTGCTCACGGAGATGCCGGTGAGCGCTGTGCTCGTGGATCGGCAGGGCGTGGTCTGGTTCGGCACGACGAGCCGGGGGCTCGGTCGATACGCCGATGGCGAATTCACTTTCCTCGGCAAGGCGGAAGGGCTGGCGAGCGACAACGTGTTCAGCCTATTCGAGGACCGCGAGGGCAGCCTTTGGGTCGGCACCCCTGAGGGGCTGAGCCAGTTGACGGACCTGAAGTTCCCGATCTTCTCGAAGCCCGAGGGGCTGCTCGAAGGCAGTGCCATCGCCGTGACTCCGGCGCGGGCGGGCGGCGTGTGGGCGGCGATGGCGTCCGGGGTGTCGTATTTTGACGGGCGGCGGGCGCACAACATCACGGATCGCGAGTTGCTGCCGAATCCCTACCAGCGCACGATTTTTGAAGCGCGGAACGGCGACCTCTACGTGGGCGACGGCGATCGGAACATCCATGTGTTCCGCGACGACAGGCTGCTCTACCGCGTGCACACGGAGTTGTGGCCGGATGCGATGACGGAGGACCACGAAAGCGTGTTGGTCGGCGTGGGCTGGATGCTCTACCGGCTGCGCGAGGGCGGATTGCAGCCGTTCGAATTCCAGCCGGGGCAGGATCCCAATCTCGGCTGGATCAACCGGCTGTATGTCAACGCCGACGGAACGATCTGGGCGGGGACCAACAGCGGAGTGGCGCGGATTCGCGACGGATTGGTGACACGCTGGAGCCCGGCGCAGGGGCTGTCGTCGGACCGCGTGCACTTTGTCTTCGTCGACGTCGACGGCGCGGTGTGGGCGGGACTGCCGACCGGACTCGCGCGGATCAAGGATGAGCGTGTAGCGAACGTACGGTTGGCGGACGGGCTGCCGGATCAACGGATCTTCGCGATCGTGCCGGACGAGGTAGGAAACTTCTGGATCTCATCGGGTCGCGGCGTATTTCGGGCTGCGCGCGAAAAACTCAATGCGATCGCGGACGGACAGCCGGTCGAACTCGGGGCCGAGCTGTTCGGTGGGCTCGAGGCGGTGAAGTTCACCGACCGCACGGATCAGGGCTTCTCGGGCTGCCGCTCGAACGACGGCCGGATCTGGTTTCCCAATCCCCTCGGCGTGATGACGATTGATCCGACGAAATATTTCCGGAACCCGATCGCGCCGCCGGTGCATCTGGAGCAGGTGCGGGTCAATGGCGAGGAGCGTCCCGTCACGGAGAAACTGGTGCTGCAGCCCGGAGAGAATCGGGTCGAGTTCACCTTCACCGCGCTGAGCTACATCGCGCCCCGCAAGTTGCGCGCCCGCTACCGGCTGCACGGGCTGGAGGAGGAGTGGGTGGACGCGGGCCCGCGGCGCTCCGCGCTCTACAGCCGGCTCGCGCCGGGTAACTACACGTTTCAGGTGCAGGCCTGCAACGCCGACGGCGTCTGGAACACGACGGGCGCGGAACTGAGCTTCCGGCTGCTGCCGCCGTTCCATGAGACCGGATGGTTTTATGCGCTCTGTGGACTCGTGAGCCTCGCCGCGGTGGTCGGCGGCCACCGCTGGCGCGTCCGGCACATGGAGGTTGCGCGGCTGAAGCTGCAGGCCGAGCGTGACCTCCTCGAAACGAAAGTCACCGAGCGCACCGCGGAGTTGGCGCACGAGCACGCGCTCCTGACCACGCTGCTCGATAGTTCGCCCGACCAGATCTATTTCAAAGACACCGAATCGCGCTACCTCAAGGCGAGCCAGGCGCGCGCGGAAGCGCTTGGGTTGAGCTCCTCGGGTGCGCTCATCGGCCGGTCGGACGCCGAGTTGATGCCCGACAGCGACGTGCGGGCAGCGCTCGCCGGCGAACAGGAGATCATCCGCACGGGCCAGCCGCTGATTGGCCAGGTCGAGGTGGAGTCGGAGCAGGCCGGAAACAAGCGCTGGCTCCTCACGAGCAAGATGCCGCTGCGCAACAAGGCCGGCGAAATTATCGGCACGTTCGGCATCTCGAAAGATATCACGATGCTAAAAGAGGCGGAGGCAAAGCTGATCGAGGCGCACCGGCAGCTGCTGGTGACCTCGCGCCAAGCCGGCATGGCCGAGGTGGCCACGAGCGTGCTCCACAACGTCGGCAACGTGCTTAACAGCGTGAACGTGTCGGCCTCGCTGGTGAGCGAAAAAATGCGCAACGCGCGGCTCGACCACCTCGAAAAGGCGGTGGCCATGCTCCAGGCACACGCGGGCGACCTGGCGGAATTCCTGGTGAGCGATCCGAAGGGCCGGAAACTGCCGGAGTTCTTCGCGTTGCTTTCTTCGCAGCTCACGGCCGAGCGCGACGAGATCGCCCGCGAACTCGAGCACCTGCGCAAGAATGTCGACCACATCAAGGAGGTGGTCGCGATGCAGCAGAGCTACGCCAAGGTGGCGGGAGTCGCGGAGAGCATGCCGCTCACGGACGTCGTCGACGACGCATTGCGCATGTATGAACTCGAGCTCGCCCGACATCAGATCACGCTCGATCGCGACTACCAGGCTCAGCCGGTGCTGCGGACCGACCGGCACAAGCTGATGCAGATTCTGGTGAACCTGATCCAAAACGCCAAATATGCCTGCAAGGAAAGCAACCGCCCGGACCGGAAGATTATTCTCCGTGTGACCCAAGCGGACGGGCGCGCGCGGGTGGCAGTGGTGGACAACGGCATCGGGATTCCGCGCGAATCGCTCAGCCGGATCTTCGCGCACGGCTATACCACGCGGAAGGACGGCCACGGCTTCGGGCTGCACAGCGGCGCCCTGGTCGCGAAGGAACTTGGGGGCTCGTTGACGGCCGAGAGCGGCGGAGCAGGGGAGGGCGCGACCTTCACCGTCGAGTTGCCACTGCAGGCGTCCGCAGGGCAGGAGTCGAGCCCCCCACCGGCGGCGTCCATTTCGTAGCCCCCGCCTTCGTCGGTGCGCGGACTATGCTCCTGCGGCAAGGTCTGCTGGCGGGGCGCTCCGGTCGAGCGGGCGGGGAGCTAGCCGAAGCGGCGCGCGAAAGAACGCCGCTGGTGATCTACCAGCCGAACCCGGCGGCGGAACCCGGCGAGAGCCGCATCAGGAGTTCGTTGCGACGGTTCACATCGTGCTGAAACGCACCGTGCAGCACGTTGACCTTCATCACCGAATGCGTGTCGCGCACCCCGCGCGCCATCGCGCACATGTGCTTGCCCGCGATGAACACGGCCGCGCCGAGCGGCTGCACCAGGTTTTCGAGAAACTCGGCGATGAGATGCGCCGTGCGCTCCTGGTTCTGCCACCGCCGCGCAAAGTGACCGGCGATCCGCGGCAGCTTTGACAGGCCGATGATCTTCTTGTCCGGAATGTAGGCGATCGTGATGGACATGATGATCGGCAGCAGGTGGTGCTCGCAGAGGCCGACTTCGTGAATGCCTTCCACGATCACCATGTCGTTGCACACGGCTTGGTGGCACTCGGCCTCGAACATGGTCAGCAACCGCTCGGTGCCGGTCCGCGCGCCCTCGGTCATCTCCACCAATGCCTTCGCGGCGCGCAGCGGCGTGTCGCGCATTCCCGCGGAGCTCAGATCGCCACCAATCTCCGTGATGATTGCGGCGTAGTGGCGGGCGATCTCGGCTAGATCAGGTGCGTGCGCGACGACCGAGAGGTCGCGGGGTGATTTTGTGTCCATGAGAAAAGGTGAGGTGGAGCTGCGGCGACGCCCGCCGGAGCTAGCCGCTGGGTGTTGAGGTTGGTGTAGCGACCGGGATTCGGTGCATGAGTTCTTCGGTCGAGAAGGGCCGTTGCGCCGCGATCAGTTCGCGGGCGGCGTCCACCTGGCCAAACTGGTTCCAGAGCAGCACGCCGCGAACGCGCCCCTGATCGAGATAATAGACCACGCCTTCTTCGTTGGAGCGGGTCCAATTCGCGACCGTTTCCAGGTGCGGATCGAGGTCGCCGACGGCCTCGTAGCCAAATTCGAAAAGATCGGAATAGAAGAACGGCAAATGATGGTAGGGCTCGTTTGCGCCGGCCATGTTGCGACCGGCCAAGCGGCCCATCGTATTCGCGTTGTCCTCGTGCTCGACGCGCAGCCGGCGGTGCAGGAATGGACTCGGGAACGCTGCCACATCACCTGCGGCGTAGATGTCCGGATGGGTCGAGCGGAGAAACTCGTCGACCACGATGCCGTCGTCGAGGCCCAGCCCGATGGTGCGGGCGAGCTCGACGTTCGGTTCCGCGCCCACGCCAGCCACCACGCCGTCGACGAGGATTTCGCCGACGCTGTCAGTCCTGACGACGAGCTGCGAACCGCGTTCGTCGATCCCCGACACCCTCGTGCGCGGCAGCACCTCCACGCCTTTCCGTCGATAGTGTTCGGTGACGTGGTCCGCGAGTCCCGCGGGAAAAATGCTGCCGCCGATCCCGTGCCCTGGGAAAACCATGACCACCTGCTGGCCGTTCATCGTGAGCGCAGCAGCGATTTCGGATCCGATGAAGCCGGCCCCGATCACGGCGAATCGTCGCTTCGGGCCCGTTGCGGCCCGGAGCCGGTGGTAGTCCGCCAAAGTCCGGTAGTAGATCACCCGCTCGCTGGCGGAATTGAGTCGGCGTGGACGCACGCCCGTCGCCAGCAGGAGCTTGCTGTAGTGGTAGACCTCTCCCGCATCGTCGAGCACCTGCCGGCGGCCGACGTCGATCTGCAGGACCGTGCGTCCCAGGTGCAGCGCGGCGTTTTTCTTGTCCGTATGGCGGGCCACGGCCTCCAGCGGCTGCTCCTTCCACAACCCTTTGCTGAGCGGTGGGCGATCGTAAGGTCCATCTGGCTCGGCGCTGATCAGCCCAATCCTGCCGGTCGCGTCCAGCTCCCGGATTCCGGCAATCGCCGAATCCGCCGTCATGCCGCCGCCAATGATCAAATAAGTATAGTCTTTCATCGTGTGTGGTCGACTCGCCGCGAGGTGGCGATGAGTGCTGGCGTGATCGCGAGCTCTGCCTGGTGCGGCGGTCCTCCAGCGTATTGGATGCGGCGGGCTTTCGCGAGTTACAGGCGCAATTGATCGGCTGACGCGATTTCGCTGACGGTGCGGCGCGATTGTTCGAAAAGAGGCGGGTCGGCTCTGGATTCCGGCGCCGCGGGGCATAGTCTGACCTCATGCGCTCTCCAGTCACCCTCGTCTTCCTGCTCCTGATGTCCGCCACCGCCGTCCTTGGCGCCGAGGCGGTGCCCGCAGGCTGGTTCCTCTGGCCGGCGGTCGAGCCGCAGGACGGCAGTGCGCTCGATGCGAGCGAGCTGAACGCCAGACCCGCCGGTTCGCTCGGCCGTGTCGAGGTGCGGGACGGACATTTCGTCACGGAGCAGGGCGGCGCGCTGCGATTCTGGGGCGCTAATCTCAGCAGCAACGAAAACTTCCCGGACGCCGCCACGGCGGAACGGCTCGCGCGCCGAATGGCGAAAGGCGGCATCAACATCGTGCGGCTGCATCACCTCGACAACAACTGGTCCGTGCAATCGCGCGGCAGCCTCTGGTCGCCCGACGATCCGCGGCGCATCCAGATCGATCCGCAGCAGCTCGACAAGCTGCACCGGCTCGTCGCCGAGTTGAAGCGGCAGGGGATTTACTCGAACGTAAACCTGAAGGTCTCGCGGACGTTTTCGACGGCTGACGGATTCCCGGAATCGATCGCGCAGACACCGACGTTCAACAAACGCGTCGACTACTTTCAGCGCCGGATGATCGAGCTGCAGAAAGACTACGCTCGCCAGCTGCTCGGCACGAAAAATCCCTACACCGGGCTGAGCCTGGCGGAGGACCCGGCGGTGGCGATCGTCGAGATCAACAACGAAAACTCGCTGCTCGGCCTGCGCACGCGCGACGTCGGTCGCGATCTGGAGAAGTTGCCCGAGCCGTTTCGCGGCGAGCTGACGCAGCTCTGGAATACTTGGCTGGCGAAGAGGTATCCCGGCGTCGAAGCATTGGCTGCTGCCTGGCAGCAGGGGGCCACGCCGTCCGGCAAGTCGGCGCTGACCGGCGATTCCCGCTGGCATGCCGACGCGCAGCCGGGAAATCAGGTCGATCTACTTTCGAACCCGAATGACCAATCCTCCGTGCATTTTCGGGCCGCGCTGAGCGATCGCGTGCGCTGGCGCGCGGCGGCGTACCTCGATCGATTGAACCTGACCGATCGTGCTACCTATACCGTCACCTTCGCCGCCCGCGCCGACGCCGCACGACCGGTGCAGGTGACGCTCGGTCGCGACGAGCCCGGCTGGCGCACGGACAAGTGGCGGACCCGCGGACTCTACGCCACGATCGATTTGAAACCGGAGTGGCAGGAGTTCCGGTTCGTGGTCAACGCGCACTCGGTGGTGGACGTCGGCTCGCGTTTCTCGGTCACTGCCGGTCATCAGCCCGGCGAGGTGTGGGTGAAAAACCTGCGGATCTATTCCGGCGCGGCGCAGATCGGGCTCCGTCCGGGACAGTCGCCGGCGGACGGCACCGTGCCGATCCCGGTCGGCGCAACACCTGCGCAATGGGGCGACTGGCTGGCGTTCCTCGTCGACACGGAGGTCAGCTACGTGGCGGAGATGCGGCAGTATCTCCGTGACGAGCTGCACGTGCGCGTCCCGATCGTGTGCACGCAGGCCAACTACGGCGGGATCGCGGGACTGGCGCGCGAGCGCGCGTCCGAATTCATCGATGCGCACGCGTATTGGCAGCACCCGGATTTCGGCGGCTGGAACAATGCCTACGACCTCGGCAATTTCACGATCATCAACACGCCCCAGGTTGCCGAGTTCTCGCCGCGCTGGGCCGGCGAGATCGGCGGGATCGCGCTGCTGCGCGTGAGCGGGAAGCCTTTTAGCGTGACCGAAATCGACAACCCGGCGCCGAGCGATTTCGCCTGCGAGATGTATCCGCTGCTGGCCGGCTTCGGCAGCGTGCAGGACTGGGACGCAATTTACCCGTTCGACATCGTTGGATTGGGTGCGGAAGAAGAGGGCGGCCCCATCCGGACGTTCTTCGATCAAAATCATCATCCGGTGAAGTGGGGCTTCGCTCCGTTTGCGACGCGGTCGTTTCGTCAGCACCTGATCCCCGTGGCTCAAGCGGCGCGGGAACTCTTCGTGCGCGCGCCGGTGTGGCAGGAAGCGGATCACGTCGACGTCGCGTGGCTGCGGGCGCAGCCGGGCGAGGATCTGGGATTTCTCACGACGCGGTTGAGCGTCAGCGAGCGACTGCTCGGCAGCGGAGAGAAGACGCATGTCGTGCGCTCGGCGGCCGGCGTCACCCCGGCTACGATGACGCAGACCCCGCGCGGAGCGGTGTTTCTTGCGCAGGCGCCACAGGCGGCCGCGATTGTCGGCTACGTGGGCGGCGGCAGCGCGGAAGCCGGGGCGCTGGCGATTGCGTCCGATGAGTTTGGGCTGAACTTCGCCGCACTGACCGCCGTGGCGCTCGACGGCCGCGCCCTGCCGGACGCGGACCGATTACTCGTCACGCTCGGCGCACGCGCGGAGAATCAAGCCGTCAAGTGGAACGCCGTGCGCACCTCGATCGGTGAAAGCTGGGGCCACGGTCCCACCATCGCTGAGCGTGTACCGGCGACGGTGCGGCTGCGCGTCGGCGCGGGGGCGGCGCCGCGCGTGTTCGCGCTCGCGCCGGACGGGAGTCACGCGGCGGAAGTCCCGAGCGAAGTGCGCGACGGCTGGCTCAGTTTCTCCACGCGGGAGGGCCCGGCCACGCTGCACTACGAGATTGTGCGGTAACGCCGGTCTCCGACCGGCGCTACGGTTCCGGGCTGCGTATCAGGCCTGCGAGGCGAGGGGTGTAGCCGGGGTCGCCGACCCCGGTCCGGCCTCATACTCCTTTGCGGAAGCGATGAAGGACAGGCGACCGAAGCCACGTAAAGCGGCAGCCGGTTCGCGGTGGTTTTGATCCGGCCTCAGCGAGGCCGGCTACAGGGAGGCGCGGACGCCATGGCGCGGCGGTAGATCTCACCCTGTTGGCGATCTCGTGTAAAATCGTCGCGACGATCCGAACTGGTCTTGTATTTGCTTTTTTTCGGCCGCAAAGCCGCTAGGCTCGAAGTTGGTTTCAACCAGGAAATCCATGAAAAAAACGACCAAAGTAACCAAAGCGCTCACCCCGGCGAAAAAGACCACGAAGACCGTCCGCAAGACGAACCCCGTGCCTGCCGCTCCGGTGGCGCCCACGGCGGTTGTCACGACGATCATGGCCAACATTGACGTTGGATTCGGCAACTCGCTGTTCATCCGCGGGGAAGGCCCTGGCCTGAGCTGGGAAAAGGGCGTGCGGATGGACTGCGTGGCCGACGATCGCTGGTCCGTTGAACTCGGCGAATCGGCCCGACCGTTCGTGTTCAAGTTTCTCATCAACGACGAGGTCTGGTGCACCGGTGAGGATTTCACCATCGCCCCTGCCTCGCATGTCACCCTCGCGCCGGTTTTCTAGACGAGCGACAGCAACCCGCGAGCCAGGCCGATCATGTAACGGCAGGCGTCCCCGCCTGCCGACCGTAGCGCGTGGAAGCCGGCAGGCACGGAGGCCTTCCGCTATCTGCGTGAGCGCAGGAATTCGGATCAGGCGGAGGAGCTTGAATACCGTCTAGCCGCGATCCGGGTTCAGCGCGAGCAGTCGGGAACGGATGAGCTCGATCGCGGCATCGCGATCCGCGAGCCGTTCGTTCTCGATCAGCTCGCAGTGCAGTCGCACGCGCGAAAACGGCAGCGGCAGGTAAAAACGATCCCAGCTTTTGAGCTGCCACGCCGAGGTAAACTCGCCGCCGATCAGCAGCACGGGCGCACCGGTGCGGCGCGGCACGATCACGGCGCCAGGCTTCAAATCGTAGCACGGACCGCGGGGCCCGTCGGGCGTGATGCCGATGTCGTGCCCCTCGCGCTGCGCCTGGACCAGCGCGGTGGCGGCCTCGCGGCCAAAATTGCTGGTCGAGCCGCGGACGGCGCGCATGCCGCCGACCATGGCGAAGAACGCGGTCAGCAACGCGCCGTCCTTGCTGGCGCTGATCAGCGCGTAGAGCGGCCGATGCGGTCGGTAGCGGCGGTGAATCTCGGACGCGAGAAACAGTCGGTTGTGCCAGAGCACGAAGGCCACTGGCACGTCGCACTTCGCGCAGTTGCGCACATCCTCCGAGGTGGTCTCGAAGCGCAGGCTCATGCCCCACAACCGCACCAGTCGGACCAGCGGCCACAGTAGAACGCGTTTCCAGCGGCTGACCGTATGCACGGTCGGCGCCGCGGCCGGGGGAGGAGTGTCGGTCATCGCATTCAGACGCAGTGTTGTCAGCGAAACCGCGGCGCACGCCAAGCGAAGATTCGTGCGGCGATGCGCGAGAATGTGCCGTCTTCGCGTCCACGCCGCGCCCCACCGCCGGCCGGGGGTGATACCGATATTGTGTTACAGGTGTAGCATCACATCCGTCGGTGGAGCGAATCGGTTGGCGCCACGCGTTCGTGGGAGCGCGGCCGTCCTTGGCCGCAAGGGATTGAGCCAGCGGATCGAGCCCGGAGCCCGGCCGCGGCGCAGTTCACGAGCGGGAGGCCCAATGCCGCCCAACCGCGGAAGAACTTGGTGGGCGATTCGCCCGTGCCACTTGGAACCGAAGCCTTGACCGCGGCACGTATCCAGATCTCTTGCCGACGAATGCCGCTCCGATTTCCGCCCTGTCCCACGCTTCCGGTCGCGCCGGGCGAGCTGGACTGGCGGACGCTGCATGCGTTTCGAGAGCAGCATCGCAGGGCGGAATTCTACGCGGCCTGCCTGGCCTATGCGCAATCATTGTGGACGCGGGGATTGGCCGCGCGGGCGATGCTCTGCCTCGATCGCGCGTTCAGTGCGGAGCTGCAGGGTGACGAGGCCGAGCTTCGATGGTGGCCGCTGCCGTATGCGGCGATGGCGTGGATCATCACACATACGCCCGACGGCGTGTTCATGGGCAATCCGCGGGTGCATTTCCAACACTATGCCGGCCGGGTGAACGAGCCGCGCAAAGAGCAACGCCGCTGGCGCGCGTGGGCCTGCTGGGCGCTGACGCGTAGGATCCGGCCGGATCTTCCCGCCGATCCGCGGCACGCGATCGTCGAGCCGACGGCCGCGGAGATCGAGGCCCGCCTGCGCCAGCATGGGCTTCCGGGCGAACCCGAGCTTTGGCGCGAAGTGATGGGAAGCGCGTCGACGATCGGGCCGACGCTCGGCGGGCGTGCTGCGGAGTCGGCCCCTGCCAGCGATCGGATTCGCGGCTGAATCGCGTCCCGCGGATGACTTTTGGCGAGCCTGCGCTAAGGTGCAGGGTGGATTTGCAGACAACAACGGACTCCCTTTTCGAGCGACTCGGCGGCCGGCCGCAGTTGATGCGGCTGCTGCGGCATTTTTACGCCGACGTGCGCCAGCACCAGGAGATCGGCCCGATCTTCGCCGCGCAAATCAGCGATTGGCCGGCGCATCTCGAGAAGATCGGGAACTTCTGGTCGAACGTCACCGGCGGTCCGATGCGCTACGATGGCCCGATGCCGCAGCGGCATTTCCCGCTCGGACTCGAACCGCGCCATTTCGAAGCGTGGCTGGATCTGTGGCGGCGTAACTGCCGGATCTATCTGGCGCCGGGGGAGGCGGACGAGATGATCGCGGCGGCTGAAGCCATCGGCGAACGACTGCGCTGGTTGATCGGCCGCAATCAGGCGGCGGGAGCCTGAGCAACGTCGGCTCGCGGCGCCGTCGCGCTCCGCCGCAAAAAAAGCCCGCGACGGTCCAATCGCGGGCTGAACTGATCACCTTCGGAACGTCGCGCCCGAATCCGCCTGCGGCGTGACCGCGTCGGTCGCGACGCGGCCCGTATGGCGAACCGTGCGGCTACGAAGCAGCTAGGTGAAGACGCATGCTACTTCGGCTCAATCGCGTTAGTGCTTTTTCTTCATTTCGTGGCCGCTCTCGAGCTCGTCTTTGCTCAGCGACCCATCCTGGTTCGTGTCCATCTTGGCGAACACCGCTTCGACATGCGCGTTGTGTTCCGCCGTCGTTACCTGGCCGTCGGCGTTTTGGTCCATCAGCTTCAGTTGGCTACTGGCCGACATGTCGTCACGGTGCTTGTCACCGTGGGTGCTGGATTTCTTGGTCTCCAGTTCCGCGGCGGTGATGACGCCGTCGCGGTTGGCGTCCATGGTCGCGAATTTCTGGTTCGCGCCGGCGAGAAATTCCGAGCGCGAGATCTGGCCGTCGCCATTCGTGTCCATCTTGGCGAACTTCTGGCTCGCGTCACCGGCGAAGGCGAGCGGGAGCGCGAACAGGGAAAACACGCCGGCCAGAACCTTTGAATGCAGGGAGGATTTCATGGTTTAGTGGGTTCGGGGATTGCGGTTGCAGCGGCCCGCGAAGGTCGCTGCCGAAGCTTACGCGCGACGCGCGCCGGCGCTACGGGCCCGCCGCCGGGTGCGGCTATCGGAGCCCGGCCTGATCACGCGTGTCATCATCCAGTGCGTGGGCGCGTCCACCCGCGGTCGCGTGGGGCCGGGGCGGCGAAACTGCACGCGGGACATGACTCAAAAATCGCACGAAACGGGCTTGTTGGATCCGCGCGTGAGTCATGAACTTGAGCCATGAGCTACGTCCCTGCGGAGAACCGTTACGCTGCGATGACTTACCGGACCTGCGGACGAAGCGGGCTGAAGTTGCCGGCGATCTCGCTGGGGTTGTGGCACAATTTCGGCGGCGTGACGCCGCTGGAAAACGCGCGGGCGATGTGCCGGCGTGCGTTCGACTTGGGCATCACCCATTTCGACTTGGCCAACAACTACGGGCCGCCGCCGGGCTCGGCGGAGCAGAATTTCGGCGAGATCTTGCGCACCGACTTTGCCGGTTTGCGCGACGAGTTGGTGATCTCCACCAAGGCCGGCTATCTCATGTGGCCGGGACCGTATGGCGAGTGGGGCAGTCGGAAATATCTGCTCGCGAGCCTCGACCAGAGTCTCAAGCGCATGGGGCTCGATTATGTCGACATCTTTTACTCCCACCGCGTCGATCCGAACACCCCGCTGGAGGAAACGATGGGCGCGCTCGATCAGGTGCTGCGTTCCGGGAAGGCGCTGTATGTTGGCATCTCTTCCTACAACAGCCAGCGCACGAAGGAGGCGGCGGCGTTGCTGCGCGAATTCGGCCAGCGCTGCCTGATTCACCAGCCGAGCTATTCGCTGCTGAACCGCTGGGTGGAGCGCGACGGGCTGCTCGACACGCTGGACGCGGAGGGGATCGGCTGCATCGCTTTTTCGCCGCTCGCGCAGGGCATGCTGACCGACAAGTATCTCGCCGGCCAGCCGGCGGACAGCCGGGTGAAAGCGAACACCACGCTCCGACCGGCGTTCCTGACCGAGGAGAATCTCGCGCGGATTCGCGCGTTGAACCAGCTCGCTCGCGAACGCGGCCAGACGCTCGCCCAGATGGCGATCGCCTGGGTGCTCAAGGACCGGCGGGTGACGAGCGCGTTGATCGGTGCCAGCAAACTGGCGCAGATCGACGACTGTGTGGCCGCGCTGAAGAATACGACGTTTTCGGCCGAGGAGCTCGCCCGGATCGACCAGCACGCGCAGGAAGGAAACATCAACCTCTGGGCGGCCTCGAGCGCGGCGTAGCGCATGCGTCACCACCGCCACCCCCAGCCCATGACGAAATCCGCGCTGCCCCGCATCGCCGTCACGATGGGCGATCCGGCCGGAATCGGCCCCGAGACGTGTCTGCGGCTGCTGAACAATCCCGAGCTCGCGCAGGTGGGCGTCCCCGTGGTGTTCGGTGATGTCGGCGTGCTCCGGCGCGTGTCGGCGCTGTTGGGAATCCCATTCTACGCACCGATCCTCAAGCCGGATACGTGGACGCAGGGGTTTGCGGAGGTGATCCAGCCGAGCGTGCTGGATCTGGGCCTGCTCGCGGCCGACGACGTCGTGCCCGGCCGGGTTGACGCGCGCTGCGGCGAAGCGGCGTTTCGCAGCGTGATCGCCGCGATCGAAGCGGCACTGGCCGGGCAGGTCGACGCCGTGGCCACGGCACCGCTCAACAAGGAGGCGATGCATCTCGCCGGGCACAACTACCCCGGCCACACGGAGATTTTCGCGGAGCGGATGCGCGCAGCACGCTCGTGCATGATGCTCACGTCGCCGGAGCTGACGTGCAGCTTCGTCACCGTGCACGTCGGCTACGGTGAGGTGCCGGCGCTGCTCAACGTCCCGCGCATCGTCGACGTGATCGAGCTGACCGCCGAGGCCATGCAGCGGATCCGCGGGCGCGCGCCAAGGCTCGCGGTGTGCGGGCTCAATCCGCACGCCGGCGAACACGGCTTGTTCGGCCAGCGGGAGGAGGAGCGTTTCATCGCGCCCGCCATCGCGGCCGCGCGGAGCAAGGGCATCGAGGTGATCGGGCCGTTGCCGCCCGACACGGCCTTCCTCGCCAGCCGGCGGAAGCAGACGGACGCGTTCGTCTGCATGTATCACGACCAAGGGCACATTCCCCTGAAAGCGCTGGCGTTCGACTCGGCGATTAACACGACGCTCGGTCTGCCGGTGATCCGCACCAGCGTGGATCACGGCACGGCGTTCGACATCGCGTGGCAGGGGCGGGCGAATCCGAACAGCTTGTTCGAAGCGGTGCGATTGGCGGCCAAGCTCAGCGCAAAAGAACCGGCAACTCACCGATGAAGGCAAAGCGCTCCCGCGGCACGGCGCGGCTCTCGGTATGATCGTGGTGCTGGCGGATGACATCAGCGGGGCGGCCGAACTCGCCGGCGCGGCGCTCCGCCGTGGATTCAGCGCGGAGGTGCAGACCAGTTTCCAGCCCGACACCGAGGCCGAAGTCGTGTGCGTCGACACGGACTCGCGCTCTCTGGCGCCGCAGGCTGCGGAAGCGGTCGTCGCCGCGATCGCGCGCCAGGTTGCGGCGGCGCGTCCGGACTGGGTCTACAAGAAATGCGACTCGGTGCTGCGCGGTCACGTGCGGCGCGAAACGCAGGCGGTCATGGCGGCGCTGAACCGGCGGCGCGCCGTGCTGGTGCCGGCAAATCCGTCGCGCGGCCGCGTGGTTCGCAACGGCGAGTATTTTGTCGGCGAGCAACCACTGGATCAGACGGAGTTCGCCCGTGATCCCGAACACCCGCGCACGACCGCGCGTGTCGCCGAGTTGCTGGGTGGAGAGCTCACCGGGGTGGTGGTGCCGAACACCGAGACTCCGGGCGACGTCGATGCCCATGCGTTCGGATTGGATGAAACCACGCTCCCGGTGGGCGGCGTGGATTTCTTTGAGGCGCTGCTGCGTCGTCGCGGCGCAGCGCGCGCGGCGGTGAGCGCAGGCTCCGCGGCATCTGCGGGCAACGGCTCGGTCCTGGTGGTGTGCGGCAGCGCGGCGGCGTGGAGCGTGCGGCGGGCCGAGGCGCGGGCGCGCGGCGTCGCGGTGTTTCCGCAGCCGCACGACGTGGCGGCGATCTGTGCGGCGTGGCGCGCAGCGCGGACGGCGTTGATCGGCATCGGCGATGGTCCGGCGACGAGCGGCCGCAGTCCGGGCGAGTTGGTCAGCGCGCTGGCCGGCACCGTCGTCGAGGTCGTGCGCCGAATCGAGACCGACCGGTTGCTGCTTGAAGGCGGCGCCACGGCGGCCGCCGTGGTACGCGCGCTCGGCTGGACGCGGCTGCGCGCGTGCGAGGTGGCGGCCAGCGGCGTCGGCGTGTTTACGCCGGCGGGCACCGTGCGGCCGCGCGTGGCCATCAAGCCGGGCAGCTATAGCTGGCCGGTGGAGATCTGGCCCGGCCGCTGAGCTCCACGACGCCGTCCCACCATGCAACTGCCCATCAAACGAACGCTGGAGAAACTGCCGGGCGGGCTGATGATCGTGCCGCTGGCGCTCGGTTGTTTGATCACGAATGTCGCGCCCGGCGCGCCGAAGTTTTTTGGCTCGTTCACGGGGGCGCTGTTCACGGGAGCACTGCCACTCCTCGCGGTGTTCTACGTCTGCATCGGTGCGACGCTCTCGCTCGACGCGACACCCTATCTGCTGAAGAAGGGCGGAACCCTGTTTGCGATCAAAGTCGGCTGCGGCGTGCTGGCCGGCGTGGTGTTGGGTCGGGTGTTGGGCGAGCAACCGGTGACCGCGGGGTTCTTCGCTGGACTTTCCACGCTCGCGGTGGTGGCGGCGATCAACGACACGAACGGCGGGCTTTATCTCGCGCTGATGGGGCAATACGGCAAACCGCGCGACGCCGGCGCGTATTCGGTCATGTCGCTCGAGAGTGGGCCGTTTTTGACGATGGTGACGCTCGGCGTGGCCGGACTGTCGGCATTTCCGTGGCCGACGCTGGTGGGCGCGATTCTGCCGCTCGCGGTGGGCATGCTGCTGGGCAATCTCGATCGTGAGCTGCGCGAGTTTCTCGGTCGGGCCGTGCCGGTGCTGATTCCGTTTTTCGCGTTCGCGTTGGGCGCAGGCATCGATCTCGGCAGTGTGTGGCGCAGCGGGCTTCTCGGTGTGCTGCTCGGACTGGGCGTGGTCGTGGTTTCCGGCGTGCTGCTGTGGTGCGGCGACCGGCTCACCGGCGGAAATGGCACCGCCGGGCTCGCGGCCGCATCGACCGCTGGCAACGCTGCCGCCGTCCCGGCGCTGGTCGCCGCGGCGAATCCCGCCTATGCGCCGGCAGCGCAACACGCGACGGTGCTCGTGTCGGCGAGTGTGGTGGTGACCGCGATTGTGGTGCCGTTCGTCACAGCGTGGTGGGCCGCGCGAATGGCTCGCCGGTCCGGCTAATTGCAGCGGGCCGTCGCCGGTGAGCGGCAGGCTCCCGAAACGGTCCGCCAAAAATGAGCCGGGGAGCGAGCCGTTGCTGCAAGTTTCGGGTTGGCCGACGCGCTCAAGCCGGAGACGGCGGCGAGCTGTTGGTCGCCGCGGCGCGGGAATAACGCAGCAGCGCCTGTTGCAGTTCCGCGAGCTTGACGGGTTTGGCGAGGAAATCGTTCATGCCCGCTTCCTGGCAGCGCGCGCGCTCCTCGGGAAAGGCCGCGGCGGTAAGGGCGATTACCGGAAGGGAGGCGGCCTTTTGCCGCAACCCGGGCGAGGACGCCGCTTCGCCGCGAAGCCGGCGGGTGGTTTCCCAGCCATCCAGATTCGGCATGTGACAATCCATCAGGATCAGATCGGGCAGCGGCTCCTGCTGCAGCGCTGCCAGCGCCGCGACGCCATCCGCCGCCAGCGTGAAGGTGCAGCCGAGCCGCGTGAGCTGACGGCCGAGGATCTGTCGGTTGGTCGCGTTGTCCTCCGCAACGAGCACATGCAGGTTCAGGCGGCTCGGCAGCGCTTCCGCTGGGCCAGGCACATGCGCGGGGGCGTCGACCGGCCGAAGGGGAAGCGTGAAGTAGAAGATCGAGCCCTGTCCGGGCGCACTCTCGACCGCGAGTCGACCGCCCATCATCTCGACGAGCCGGAAGCTGATCGCCAGACCAAGCCCGGTGCCGCCGTAGCGACGCGTCGTCGACGAATCCGCCTGGGTGAACCGCTCGAAAATCCTTCGCAAGGTGGTCTCGTCCATGCCGATGCCGGTGTCCCGGATTTCGAACCGCACGGGCCGGGGATCGCCCTCGCCGGCCGCGGTGACGGAAATCTGCACGCGGCCGCCGGCCGGCGTGAACTTGACGGCATTGCCGAGCAGGTTGAGCAGGACCTGTCGGAGCCGGTAACTGTCGGCCTCGAAGTTGCGGGCGACCGCGGGAGCCACAGCGACTTGGAGCTGAACTGCCGCCGTGGCGGCGCGGCTGGCGAGCAGCGCCACAGTGTCGGTGACGGTGGACTCCAGCTCGAACACGTGATCTTCCAGCGTGATCTGCCCGGCTTCGATCTTGGAGAAATCCAGGATGTCGCCGAGCAGGTTGAGCAGCAGGTCGCCGGATTGGGTGATCAGCCGCGCATGCTCCCGGGCTTCCGCCGGTAGGTCGGCCCGCTGGATCATGAGATCGGCGGAGGCGATGATGCCGTTGAGCGGAGTGCGAATCTCGTGGCTCATGTTGGCGAGAAACTCGCTTTTGGCCCGGGAGGCGGCCTCGGCCTGTTGACTCGCTAGCTGCAACTCGCGCGTGCGGTCCGCGACCAGTCGCTCCAGGTTTTCGTTCAGGTTCTGCACCTGCCGCAGCGCCTCCTCGGTCCGGCGGTGGGCCGTCTCGATCAACCGTCCCAGAATGATTCCGAGGCAGAAGAGCAGGCCGAGGACGAGCAGCCCGTCGCGCAGCAGCGTGCCGGCGGCGAACTGCAGGCCCGGCGCGACGGGCACCTTTTGCAGCACGAGCGTGTGGAAGCCCACGTGGCCGGCGACGATGATGGCAAACACGACTCCAGCGACCCACCGCGCCGCGAAGAGGATCGCGAACAGCAGGAAGACGATGTTGAACGCGAAGAGCTGGATGGCGACGCTGAGCGGCTGCTGCGCGGTCATCGTCGCTGCGACGAGGGTGACGGACCCGTGCACGGCGAGCACGAGCGTGAGCGCCAGCTGGTTGGCGGCGCGTGACAGCCGCCCTCGCATCACCAGGCGCAGGCAAAGGAGGCAGGCGACGGCGACGATCAGGTTGAGCACGATACGCGGGCCCAGTGCGGGCGGATCGATCCAAACCAGCTTCGCAATGTTGACCGGCACGAGCACCAGCAACAGCAGCGTGATCCCGGTCAGCATTCGCGCCTTCAGGCCGATGAAGTGGGGCCGGTCCCGATAGGCTCGATCCAACCGACGCAGGCACGAATGGATGAGGCGGAGCGGGAGTGAACGGAGCATCGACGCGGGAGGAAAAGCGCTTTTGGTACCGTTGGCGATGCCTCAGATGCCCCCACCGCGACCGCCGCTCGCGCGTGCTCGCTTTTGCGTCCGACTGACGCGCGTGTGGATCGCGGGTCAGCTGCCGTCGGTCGGCGGATGCGGCGCCCGCGCCGGCGGCGTGGGCTCCTGCTTGCGGTAGACGAGTCCCTGGAAAATCGCGACGAGCTGACCGGCCGCGTCGCGCACGTTCACGGTGTAGCTGGCGAGCTTCGGGTGCCGCGCGACTTCCTGCGCCTCGGCGGTGAGCACGCCGGACCGCGCAGCTTGCTGGTAGGTGATGCTGACGTTGATCCCGACGGCGACGGTGCCGTGCGAATTCGACGCGGCGGCAAACGCGAAATCAGCGAGCGTGAAAATCGCGCCGCCCTGCACGAGCCCGATGGCGTTGAGGTGGTGGGGTTGCACGGCGAGCCGCGCGATCGCGCGGCCCGGCGCAACGGACACGAGCTCGAGTCCGCAATGCCGTGCGAACTGGTCGCCTTTTTGAAGGAAGTCTTTCAAGGCCTGCGTGTCGTGCATGGCCGCAGACTTAAAGAAGGTGCGGGCGGTGTCAGCTCTGGATCGCGCGAGGGTGGGCGTGGCACGGGCGTCCCGCCCGTGAACCGCGAGACGTCGCCAACGGGTGCTTGTGCGCACGTGCGACATCGAGCAAGCGGACCCACGGGCAAGATGCCCGTGCCACAAGCCGGCTACTGCACCTCGAGCGCGAAGCTCTCGGAGTGGCTGTTGAATTCCGGCGCATACATGCACTGGATTTCCGCGATGCCACTTTGGTAGCTGCCGCGCAGCTGGACGCGCGTCGAGTATTCGAAGACGTAGGTGCCCTTCGGCAGGTAATCGATGAAGAAATGCGAGGCGGTGTCGCGCGTGCTTTCGTAATAGGCGAGTCCGTCCTGATAGCGGTAGCGGCTCAGCACGTTCACCGGTTCAGTGCCGCTGCCACGCTGATCCTTCAGGTGCACGAACTCCATGTCGCGGTCGGTGCGGAGCTCAATCCGGACGACCAGTTCGTCGCCGACTGCGAGCGGACCGCGCACCGGCTGGAGCACCTGGCCGCGCCCCGTCGTTTCCTTCACGAAGAGCGTTTTCTTAAGCCGCAGCGGCGTGCCCTCGTGTGGTGTGACCTTCGCCATGTCCTCCAGATACTGCCAGTGCACGCCACCCCAGCTCACGCCGTCGTCCACTTTCTTGACGGTGATCTCGCCGAGAGCGGGCGTGATTTCGTTCGCGGCGAACTTCTGCTCGTAGAAACCGGTGCCGGCTTCGACTTTTTCCGGCTTGATCAGCTGGCCGCCGAGCGAGACTTCGACGAGCGCGTCGCTAGCGAGCAACTTGGTGCCGCCGCGCAGCAGCAGTCCGTAGATCGCGTCGGCGGTCGACTTGGTCGTCGGCCAGGCTTGCGTCTGCTTTTGTTTCAGCAGCCAGACACGGCAGGCGTCGACCGCGGCCTCATCGTGACCGATCTCCTCGAATACCTCGATCATCAGCGCCTGCGTTTCGATCGGCGCACGATACCACCACCAGCTTAGCTCGAGCTCGCGCCAGAACATGCCGAGTTCCTCGTTGCTCACGCTGCGTTCCTTCAGCGAACGCAGGATCTTCGCGGGCGTCTGCTCGTCGCCGAACCGTTGGAGCGCGAGTGCGAGATGCGCCTGGCTCTGCCGCGAATTGGTGTCCAGCCAGCGCTTCCGCGCCTGGTTGAGGAAGAAGTCCACGGCCTTCCGGTGCTCGGTCGCGACCGGCTGATCGTCGAGGAAGAAACTGCGACCATAGAGATACAACGCTTCCGTCGGAGTGGGGGTGTGCTCTTCTGGATGGTCGCCCCTCAGGATTTCGCGGTAGCGCTCGTCCATCCAGGCGTCGAGTGCGGTGAGCGAGCGAATCGCGGGTGCGACGTCGAGTTCGACGCCGAGGTGACGCAGCCGACCGAAGCCCGTGGTGATGTAGAGCGTGATGTAGTCGCTGGGGCGGCCGCCGGGGAACCACGGCCAGCGGCCGTCGCCGAGCTGTTGCTGCACGAGCTTGTCGAGCGTGCGCGGGGTTTCCTCGTCGAGCCGGTTCGCATCGAACAGAAGGCCGACGTTGCGGCGGGCGGCGCTCTCGTTGTGCGCCTCGCGGACCCACGGCGTTTCCTCGAGCAACACGGATTTGAGCTCCTGGTTTTTCTCCAGCGGGCTGTCGAGCGCGGGCGTGTTTTTCCAGAGATCGAACACCCGGCGGATTTTCGGATCGGAGTTGGCGATGTGCCGCGCGAGGACGTTCGCGTAGAGCCGGTTGAACACCTGCTCGCTGCACTCATACGGAAACTCCATCAGGTAGGGGAGCGCCATCACCGCGTACCACGCCGGCTGCGAGGTCATCTGCACCGTCAGCGACTGATGGCGCAGCGTGTTGGAGGAGCCTGACTCGAGCAGCTTAGTGAACTGGAAATGCTTGGTCGTCGCGCCGCGGATCGGCAGCGGCAGCGACTCCGTCACGAGAATCCGCCGGCTCAGCACCGGCAGGAAACCTTCCTCGCCATCGCTGAACGAGGCGGAGGCCGCGACCGCCTTGTAGGTGAGGAAGCCCATGCCGTCGGGAATCGCGATCCGCCACGAATAGGTGCGCGACTGTTTCGCCGGCACGTCGAACGGCTGCTCAGTGCTGCGGTTCGCGAGCGCTTCATCGGCCGGCTGCAGCGAGGCGGCGTCAGCGAAGGTCAACCGGACCGTGCCCTGTTGCGGCTGATCGCTCTGGTTGCTCACCTTCACGGTGAACTCGATCGCGTCGCCCTCGCGCACGAACCGCGGCGGGTTTGGTTCGACCATCAGGTCCTTCGCGGTGACGACCGTGCCGGTGAGCGAGCCGGCGCGCAGCTGCCGGTCGTGCGCGAACCCGAGGAATTTCCACTCGGTCAGCGCCTCTGGCATCGTGAACGTCATCCGCACCGTGCCGTCGTCGCCCGCGGTGAGGTGTGGGAAGAAGAACGCGGTCTCGTTTAGATTCCGCCGCGCCGTTATCTTGCTAAGATCGGGTTTGGGTTGTGGTGCAGCGTTGTCGACCGCGTCCATTTGCTGTGGGGCGCCCATAGACGGCATCGCCATTTCTAGGGTCACCGCTGGTGCGGCCATCATCGATTTCTCGCGGCGCTGATCGTCCGCGATGGAGAATGCCGACAGCGTCACCATTTCGCCCGCGTTGGCGGCTTCCGGCACACCGCCGAGCCCGCGTGCGCGGGCATAGCCGTAGCCCCAGAGGTTGCCAATGATTCCCTGCGGGAACGCGCGGTAGCTCCAGTCGACGTCGCGATATTCCGTTCTCCATCCGCCTTTCATGGCGTCGAGTGAGCGCGCGCCGTTTTGGAACGCGGTCCACACGGCATTGAGTTCCTGCCGGAAGCCGGGGAACGCCGACGGCCAGTGGTGCGGCTGGAACTGATCGAGCGACGCGTCGTAGAGCGTCGCCACCATTTCGGCGGCGGCGCGCTGCGCATCCGGACCAGTGACCACCGCCGTCCACGTTTCCTTTTCGCCGGGCAGGAGCTTCGAGCGGAACCGCTCCCATTTCACCGCGAGTTGTCGGTCCGACCACGGCACCTCGACCACGCGTTGGTTGATGTAGCCGCGGTTCTCCCGGACGTAGGTCGCACGCACCGTGAACCCGCCGCGCATCTGCTCGGTCACCGGCAGCTCGATCAGCTCCTGCGTCCGATCGCCGCGAGTCCAATAGCTCTTGAGCCGCTTCCCGGCGCATTCGAGTTCGACGAACACGCGGCCGCATTCGTAGCCCGTGCCCCAAAGCGCGACGAATTTTTCCCCCGGTTCGACGGACCACTTGGGTGCGGCGAAGTGGTTGGCGAGTCGGATCGGATAGTCGCGGGACTGCGGGTCGATGACTTGAAATGTGAGTCGCGCGGTGACGGTTTTCCCGAACCGGTCCTTCGTGTCGAGCATCGCGCGATAGATGCCCGCCGGAAGTTTCATTGCGACTTTGGTGGTGCCGCTCGCGTCGGTGGTGAAATCACGCCGTTGCACCTCGGCGCCGAGATCCCATGCGTCCGGATTTGCCGGGTCGGCCGGGCGCTCCACCGGCTGCGGCCACCACGCGCGTCGCTCCGAATCGAGCATCGCTCGTTGTACGCGCTCCGGTTGTTTCACCGCGTGCACCACGAGCGCTCCGCTCGCCGGCTGCGGATCGAAGTCGAGCGACTGGGTCGTCAACGTGAATTGCACCGGCTGCGCCACCGTTTGCCACTCGTCGCCGATGACCTCGGCCTGCAGTGCGGTGTAGCCGGCGCGGAGCGCGCGCTCGTCGGAGCGCGTTTCGCCGGTGGTGTCCGTGACGTCGGCGTACACCGTGAACACGAACACCGGCTCGTTCTTCGCCGGCACGGCCGGATCGGCCGTGGCCGGGAACTCAACCGCGAAGGTGCCATCGGGTTCGGTCGTGGCGGTGCCGTGAGCGATCGCCTTGTTCGCCGGCGGCGTCCACCACCAGCACCACCGTGGGAGCTGCACGCCGCGTTCGACGCGCCATTTCACCCGCGCACCGCCGATCGCCGCGCGCGTGTAGGCGGTCGCCTTGCCCGTGAGCTTGACCGGGGCGTTCAACCGCGCGGCCTCTGCCGGCGCGGCGAGCTCCACCTGGAATTTCGGTCGCTTGTATTCTTCGACAGCAAAACTGGTCGCGCCATTGGGACCGCCTTCGACTACGAGCGTCATTCGGCCCGTCAGGCGATTCGCCGGCGCGGTGAACACGCCGCTGAACGAGCCATACTCGTTGGTCACGTGCGAAGCGCGGGCGATTTCTTCGCCGTTGGGGTCGCGGAACAATACCGTGATACTGCGGCGCGAGAGCGTCTCGTAATTTGCTTCGTCACGATCCGTGCGCACACAGATGCCCTTGTAGTGGATCGTCTGGCCCGGCCGGTAGAGCGCGCGGTCGGTGAAAAAGATCGTGTGCGCATCACGTCCGTCCGTGCGTCCGAATCGCTCCTGGTGCACTTCGTTGAGACTGGAAAGGGCGTGACCGGCATGCTCGGCGAGCACGATGAGTGATTGCTGTGGGGGCACCGTTGGGAACTCGAACCAACCGTTCTCGTCACTGCGCGTGGGCGCGATTGGCAGGAACCGGCCTTCGCGATTGCGATGCCAGAACCGGACGTTCGCACCCGCGACCGGATCGCCGCTGTTGGCCTGCAGCACGAAGCCGCCCTGGCCGAGATTCTGATGTCCGGTGCGCAGCACCAGCGCCAGGTTGGTGACCCACCCCGTCGCCACGCTGAGTTGGTTGTCGCTCTCGTCAAACGAGCGGCGGTGACTCGCGAGGATCGCGTAAAAACCCGGCTGCAGCGTGGTGGGCACAGGAAGCCGCTCGGTGCGCTGCCGGAAATTTTTCGTCGCTGGCAACGGCGCGTCCCAGGCGATCGCGGGCGATTGGTCGAGCAGCTTCTCGCGCTGCTCGGATGAGAGCGAACCAAACCCCCAGCGTTGCTCAGCCACGTAACGGTTGAAATCGAGCGGCACCGCGCGGAAGTAGACGTGCTGCACGTTGCGGTAGGTCACGTCGAGCGTCGGCCACGGTGCATTCCATGTGAACTCGGTCGTCACCTGCGCCGAGGGCGCCTCGATCTGCGCGATCAGATTGAAGCACATGGCCCCGCCGACGCTCTTGGGAAAGGCGGCGAGTCCGCGTTGCGCCAGTTCGCGGGCGAGCGCCGGTTCGTCCTCGGCATTCAGCTGCGTCGCGAGCGTGGCGAGGGCACGCGCTTGGGTCTCGTGCTTCTGTGTCTGGGCGATGAATCGCTCGAGCGCGGCTTTGTAGGGCACAGCTTTGTCGTCGCCGACCGCGACGTTGAACCCATACGTAAGTCGCGCGAGATCGGCGTCGAAAAACGCCGAGCGATCGGTGTCGTGCTCGTGGAAACGCAGCAGCGCCTGATAAAGCCGGATGGCTTTCAGTTTCGGCGAATCGATATCGGCGGCGGGGGTCTGTGGTTCCCAGCGCAGAAACGCCTCGGCGGTGGCGAAGATGGGACTGGTGTCTTCGATCTCAAACGTCTCCTCCGCTTCGACCGCGGCCTGTTCGCCGGCCTGGTAGAACTGCAGTGCTTCGTTGACGAGGAAGTCGAAGAGCGTCGGTCGATAGGCATCCGGCGCCGTGCCCTTGGTGAGCAGTTCCTTGAAATCGCCGATCGGCGCGGACTGGAGCGCCTTCGGGTCCGCGAGCGCAGCGGTAAAATGCCGGTCGATTTCCGCGAGAATCCTCGCGAGGTCCCACGTTTGAATATCCTCGCCCGGCGGCTCCGCCGTCTGCGTGCGCTGCAGGAACCGCCAGCGGTTGCGCTGGAAGTACTGCCAATACCACTCGGCGAGAATCGTCTCGAGCACGGGCCGCGCCGCCGGCGCCGCTTTCGGCAATTCGGCCTGCAGTCGGACGATTTTCTCCTCGGGCTTGTTGCCCTCGATGTTGCCTTGCAGCGCGATCTTCCAGGCGAGCGCGTGAATCGCCTCGGCGTGTGCCTGCTCCGCGTTGGCGGCGGCAAGGATCGGTTCCAGTCGTTCGATGGCGGTCTTCGGCTGACCTTCGTTGATGGCGTCGAAGACCTCCTTCCACTGCTTGTCGCGCGGACCGGCCAGGAGCGAACTGAGCAAGCAGGTGCAGGCGAACAGGACCGAGAGCAGGCGATGTTTCATGTGGATGCCGGATTCACTTCATAATACGTGTCAGCGGACGGAATCGTAGCAGGCCGAACGGGAAAAAGGGCAGCGTCGGCGTTCGGCCAGGAGCTCATCTGGCGCAGTAAAGTTGCCGCTGGCGTTGATGGCAACGGTTCGCTCCGCACCAGAGATTCTCGGTTCGCTGTGGCGCACCGTGGCGCGAACTGGGGAAGATGCATCGCAATCGACGCCAAGATCGGGTCGACTTGATCGTTTCGGCGATGGGATTGAATCTGCTGCAGCGCAGCTCAGGCTGGCGGCACTATGAATGCACCCACTTTTCGTCCTTCGGGCGGGATGCGTTGGACGCTCGTTGCTGCAGTCGTGTTCGCCGCAACGATCGGCTTCGCTCAACCGAAGCCGCGCGTCGTGGTGCTTACGGATATTTCCAACGAACCCGACGACGAGGAGTCACTCGTGCGGTTTCTGGTTTATGCGAACGAGTATGACGTCGAAGGTCTGATCGCAACGACTTCGACCTGGCTGCGGAGCGGGCCGCGCGAGGATCTGATTCGGCGGCAACTCGACGCCTATGCGGCGGTGCGGCCCAACCTCCAGAAACACGCGGAAGGCTTTCCGGAACCGGAGGCACTGCGCGCCGCCACTCATACCGGCCAGCCGAGCTACGGCATGGAAGCGGTGGGCGAGGGGCGCGACTCCGCCGGTTCGCGGCACCTGACGACGGTGGTGGATCGCGACGATTCGCGGCCGATCTGGGTGGCGGTGTGGGGCGGGGCCAACACCCTGGCCCAGGCACTGCGCGACGTGCGCGCCGAGCGTTCGCCGGCCGAGCTGGAACGGTTCGTTGCGCGACTGCGGGTCTACAGTATCTCCGACCAGGATGATGCAGGTCCGTGGCTACGGCGCGAGTTTCCCGGATTGTTCTATATCGTGAGTCCGACGCGGCCGGACTCGCACGAGTATCATCGCGCCACGTGGAGCGGCATCTCGGGCGACCGGCTGTTTCGCAATGGTCCACGCCACCAATTCGAACTCGTGGACAACCCGTGGCTCGAGGCGAACGTGATGCGCGGGCATGGTCCACTCGGCGTGCTCTATCCGAAGCTCGCCTACATCATGGAAGGCGACACGCCGTCGTTTCTTGGGCTGATCGATCACGGACTCGGGTGGACGGAGAGCCCGGGATTCGGTGGGTGGGGTGGGCGCTATGTGCTTTATCAACCGCTTAGCGAGACGCGCGCCATCTGGACCAACAACGACCTGAGCCGTGACACGGTGACGGCGGACAACGGCGTAACGGTCACCTCGGACGCCGCGACGATCTGGCGCTGGCGCGAACATTTTCAGCATGATTTCGCGGCGCGGATGGACTGGTGCGTGGCGGATGAGTTTGCGAAGGCGAATCACAATCCGCAGCCGGTATTGAACGGCGACCGCTCGAAACGCGTACTCACGCTCCGCGCGAAACCCGGCGCGGAAGTCGCGCTCTCGGCCGACGGCACGGCGGATCCCGACGGCGACGCAGTGCGAGTCACGTGGTGGATCTACCGCGAGGCGGGCACGCTCGACGGAGCGACGTTGAGTGCGAGCGACGGACTCACCACGAACGTGCGATTGCCCGCGACGAACAAGCCCGGTGCGGTGCACGTGATCCTGCAGGCGGAGGATTCGGGCGAGCCGCGGTTGTGGGCTTACCGGCGCGCGGTGATTGAGATCGTACCGTAGCGGCGGGGGTGCGCAGAACCGCCGGGGCGGGCACACGTAAGCAAAGGATTGCGGCGCAGCGCGCTGCGGGCAGACTTGCCCTTCATGGGCACCGAAACTTCTCCCCTCGCGGCGCCGTACAAAGATCGGAAGGCTGGCCTGATTGTCTTCGGTATTCTCGAGATTCTGATCGGCGCGTTCTTTCTCTTCTCGCTCGCGGCGACTGCTGTCAGCCGGGTCGTGCTCGCGCACCGACCGGAGCTGGCGCAGCAGTATCAAGGTTCCACACTGTGGCCTACGCTGCTGATCAACGGCGGACTGGTCGTGGTGTTCGTCTGGCTCGGCATCGGTTCCCTCCTCGCGCGGCGCTGGGCGCGCGCGATCAGCCTCTGCCTGGGCTGGATCGGATTGATCAGCGGCGTGATCGCATGCGTGTCGATGGCGTGGGTGCTCCCCGCGATCGATGCGGCGATGCAACAAGCTGCCGAACAGAACGGTCAACACCTGTCGGCAGGCATCGTGGTCTTCGTGAAGATCCTCACGGTCTCGATGATGCTGCTGATGTATGTGATCATTCCGGGCGCGCTGGTGTTGTTCTACCGCAGCCGGCACGTGCGGCTTACCTGCGAGACGCGTGATCCCGTCGAGCGTTGGACGGACCGGTGTCCCCTCCCGGTGCTGGCGCTGGTGCTGCTCCTGGCGTTCAGCGCCGTGGCGATGGTGATGACGATTCCACTCTATGGCCGTGCGTTTCCGTTTTTCGGCATGATCATCACCGGGGCTCCGGCCTTGGTACTGTTCGGCGCGTTTGCGGTGTTTTGCGGAGCTGCGGCGCGGGGCTTGTATCGGCTGCAGCCGTGGGCGCTCTGGAGCTACGCCGTCGTGGTCGTGGTATTCGCGATCAACAGTGCCGTCACGTTCACGGGGGGCGGGCTGATGCGCTACTACGAGGCGATTGGTTTGCCGGAGGCGCAGCTGAAACAGATCGAGGCGATGAAGCTGCTGCAGACCGACAGCTTGATTTGGTTTGGAACCGCCGCCGCCTTGGTGTTCCTCGGTTATCTGATCTGGCTGCGAAAGTATTTTACGACCGCGCCGACCGCCGTGGGCTGATGCTGACACCGTGGTGAGCGGGTGGAGTATCGGCGCTCCTATTCTGGGCGCGACGCTTCCGGCAGCGTCTCGGCGATCCATGCGGGTTGTTGCGGGCGCTCGGGGCTGTCGAGCAGAGTGATCCACTCCGCGTCGGTGAGCCGCTCTTTCGTCCAGTATTCGTAGTAAGGCATCACGGAGCCGGAGCAGAGGATTTCGAGACCGTTCCACGGGTAGAGCACGTGGATCAACCGTGGCCGGCCGATCGCGACGGCGAGACCTTTGTCCCCGGGCAGATCGCGGTGCACTTCGGAGGAACGCGGAGCGTCATCGCGCGGCGCCAGGTATGAATTGCCCTCGTAGCCCATGAGGGCGGCGAGGCTCGCGCCGTAGTCGCGGAGGAAGGTATCTTCAGACTTGCTCCAGGGTTGGCCGCGCAGCTGTTTATGCACGAGCGCTTCGAGTCGCCGGGTGAGGGTGATCAGCAGGTCCCAGCGCTCGCGATTCTGGTTGAACGAGGCTCGTCCGCGTTCGGCAAGGTCGCCCATCCGCGCGAAGAATTCCGGGTTCGGCTCGACAAAACCCGCCGGAGCAAGGAACAGGCCGAGAAAGGTCTGAGATTCGTGGGCCTGGAGCGTGAACGTGTGCCGGATCTGCGCCCAGCCGGCGAGGGCGGTTTGCGCGGACTTCGCCTGCCATGCAGTGGACTGGACGAATGCCGGCGCCTCGGGTGGCGGCGCTTGAAACAAAGAGCGGAGGACCTCGAGGTAGTCGTCGTAGAGTGAACGCTGCGCGTGGCGCGTGGGCGTGTCGTTCGCGGCGTGTTGCGCCGCCTGCGTTTCCGTGATGATCGCGAGGAGTTCAGGATCACATCGGCGGCGGGCGAAGTCAGAGCCCATCCAGGCGGCGACGGCCAATCCCTGCGGATCGGCTCCGGCATTGGCGATGCGCTGGAAGAGGTCGGTATCCGGCAGCCAGGCGGCGGGAAGGACGACATACTGAATGCGCCCCAAGCGTTGGTTGAGTTCCGCGGGATAGTCGTCCCACGACCACTGCGTCCATTCGTCGTTGGACATCGCGTGCCTCAATACCCAATAGCGTTTCTGCGCCAGCAAGGTCGACCGGGCCGTTGCGTTCGCTGGTGGCTTCAGCGCCTGAAAGTCTTGTTGCGCCTCGCGCAGTCCCAATCCCGCCGCGGAGCCGAGGAGAAACCGGGCGGAGCCCAAGCCCGATTGGGCTTCCTCATATTCGGTGTGAGATCCCAACAGCAGGATCGCCTCCAACTCGACGTCCCGATCTGCGCGGAACGGGATCATCTGCAGCCAGCGAACCGCGCGGAAATAGTCTGCGAGCTTGGGATCGCTCGAGTAGAAGCCGACGGGCCTGCAACGACGGTAATCGATTTCCCGCAGCGCAAGCGTCGCGGGCGCGAGCCACGGGGGCAATTGCTGCTGCTTGGCGGCGTTGATCAGCTTCAGCTGCCGGTTGATCTCGGGCCGGCTGTTGCGGTCGAAGTTCTCGATCGGCTCGCCGAGCAGGCAGAGCGCCGGCCCGAGGACCCGCTGCACCTGCTCCCACGCTTGCCGGGTTTCGCGCGCCGGCTGCGGAAGCGCGCCGAGGCTGGCGCGGATGCGTTGCAGGATCGTCGCCAGCGTCGTCCGGAGCACGTCCGCCTGCCTCAGCTCGTGCGCGCGGAATGAGTCCTCGAGCAGCACGTGGAATCCGTTCAGCAGCGAGTCGCTCGTGATGAAGACGGGGCCGCCGAGGTAAGGATCGAACGACTGCTTCACCGTTTTGCCGTAGGTGAACTTCTGCTGTTCGAGCTGGGCGAGCGCGGCGGGCGACAACTGGTATGACTTGGCCGCCTCGCGCCAGGAGTAGCCGTCTTCCGCGCGGGGAAGCCGTTGGGCGCGCTCCATGGGCTCGTTGGTGCGCTGTTGCTTTTCTTCGGCGCGCTGCTGGAGCACCGTCTTTTGTTCCAGCGTCAGGCTTCGCCGCCAGGCACGCTCATCGGCACGCCATTTCTGCCAGGCGGCAGCAGCCGCCTCGGGCGTGGCGAAGTCGCGAGGTCGCGGCGGCTCGGGGGGAGGCGGAGGTTCGGCGCTCGGAGCGCTCTCCTGGGCGTGAACCGTGAGCGAGACGAGCAACAGCACGAGCAGCAGGCGGAGTCGCGGGCGCACGACGGGAGCAGGCGCTCCTGCAGTTGTTTTGACAATTTCAATTCCGCTCCGCGGGAAAACGTCTCCGCGAACACGCCTCGATGGTCGAACAAGTTCGTGACAGCGGTGGCGCGGCGCGATTGCGTGATCGTTCGCACCATGCATGGGCTCGCCTTGCTTGAAACCATTCACTCACTTCCGCAGGAGACTTCCGCGGCCGTTTTTCTCCGCCACGCTCAGCGGCACCCGATCGTCGATGCGTCGGATCCGACCCTGGCGGAGCTCACGCCCGCAGGTGCAGCGGAGGCGGAAGCATTCGGCGCGAAGATCGCCGGCTTCGGCTGTGTGCGGGTTTTCCACAGTCCGATCAAGCGCTGCCATCAGACGGCGGAGTGCATCGCGCGCGGCGTGCAGGCGACGGGCTGTCCCGTGGAAATCGTGGGACCGGAGGACGCGCTCGGGATCGACTACATTCTCGATTTGAAAGAGGCCGGCCGGCTGACCGTGCTGCACGGCGACCATTTTGTGCGACTGTGGTTTTCCGGGCAAATCGCGCCCACGGTGATCCATCGCGCCGAGCGGATCGCGGCGCGGAAACTCACGCACCTCGTGAAACGGCTGCAGGAGCCGTGCGCGCAGGGACGCCGGCTCGATCTGCACGTGTCGCACGACTGGAATATCATCGTGCTCCGCGAGCTGATGGTCGGCGTGCGACACGAGGAAGCGGGCTGGCTCGACTTTCTCGATGGGGTGGCGTTCACGCCGGTGGCCGGCGGGCTGCGGGCAATCTATCGCGATCGCGGTGTGACGAAGCCACTGCCCTGGCGGCTGGGCAGCGCGCCAGCAATCGAGTCGTGAGCCAGGGCGACGCGCCGGGCTACGGAGCAGCGGGCGCAGGGCGTTGCGCGGGCAGGTCCACGGTGACGACCGTGCCGTGGCCGACGAGTGATTCGACCGCGATCGCGCCGCCGTGTTTGCGGACGATCGTGCGGCAGATGGTCAGGCCCAGCCCCATCCCTTTCTGGGTGCCCCGCTGTTTGGTGGAAAAATACGGATCGAAGATTTTGGGAAGGCTCTCGGCGGGAATGCCCACGCCGTCGTCCTCGATGCGAATACGCAGGTAGTCGCCTGCCGGCTGCCCCGTCTCCGTGGCCGCGGCCAGGGTGTGATTGTCGGCCCGCAGCCGCACGGTGGCTCCCGGATGGCTCGCTTCGCGGGCATTGAGCACGAGGCCGCGAATCACCTGCCGGAGCTGATCCTCATCCGCGTCGACCTCCCACAGATCCGGCGCGATGACGGATTCCGCCACGAGATCCGATCCTCGCAGGGACGTTTCAAGCGAATCCCGCAACAGCGGACACACGTCGTGAATCCGTCGCGACGGCGCGCCGCCCTCGGCGAACGCGATGAGCTGACGGGTGAGCGCGCCGGCCGCCTGGATCGCCTGGCGGGCTTCGCCGAGCTGCGATGCTTGTGCCGGCGAAATGGGACCGGAATACCGCAACGCTTCGAGATTCAGCAGGAGCCGGGAAAGGAGATTATTGAAATCGTGCGCAATCCCCGCAGCGAGAATGCCGGTGGACTCGAGCTTGCTCACCACGAGTCGCTCGTGCTCCAGCTGGCGGCGCTCGGTAATGTCGCGGGCGACGGCGTACACGAGCGAGGATCCGGGCGCCAGCGAGCTTTGCCAGGACAGCCAGCGGTAGGATCCGTCTCTGCAGAGGTAGCGGTTTTCGAGTCCGCGCACGGGCGTGCCACGGGCCAGGGTGGCGCGGGCGGCGAGCGTCCGTTCCCGATCCTCCGGGTGCATGAAGGACTCCACTGGCCGGCTTAGCAATTCGGCCTCCGACCAACCGAGCACCCGGGTCCACGAGGGGTTGACACGCTTGAAATGGCCATCGAGGTCGGCGATGCAGAAGAGATCGAGCGAAAGATCGAAGAGCTGACGGTAGTCGGCAACGTCGGTGAGGCAAAGGGAGGGCGATGTGGTCGGCACGGCGAAGGGAGACACCTGTCAGCGGAGGATTAGGGGATGTCTGAGCAGGTGCAATGCCTGTTGCACCGCACGGCGGGGCCTCGCAGGTGCTCCGGTGTTGCTCGGGTTCTGCAAAACCACAGGGGGATCCAGCCTTGGCCGAGGGCTTCGGCGGACCAGCAGCCCGCGCCCCGTGGCATGGCGTTGCGCCCGGGTCGGGAAAGGCCGATGCGTCCCGTGGTACGATCGAAGCTTGTGGGGGGCGAGGAGGATGGTAGTCACGAGGCTGCATTCGCGCATGCCATGGACCACCCCGCCTGGACCGAGTTGAGCGACGAGCTGTTGCTGGAAAAAAAGATTTCGCAACTCGGACTCCGGATCGAGGGCACGCCGCTGGACGCCAACGTGCAGCAGCTCTATGCGGAGCTGTCGCAGAAGGGGCTCGCGTTTTATCCGAGCTGTCACATCGGCGACGAGTGGTTCGTGCCGGTCGGGATCCCGGCGATCTTCGTGCCCTTCTTCCTCGCACATGAACGGCTGCGACGGCTCGAGGCGACGATGATGCTGGAAGTCGAGGGCGACACGCCGGAAGCGTGCATGCGGCTGCTGCGGCACGAGGCGGCGCACGCCTACGCGTATGCTTACCAGCTCTTCCGCAAGCGATCGTGGCAACGCGTGTTTGGCCGGACGTCGCGTGAGACGACGCCGGAGTTCTATCGGCCGCGGCCTTACAGTCACTCGTATGTCGTCCATCTCGAGGATTGGTATGCGCAGAGCCATCCCGACGAGGATTTTGCGGAGACCTTCGCGGTGTGGCTGACGCCCGGGTTCGACTGGCGGGAGCGGTTTCGCGGCTGGAAGGCGCTGCACAAGCTCGAGTACGTGGACGAGCTGATGCGCTCGCTGGTGGGCCGCGCGCCGCCGCCGCTGCCCGCTTATCGCGTGCGCGAGCACGACTGCCTCAACCTGAAGCTCAAGACCTACTACGCCCGGAAGCGCAAACTTTACCAGGACACGTATCCTGATTTCTACGATCGCGACCTGCGGCAGCTGTTCGCCGGCCCGCCCAGCGCGGACGTGGCGTTCGCCGCCTCGGCCTATTTGCGCCGGCGCCGGCGCGCGCTGATGGATGCGGTCTGCGAATGGACCAACGAGAAAAAGTATCGCGTTCACAAGCTGCTCGCGCGCTTGATCGAGCGGTGCGACCAACTGGATCTTCATCTCAACCCGAACGAGCCGCCGCCGGACCTGGCGGTGGCGAGCTATGTCGCGACGCTGGTGATGAACTATCTCTTCACCGGGAAATTCAAACGGACGAAGTAGCGATGACCGGCATGGCGGAGCGCGGGTTGAGTCTCGCGGGCTTGGAGGTCGGGAGCCGGCGAGGAGGGTTGGCGGAACCCGGCGGAACGGGACCACGGGCGGGACGCCCGTGCCACCTCGCCGCACGCTGATCATGCGCCGAAAACTAAAAGTGCTGGCGCTGTTCGACGTCGGCGAGCCGACGCGAGCCGACGAGGATCTTGGGGCGACGCTGCAGACGCCGGAGTGGAAGACCGAGGCGGGCGTGCTCGCCGCGCTCAACGAGCTCGGTTATCCCAATGAGCATCTCGCGATCTTCGACGACCTGGAGCCGCTGCGGCAAAAGGTGCAGGCGTTTCAGCCGGACGTCGTCTTCAACCTGGCGGATCAGTTTCGGAACAACCGGGCGTTCGACCAGCACATCGTCTCGTTTCTGGCGATGAGCGATATTCCGTTCACGGGCTGCGGCTCGACGGGACTCACGCTCTGCAAGCACAAGGGCGTTTCGAAAAAAATCCTGAGCTACCATCGGATCCACACGCCCGCGTTCGCGATCATTCCGCGCGGCCGGCGCGCGGTGCGGCCGAAGCGGCTGAAGTTTCCGATCCTGGTGAAGCCGCTGAAGGAGGAGGCGTCGTATGGCATCGCGCAGGCGTCGTTCGTCGAGACGGACGAGCAGTTCCGCGAGCGCGTCGAATTTGTCCACCAGAAGTTCAACAACGACGCGATCGCCGAGGAATACATCGAGGGGCGGGAACTCTACGTGAGCCTTCTGGGCAATCACCGGCTGCAGGTATTTCCGATCCGCGAGCTGGTGTTTCGCGAGGTGCCGCCGGATGAGCCGAAGATCGCCACGTACAAGGCGAAGTGGGACGAGGCGTATCGGGCGCGCTGGGGATTGGAGAACCGCTTCGTGGAGGATCTCGAGCCGGCGTTGGTGCGGAAGATCGAGGCGACGTGCCGGCGGATCTACCGGCTGCTGACGATCGACGGTTATGCGCGGTTGGATTTGCGGCTGAACGCACGGAACGAACTTTGGTTCATCGAGGCGAACGCGAACCCGATCCTGGCGCCGGACGAAGACTTCGCGCTCTCGGCGGGGAAGGCGGGGTTGAGCTATCCGCAGCTGATCGACCGGATCGCGCGGCTCGGCTTGAGCGCGGTGCGGGAGTGAGCCGGGTAGGATTGGCTAGTCAGGTGGAGCACGTTGCCCTCAACGCGCTTCGTAGCGGAAGCCACAAGGCTGTCGCCGAAAAGGCCGCACAGCCCCGGCCCTGCACGCTTCCCCGTGTGGACCGCGGCGTAACCGTCCACGCCAACGTTATGGCGAGGAGGCCCGCGTGGCTGTGACCCGCAACAGAGCTTCCGGGGTAAGGCGCTCCAACCCGCCGGCCGGGCAAGACGAGGGGGCTTTCGCACGTCAGCTGGAACGGCTCGCCCTCGCAACCACCAGTTTTCGGATAGCCGCTAGACAAAGACGTGACTGCTCCGGACTCGGCCGGTGGCCGGGCGCCCGTTTACCGACGGGCCTACGGCCATGCGCTCGGGAGGTTCAGACTTGAGTCGCGGGCGCGATCTGCACGGTGGCGAGATAGGAGCCGGCGCCGCCGACGGCGCGCTCGAGCCGCACCCGCACCTCGCGCTTGGCTCCGGTCAACGGCAACGCCGTCAAAACCGTCGTGCGGTCCAGCGTCTCGGCGCTGAGGATGCGCCAGCGCGCCACCGCTGCGTCCGCCGCTTCCGGCGCCGCATCGAGCACGAACAGCTGCGCGAACGGCCGCCCGATCAGTGAGCGATCCGAGGCGGACCAGAGCTGCCGTGCCGATTGGTTGACGGCGACGATCTTCCCGGTCGCATCGAGCACGACGGCGGCACAGAGGTCCGCCTCGGCGATGGCGCCGAGTCGCGGGGGGGAGGAAAGAGGAGCGGATTCGTTCACAGGGCAGCGAGCGCGACAATTTCGCCGCGCACGGGCACACACGTGAAGGAAATTTCGCTGCAGTCAAACCCCGCTGATGCGCTGGCGTGAGACTGGCCCCGGCCTCGCGCGGGTCGAGCACGGCGCTATTTCAGCACCGCCTCGTGAAATTCCTGCCAGCTGTCGAGATCGTTCAGGCGGATCGCGTCTTTCACGGCGGTGTCGTCATCGGGGAGCCCGTTGTTTTTCAACACCCCGCGGCGCGTCTCGTCGTCGTGAATGTAGCCGCGCACCGCGGCGTTGTGCTTCTCGATGGAGGCGGCATCGAGCTTGACGCCGGGCTGTCGCTTCACCCAGGCCTCGAATTGCGGATACGTGGGCCGCGAGTCGCGGATGAACGCCAGGGTGGCCGCACGATCGAGGCCGAGGTCGTTGAGGGTCATTTGGTCGAAGCCTTTGCCGCAACCGGGATAGCGGGAATCGAGCCGGCCGCGCGCTTCGAGCGAGGCCTTGAGCCAGAAACGAGGCAGGTGGAGCACGCCGAGCGGGCCGGCGGTGCCGGAACTGATCAGGGGAATGTAGGTGTCCATGGGGAGTGGCGCGACGATGGATGCGGTGTCGCGCCGAGCACGACGTCCGACCCGCCGCACGGTTCCGGCTTATGCCGCAGATAACAAACCGAGGGCGGCCGCGGGAGGACGCGGGCGGGGATTGACGGACAGGAAGCGTGCGCTCTGATTTCGGTGCGGCGATCCTTGCCGCGGTCACATGGCTCACCTCGCAATCATCGGTCCTGGCGCGATCGGCTGCACGATGCTCGGCTGGCTGGGCCGATCGCCGGCCCATCGCGTATTCGCGTGTGCGCGGACGCCGTTCGAGACGGTGACACTCGAAACGCCCGACGGCGTGCTCGAATCACGCCCAACCGTGTTGACGGTGCCGGCGGACGCCCCCGTCGTCGACTGGGTGCTCGTCGCGACGAAGACCTATGACACCGCGGGCGCAGCGGAGTGGTTGCGCCGCCTAACGGGCCCGCGGACGCACGTGGCGATTCTTCAGAACGGCGTGGAACACCTCGCGCGTTTCGCGGGGATCGTGGCTCCCGGGATGCTTCTGCCGGTGGTGGTCGATTGTCCGGCGGAGCGCATCGCCCCTGGTCGCGTGCGGCAGCGCGGGCCGGGGCGGATGACCGTGCCAGACTCGGAGGTGGGCCGCGCGTTCGTGGCGCTCTTTGCAGGCACGCCGCTCGAGGGGCTGACGACGAGCGACTGGCGCAGCGTCGCGTGGCGCAAACTCTGTCTCAATGCGGCGGGCGCGGTGAACGCGTTGACACTGCAGCCGGCGCGAATCGCGCACGACGAGGCGGTCGCGAACCTGATGCGCGCGATCGTGCGTGAGGCAATACTCGTGGGGCGCCGCGAGGGGGCCACGCTCGACGATGCGCTGACCGAGACCGTCATCGCCAGTTACCGAAGTGCGCCGCCCGACGCGATCAATTCACTGCACGCGGACCGGCTGGCAGGCCGGCCGATGGAGATTGATGCGCGCAACGGCGTGATTGTGCGGTTCGGGCGACAGCAGAGAATCAGCACGCCGGTGAACGAAACGGTGGTCACGCTGCTGAACGCGATCGCGTCCCCGGCGAAGGTATAGCTGGATCACGCGGCGGAGGCGCGGCGGCCAGGGGGGACGGGCCAGTCGATTCGGCGATGGGGCGTCGCGGCTCCAGGCGTGACAGCCGTATTCACCTTGTCGGTGGCGCAAGCAACGGCGGCGCACGGGGGTGAACGGGCGCTTCCGCGCGACAGCGCCGCTGATGCGGTTCGCGCGTGCGGCTAATCCCTGCGGGCGTGCGGCGGATCTTGGTTGAGTGCGGTCGGAGGGGCCCGGCACAACCGAGGGCAACTGCGGCCGCGGCGGCTCCCCGAGTCGAAGGCAGCGGCAGTGTCTCCACGCTTCCTCTGCCTGTGACCTTTCGATTCTCCTTGGCGCCGACCCTGCTCGCCGCGCTTCTTCTGCCGCCGATCCTCACGGCGCGCGCGCAACCCGTCGCGCCGCCGGCCAGCTCCCGCGAGCGCGCAGCCGCCGCGACCCCGTCCGCGGCTGCGTCCGATCGGCTGCAGCAGCTGAAGAATCCGGCGCCGTGGTTCTCGTGGGGCGCGGACTTCCGCGCGCGGAACGAATACTACCACAACATCGTCACGCTCGCGCCGACGAGCCTGCACGAGCAGGACCTGTTTCGCTTTCGGTGGCGGGTGGCGGCCACGATCAAACCGGTGACCGACTTCAGCCTGAACATGCGGCTGGCGGGCGAGGCGCGGCAGTGGCAGGAACCGGCCTTCGTCGGCGCGTTCAAGGCGTGCACCGGCTTCGAGGAAAGGTACGCGATCTTCGATAATTTGGCGGCGAAGTGGACTCATCTGTTCGGCGGCGCCGGCACATTCACGCTCGGCCGGCAGGACATCATGCTGGGCGATCCGCTGGATTGGTGGCTCGTGATGGACGGCACGCCGAACGAAGGTTCGTGGACGACGTTTTTCGACGCGGCGAGGCTGAGCGTGGAGGCGAAATCGATCACGACGAAGTTCGACCTGATCGCGTTGATCCAAGCCACGCAGCCGGACGAGTGGCTGCCGACGATCGGCTCCTCGGAATGTTACCCGCTCACGGACCAACGCGAGACCGGCGTGATTCTTTACGTCTCGAACAAATCGCTGCCGGCGACGCAGATCGACGGCTATTTCCTGATGAAGCACGACCGGCAGCAGACGGTGACGGTCGGCGGCGCGACGAAGCTGTCCGGCGACAACGCCGATCTCTACACCTTTGGCGGCAAGGTGACCGGTACGATCGCGCCGAAACTGCAGTATTCGCTCGAGGGCGCACTGCAGTTCGGCACGAAGGAGGATCGCATCGCGGGCCGGTTCGCCGAGCGCGACGTGCGCGCCTGGGGCGGCAAGGCGCGGCTGACTTATTCGCTCCGGGATGCGCTGAACCAGCAGCTGAATCTCACCGGTGAAATCCTGTCCGGTGACGATCCCTCCACGGCCGAGCGGGACGAAATGTTCGATGTGTTGTGGGGCCGCTGGCCGTTGTGGAGCGAGTTGTATATCTACTCGGTCATCCAGGAAACCGGCGGTCGGGTAGCCCAGATGAACAACCTCGGCCGGCTCGGCGGAGGCTGGAGCTGCAAGCCGGGCAAGGGCACGTCGGTGAGCCTCGCGTGGAACGCGCTGTTCGCGCTCGAGCAAGTGCCGACTCGCGCCGTGACACCGGCGCTGTTCAGCCGCGCCGGGAATTTCCGCGGCCACTACGTGCAAGCGGTGTTGAAGCACCCATTCAACGCGCACCTCAGCGGCCACCTCTGGGCCGAGCGGGTCTGGCAGGGCAATTTCTACACGCATCGCGGGGCGCTTACGTTCCTGCGCGCGGAGTTGATGGTCGCTTTCTAGGCCAGCGCCATCCCGGCGCTTCGTGCCATTCGAGGCGATCGACAATTGCGCTAGATAAGCGCCAGCATAGGCGCAGGCCCGGGCCTGCGTCGGTGTCCCCGCCGGGGCAGGCGCGTTGGGTGGTGTGCGTATGCGCTCAGCTCGGACCGCGTAATATTACGTGGAATATGCGATTGGATACGGGTGGCATGAAGCGTCTTGTGAACGGGTGTGGCTTGTGCCAGCCCGCCGTAATCACGGCCAAGACCCAGAAACAAACTGGTAACCTGTCCTCCGCGCCAGACGCTGTCTGCCTTCGAGGAGCGTAAGGTGTGGCGGATCTCGAAGGTCGCTTCGGACCACAGTCATGCTGCCTATGATCCGGTTCCTCGACCTTCCGTCCGCTCCTGGTAGCTGTGGCAACCGTGATGCACCCGCGCTGCGGCCGAGACACTTTTTGGAGACCATGAGTACGAATACAAAACGAGACAGTTGGATCCATCATGGGGCCTTTGTCAGGATCGTCCTCGCGATGGGGGTGCTGAATCTGGCAAACGTGTGTAGGGCGGCGGTGGACCTTCCCGAGGGTTTTCCGGCCATTATCTGGCACCCGCAATCCCAGACCGTCACCGCTGGGATCAACATTTCGCTTACGGTGGTGGCATCCGGCGCGGCCCCGCTGAGTTACCAGTGGAAGAGGAATGGCGTCGACATCACGAACGCGACGGGCTCCGCCCTTGCCTTGAACAATGTGCAGGCGGCAGACCTCGGCAGCTATACGGTGGTCGTCAGCAATGCAATCGGCAGCGCCCTTTCGAATCCGGCGATCATCTCCGGAATAGAACGTTTCTTCAACGGACATGCCTATGACGTGACGCCGCAAGGAATGGAATGGAACGAGGCGGAGAACTGGGCGAAGTCACGCGGCGGGCACCTGGTGGCGATCAACAGTCAGGCCGAGCAGGATTTCCTGCTGCGGAATTTCGGCGCCGAGCCGTCGTACTGGATTGGGCTCTCCGACCAGGCGGCCGAAGGTGACTGGAGTCGATGGTCCAACGGGGAACCGGCGACCTACGGCAACTGGGCGTCCGGCGAACCGAACAACGCCAATGCGGGCGAGGCGTTCGCGATGATGAACTGGAACACGAACCAGGGGATTTCCGGGTTGGGGCAGTGGAATGACCTTCCGGGCGGACGGACGCCGGGAATCATCGAATACGTCATCGGCGGCGCCCGCGCACCGGCACAAAAAAAGCCGCTGGAGGCAAAGCTGATTGTTCCAAACGCGCTGGGCCGGCATGTGACGGCGACCCTGTACGTGGAGTGCACCAACAACAGTACGGTCGCGATACCGGCTCCGCTCTTGCTGGTGCGCAGCGCCGACCGGGCGTTGCTGACGCTCGATCCGGCTCGCGTCGTGGCGGGTTTCTGGAGTTCGGTCGCGGTGGAAGGATTTGCGGACACGGTGCAGATTCTCGCCAGCGGCGCCGCCCCGGGCGTCCTGGCGCCGGGTGAGTCGGTCCGCGTTCCCGTGTATTATGCCGGGCTGCAACAGCCCTGGAATTTCGGCGACAGTCAGCTCGAGTTCGAGGTGGGAGCACTGACCGCCGACAGCGAAGATCCGATTGATTGGTCCACGCTCAAAGGCCGCCTGCGCCCGGCGTCGATGAGCGATGCGGGGTGGGAGGCGGTCTGGACGAATTTCGTCGCAGGCGCCGGACATACCTGGGGCGAGTACGTGACCATGCTGAACGATAATGCGGCGTTTCTGGGCCGTATCGGCCGCCGCGTGGTTGACGTGAATCAGTTGCTCGGGTTCGAGCTGCTGCAGGCTGATGGGTTGGGACCGGTTCGGGTCCTTGCCGCCGCCAGCGATGCCCAGGCGGCAGGGCCGGGATTGGATCTGGTCTTTGCGCGCAGCTTTGGCGCGGCAATCTCTCCCCGCTTCGAGGTGGGAGCGTTCGGGCGGGGCTGGACGCACAACTGGCAATACTCCGCGCAGCGGGCGGGTGACGGCACTGTCACCATCCTCGGTCCGGCCGGTTCGCGCCGCATGTTCCATCCCGACAGTCGCGCCGGCACCAGATACTTCACCCAGCCGGGTGATCACGGCGTGCTCGCTGCGCTCCCAGGAGGCGGATTTACGTTGAGCGAAACCGATGGATTGGTGCGGGCGTTTCGGTCCGACGGCCGACTGGATTACGTGGCAGTTCCGAACGGCAATCGGATCACGGCCCGCTGGACTGGTGATCTGCTCACGCGGCTGGAGCACTCCAACGGCCGCGGGCTCGACATCATCCACGATGGCGGGCTGATCCGCTCGATCACCGACCCCATTGGACGGACGACGGCCTACAGCTATGACACCGCGCAGCACCTCACGGGCGTTCGCTACGCCAGTGGCCAGGAGATCGGTTACGAGTACAATACGATTGCTGGCGCACCCGGCGAACACGCTCTGACGCAGATCAACGAATCCGGTGGCACCCATAAGAGCGTCAGCTACGATGCGGCCGGCCGGCTTGCCGGCACCAGCCTCTCCAGCGGCGCCGAAGCGCTTGGCTTTGCCTACGACAGTGCCGGCAGGGTCACGGTGACCGATGCGCTCGGTCACGCGACCCGGCACTTTTTCGACTACCGGGGATTGCTCGCGAGAACCGAGGATGCCCTCGGACACCCCGTGCAGATGACGTTTGATGACGAACATAATCTCGTGGAGCTGACCGATCCGGCGGGCGGCAGCTACCGCTACACCTACGATTCGAAAGGCAATGTGATCGAAGCGGCGGATCCGCTCGGAGCGACGACGCGCTTTGCTCATGCTGGCGCCTTCAACCGGCTGGCATCCGTCACCGATGCCAAGGCCAATCTCACGCGGTACACGTACACGACCGAAGGCGATCTCCAGTCGATCACCTATGCGGACGGCAGCGTTGAACGCTGGACATACGATGCGAACGGCAACGCCAGCGGCTGGACCAACCGTCGCGGACGGACGATCGCCTACGCCCGCGACAACGACGGGCGGCTTACGACAAAAACGTTGGCCGGCGAGAGTCGGACGACTTTCGACTACGACGTCCGGGGCAATCTCACGTCGACCACAGATGCCACCGGCACCACGCGATTCGACTACGATGCCCGGGATTGGTTGACCCGGATCACCTATCCGACGGGGCCATGGCTGCAGTTCACCTACGACGCTGCGGGCCGCCGCGCGACGAGTCTCGATCAACTCGGACATCGGTTGAACTATGGTTACGACGCGGCCGGCCGGTTGGAGCAACTGACGGACGAGCAAGGCCGGAGGATTGTGCACTACACCTTTGACGCGGCGGGACGCCTGGCTGGCAAGACGCTCGCCAACGGGCTGACCGCGACGTACGCCTACGACACCGCCGGGCAGTTGCTGGTCCTAACCAACGCACTCGCCAGCGGCGGCACGCTTTCACGCTTCGCCTACGCCTACAACGATCGGGGCCGTCGCACGGCGATGGAGACGCTCGAGGGCCGTTGGACCTACGACTACGATGCGTTGGGCCAGCTCACTCGCGCGGCGTTCGCTTCTACCAATCCGGCCGTGGTTCCGAACCAAGATCTAGCGTATGTCTACGATGCGCTTGGCAATCGCATCCGGACGGTCGAAAACGGCGTCACCACCGAATACTCCAGCAACAATCTGAACCAATATGTGCGCACGGGCGACACGACCTATCGCTTCGACGCGGATGGCAACCTGGTGCAGGAAGCCACGGCTGAAACCACCACGACCTACACCTACGACGACGAAAACCGGCTTGTGGCTGTGCGCAGGGGGACCGACACGTGGAGTTACGGGTACGACGCGTTTGGCGGGCGCGTGACGAGTTCGGAGAATGGCGTTACGACCCGGTTCGTGCTCGACCCGATCGGGCTCGGCAACGTCGTCGGCGAGTACGACGCGGCGGGCGAACTGATCGCCCGCTACGACCATGGGTTTGGGCTGCTGGCGCGCGCTGATCCGGCGGGCATCGAAGCCTACTACGCATTCGACGCGCTCGGCAGCGTGCAGCAGGTCGTCACGGCCGCAGGCGAAGTGGCGAACCGGTACACCTATGCACCATTCGGTGGGTTGATTGGGAGAACGGAGACGCTCCCGAATCCGTTTCAGTTTGTCGGGCAGGTTGGGGTGATGAGCGAGTCCAGCGGATTGGGCTTCATGCGCGCGAGATTTTACAGCGGACAGTGTGGGCGATTCATCCAAGCGGATCCGATCGGTCTAGCCGGTGGATTGAATCTGTACGCCTACACGATGAACGATCCAATCGGAGTTGATGATCCATCAGGGAAATTTGTCCCGATTGCCGTGCAACTGGGCGTTGGAGTCATTGCCTATTACGTCGCATCCCGAGCGTTCGTCTATTGGCCGCGGATTGCTCCCGTTGTGTCCATTGTTGAACAATTGCCCGAGGGTGTGCCCGGCCCTGTTACCGACATAGGCGGACTGGCGGGATTTGGGCTGAAAAATGGTCGCGATCTGGCGCAGCTTTCTAACGAAACGCTGTACGGCATTGCGGCCATCAACCAAACGGTCGGAAACGCGATGCTGGACTGGATCGCTCGAGCCATCAATCCGCCGTCGTACATGACGTCGATTCAAACGTCGAATCCTCCGGTTCCGCCGTACCAAATACTGGTTTCTGAAGGAACGTATGTCGCATTCTCGCAGGATCCCAACGCCAAGACGGGACCGACGGGATTTGGCGAACCCAACTACGTTTCTCCGAGCGGGGCGTTTGGCTATCGGATCGACTTCGAGAACGACGCCCACGCGACCAGTCCGGCGCAGCAGGTTGTCATCACCGATCAACTCAGCCGCGATCTGGACTGGGCGACTTTCCAGTTGTCCGAAATCGGCTTTGGCGATTCGTGGATCGTCGTTCCGGCCGGGAGCCGGAGTTTCGAGCACACCGAGCACGTCACCTACGATGGCGTCGATTTCGACGTGCAGATCGAGGTCACGCTCAACCCCGCATCAGGTGCGCTGTCCGCGACCTTCCGATCGGTCGATCCGCGGACAGGTTTGCCACCACCCGTGAACATCGGATTCCTGCCGCCGGAAAACGGCACGGGCCGCGGACAGGGTCACCTCTCCTACACGATCGCGCCAAGGCACGGACTTTCCACCGGCACCGCCATTCGCAATGTCGCGCTGATCTCCTTTGACGGTCAGCCCACCATCGCCACAAACCAGCGTGATCCCCACGATGCCAGCCGGGGAACCGATCCCACCAAGGAGGCGTTGCTGACGATCGACGCCGATGCGCCGACTTGCGACGTGGTCGTCCGGCCCATCGCCGGCTCGCCAAACCGCCATACGGTGGGCTGGTCGGGCAACGACTCAGGTGCTGGCGTGGCCGGTTTCGACATCTACATGTCGATCGACGACGGCCCTTGGATGCTGTGGCAGGTCAGTGCTACCGCGTCTTCGGCCGCTTTCGACGCGATGGCTGGCCGGACCTACCGGTTTTTTGGCCAGGCGCGGGATGCGGCGGGCAATCTCGGCAATCCCTCGAGCGAAGTTCGTCCCGCGGCGTTGAGCCAGCTCGTCAATTTCTCGATTCGATCTGCGGCCGGCCTCGGCAGCGATACCCTGATCGTCGGATTTGTCGTGAGTGGCGGCGCCAACAAGTCGCTGCTCGTGCGTGGCGTCGGACCGTCGCTCGGCGGGCAGGACGTGCAGGGGCCTCTCGCCGATCCGATTCTCACGCTCTATTCCGGCACTGGTGCGGTGATCGATTCCAACGACGACTGGGGCAGCACCGCCAATGGCTCTGTCATCGCAGCCACGACGCTAAAGCTGGGGGCCTTTGCCCTGCCGGACGATAGCCGCGATGCCGTGGTGATGCCTACATTGGCGAGTGGCGTCTACACGGTTCACGTTACAGGCAAATCGACGACAACCGGGGTGGCACTCACAGAAGTCTACGACGCCGCCGTAACCACCAGCGCCGCCCGGCTCGTCAACGCTTCAGCGCGAACCCGGGTGGGAACCGGTGATCAGATCCTCATCGCGGGCTTCGTGATCGTTGGCGATGGGAGCAGACCGCTGCTCATCCGTGGCATTGGTCCGACCCTAGCGGAGCTTGGAGTGGAGGGAGTGCTCAACGACCCGCAACTCGTGCTCTACCGGCAGGGTGTCGCTACCCCGCTTGAACAGAACGACAACTGGGGCGGAACCACGGTGCTGCGCACCGCGTTTGGCTCAACAGGCGCGTCCTCGCTGGATGGCTCCAGCAAGGACGCCGCGGTGTTGGTAACCTTGCCTGCCGGCGCCTACACGGTGCACGTCAGCGGCGTGGGCAACACGACGGGCGTCGCCCTCGTTGAAGTCTACGAACTCCCATGACGGGAACCGGCCAGCTCGGTCTACGAGACGCAATCGGATCATGACGCCCACACTCCCGGATAGTCGCACGTCCGGACTACGGGCGGGCCGTTCGCGGCACGATCACGTCCCTGTCGTTCGCGTCACGCCGCTGCCGACGCGCCGCCGTTGGCGGCGCGCACGAGCGCCTGCGTCAGATCTGGCAGCCGGACCGGCTTCGCGAGGTAGTCGTCCATGCCCGCGTCGAGGCATTTCTCGCGCTCGCCCTGCATCGCGTGCGCCGTCATGGCGATGATTGGAACGCGCCGAGAGTGCGTCGCTCGAATCCGGCGCGCGGTGTCGTAGCCGTCGAGTTCCGGCATCTGGCAATCCATCAACACGACGTCGTACCGCTTTTGCTGCAACGCCTGGAGTACGAGGAGTCCGTTGGCGACGCAGTCCGCCGAGCAGCCGAGCCGCTTGAGCTGCGCGCCGACCAGCCGCTGGTTGACGGGATTGTCCTCGGCCACGAGCACGGCGAGCCGACTCAGCACGGCGGCATCGGCGGCTGCGGCACCAGGTGCTGGCGCCGGTGCGGCGGGCGTCGTTCGCGGGATGGCGGCACGCTCGAAGGCAATGACGCACCAGAAGACCGAACCGCCGGTTTCGGGACTGCGCACACCGATCTGGCCGCCCATCAGCTCGACGAGCTGGCGCGAGATCGCGAGCCCAAGTCCGGTGCCGCCGTAGCGGCGCGTCATGGACTCGTCGGCCTGCGTGAACGGCTGGAAGAGCCGCTCGGCCGCTTCGGGCGGCACGCCGATGCCAGTATCCGCCACCTCGATCCGCACGGACACCGGGCCGGAATCGTGCGCGGTTGCGCCGGGTTCGGGCGCCACCCGCACGAACACCCCGCCGTGCTCGGTGAACTTGACGGCGTTGCCGATGAGGTTGAGCAACACCTGGCGCACCCGGTTCGCATCGCCCAGCAGCGTGGGCGGCAACTCGGGCGACAACTCGGCTTTCAGGCGGAGGCCCTTGGCGGTGGCGCTTGGGCGGAGGAGGCTCACCGCGTCTTCCACCAGCTGATCGAGCCGGAACTCGGTGGGCACAAGCTGCAGCTTGCCCGCCTCGAGCTTCGACACGTCGAGGATGTCGTTGATGATCGCGAGCAGCGCCTCGGCGCTGTGGCGGATGGCCTGCGCGTATTCCTGTTGCTCGGGACCGAGCGGGGTGTCGACGAGGAGATTGCTCATGCCGATCACGCCGTTCATCGGCGTGCGGATCTCGTGCGACATGTTGGCGAGGAATTGATTTTTCGCCTTGGCGGCCTGCTGCGCCTTCGCGATGGCTGCCTCGAGCTCGCGCGTACGGGCGTGCACCAATCCCTTGAGCTCGAGGTTGCGCTGGCGCGTGCGCCGCAGGAGCCAGCGATTGCCGCCGACCACCAGTCCGAGTCCCGCCAGACCGTAAGCCAGATAGGCGAAAAACGTGCGGTAGAACGGCGGCGCGACGGCGAAGCGGAGCTCGGTCTCGTTGCCGACCGGGCCGGCGGTGTCGATCAGCCGGATGAGCAGCCGGTACTTCCCCTCATGCAGATTCGTCAGTCGAATGGTCGAGTCCGGCGAGGGCGTCGACCAACTGCTCGCGTCATCGTCAAACCTGTATTGAAAATCCGGTGAACGCAGATGGGCGAAGGTGCCGACGAAGCACTGGACGTTGAGGCTGTTGTTGGCGTACCGGAGCTGCTGCAATACGGTGGGGTCGGGATGCAGCACGTTGTAGAGCGACAGGCCGGTACGAGCATCCGTTACCGCGACCACGAGGGGCGCGCGCGGAGCGGCCGGAGCCGTGGCGCGCGGTGGCACGATCCGGGCGAGCCGTCGCTGGCCGACGATCCAGACCTCGTTGGGACCGGCGAGCTGCAGCGCCGGGAAGCGTTCCCGAATGGCGGCCAGCGACTCGATGCGGGTGACCTTGCCGCCGTGATCCGTGGCGACGCGGAGCAGGCCATGCGGGTGCGGCAGCCAGATCGTCCCGTCGGCGGTTTGGCGCGGGCGCCAGGTGCCGCCCGGGGCGAGTGAGAGCAACTGGTCGAGCTCCGGTGCGTCGATGAACCTGTCGCGTTGTTCGTCAAAATACAGCCGGTCGGTCGAGCTGCGGCTGATGACGGCGACGGAACCGATTGCGCCGACGCCGAGCCACGAAGGCGTGGTGGATTGCCAGGGCAGCGAGTTGAAAACCTGGCGGATCAGTTTGCCGCCGCGCCAGGCGATGCGCGCCACGCGGTCGATGCCGAGCTCGACCCATACGGCGCCGGGTGCGACCTCGACGATATGCGAGGGGAACCCGATGCCGGGAACCGTTTCGCCCAGCGGTTGCCAGGAGGTGCCGTTCCAGCCGATCGCGGCGATTTCGTTTTCGCCGATGGCGACGCAGACGTCCGCGGTGAGGCGCGCGAGCCGTTTGACGTTGAAGCGGTCGAGCACGCGCGTGATCTGGTCGCGGTCATCGCGATGGAATACTCCGCCACCATTGGCGATCAGCAGCCCGTGCTCCGTCGAAAGCAGGCCCCAGACGCCCTCCGCGAGGCCCAGGGGCACCTCGCGAAACGCGGTGGGTTCGGCCGGGCCCTGCGGCACGGATCCAAACAGACGACCCGTGGAGTAGACGAACAGCTGGCCGCGATGCTGCACCACGCTCGGCCAGGAGAGGAAGAGTCCGAGCCGGTGATCGAAAATCTGCAGCGGCGCCCGCGTCAGGATCTTCGTGATGCCGCTCGCTCCCGCGGCCCACAGCACACCCGGCCCGGTCGCGCACACGTCCGTGAGACCGGTGAAATCGCCGCCGGGGAGCGAGAGCACCGCGTGCCCGTCGCGATCGAGCAGAAACAAGCCGCGGCCCTTCACGAGCACCGCCAGCTGGCCGTCGGCCAGCGGCAGCATCTTGGTCACGCCCGCGGCGAGCAGTGCGTCGATGTCCGTGGGCCATGGCGTGAAGCGCGTGCCGTCGAAGCGCCAGAACTGTCCCTCCAAGGCGTGACCAAGCATGTGGCCGTCTTCCCACGGCACGGTGAAGTCGAAGCGAATCGCCGGTGCGCCTTCGGTCGCGAGGAGCACCGCGCCGTGCTCGGGATCGAGGCGGATGATGCCGTGGCTGAACGAACCGGCGAAGGCGGTCTCGCCGACGACGAACAGCGTCGCGAGCTCGGGGATCGGAAAGTACCGTTCGCGTCCCGTCGCGAGGTCGTGGTGAATGACACCTGAGTCGTTCGCGAAATACGCGCCGTGGATCGTGGCGGCGATGAAGGAAATCTGGTTGTTCGACGCCCATGCCGGCGCGGTGGTGGGTTTCAGCGAATGCAGCAGCAGCGTGCCGGCCTCGGTTTGCTCGAGCAGACCCCACGAGCCCGGACCACCGTAGTAAGTCCGCCCGTCGGGAGCGCGGCTCAGGCAGGTGACGATGATGCCGGCGTCCGATTCGACCCGCAGCGCGCTCCAGTTCTTGTCGTCGAACACGAGGCAGGTGCGTTCCTGAAACAAGAGCAGCCGTCCGAAGACATCCGTGCCGAGCTGCACGCCGGGCGACACTTCGCCGATTTCCGCGAACGGGTAGTGCCGCATGACCGGCAGGCCGGTCACCGAGCCGGCGGCGCCGGTCGTGTCCGCGGCGCGGAGCAGCGGGGCTGCGGCGAACAGCACGGCGAGCGCGGGCAGGATCGAGAGGGGAAGGCGAAACGAGCGGAAGATTTGTTGCCGTGGACCGGGACGCCTATTCATCGAGCGGGCCGAGCATGGGGGGCGGGCATGGCTCGCGTCGATCACGTTCTGTCATAGATTGACCAAACCCAAGGTGCCGTTGCGGCAAGTGGTTGCGGCCATTCCTGGCGGGCCACCTCGCGGTTGCGGTACTGCCGGTGGAGGGCGCGTCGCCGCGCGGCAATCAGCGCTTGAGGGACGCGAGGTGGTGTGGGTGGCGGGGTGGCGCGCGGGCGTCCTGTCCGATGCGTGGCATGGGCGTCTCGCCCATGATTGCGGGTCGGAGCGCCGTCCACGGGCAAGAGGCCCGTGCCACGTTTGGATGCGCTGCTCAGAGATCGTCCACCGGCGCGGGCTGGCGGAGCCAGTTCACCTCGCTGTCTTCCATGAACTGCGCGGGCCAGGTGGCGTGGCTGATCTCCCACGGGCGGAATTCGCGGATGCTGCGGGCGAATTCCTCGATGGCCGCCGCGGTCGGATCGGCGGCAAGCCGTTCGATCTGGGCGAGGAGGCCGGCGGGTTTTTCCGGCGCGCTCTCGAGCACGCGGAGAAACCATTTGTGAAACGGGTAGAGGAGTTCGTTGTGCGCGAGCACGATCCGGCCGCCGAAGAGCGTGAGCTTCGAAACGGCGGTGCGCAGCAGCGGCAGGTTCTGTCGCTTGAGCGCTTCACCGGTGAACCAGAACCACGCCTCGAATTGCGCCTGAAATCGCCAGAGCCGCGATGCTTTGTCGGCGGTGGGATAGCGCGCGGCCTCCGCGAGGAGCGGGGCGAGGGTGGGGCTGCGCGAGAAGAGCACCTGCGCGTCCTTGAACGCGAAGCGCGCAGGCTCGCTGCCCTTGTCGCGCACCTGCTCGAGGAAGGCGAGGGAGGTGTATTTGCCGTCGACATAGCCGGCGGCATACGTGCACAGCTCGCGACTGAAGAAGCACGTGCGGCCGGTGCGCGTCCGCTCGCGGTGATCCTCGTCGGAAACGACGATCATGACATCGACGTCGGAGTCGGCGTTGGCGAAGCCGTGAGCGAGGGAGCCGCCGAGAAGGAGTCCGACGACCGCGGGATCGGCGGCGAAGTGTTCGGTCGTGCGACGAATGGTTTCTGCGTGGTGGGGCAGCATGGCGGGGGTGAGGCGGGGAACGGCCGCGCTCGATGCGAGGCGTGTGCGTGGTCGAATCTGTGGCCCGGGCGCGCGGCGACGATCTGCGCGTGAGTCTTACACTAGCTCGTTGCGCGCGGATATTCCTCTTTGTTGAGTACGACCATGGCGTTCATCTACCACCACGCGCGACAAGCCACGCCGGGGCCGGACGAACCCTGCCTCGTGATCGAGGGCAAGCGGCTGCTCGTGCGAGCGGCCGCGGTCGCGAGCGGGCCGCGATCGGAAGATGCGCGGCTGCTGCCGGGCTACGCCGCGCTCGCGGGCTGGCCGGGCGCGGCCGTCGCGCCCTTGCAGATCGGAGAGCTCGACGGACGGAACTGCTGGATGCTCGGGGTGGAAAACGCCGAGCTGCGGGCGCCGGCCGGCTGCGAATGGATCGAAACCCGCGCGCTGCTGGGCGTATTCACGCCGGCCCAGTGGCATGCGGTGAGTTGCGCGCGACATCTATACTGGTGGCAGAGCCGGCATCGTTTCTGTGGCGTGTGCGGAACGCCCACGGAGCTCGCGACCGACGAACCGGCGCGGCGGTGCCCGCGTTGCGGCGCGCTGTTTTTCCCGGTCGTGTCCCCGGCGGTGATCGTCGCGATCACCCGGGGCGAGGAATTGCTGCTGGCGCACAACCGGAATTTTCCGGCGGGGATGTTCAGTCTGCTGGCGGGGTTTGTCGACCCGGGCGAAACGCTGGAACAGGCGGTCGTCCGCGAGGTACGCGAAGAGGTTGGAATTGAAATCGGCGGGCTGAGCTATGTGGAGAGCCAGCCGTGGGCGTTTCCGAATTCGCTGATGATCGGATTTCGGGCCCGCCGTGTGGGCGGCGAAATCGTCGCGGACGGCAAGGAGATCGAGGAAGCGGGGTGGTTTCGGCGCAGCGCGCTGCCACAGATCCCGCAGCCCGGGACGGTGGCGCGGCGGTTGATTGAGGCTTGGCTGAAGGAGTAGCCCCGTTGTCGAACCTGCTCGTCGCGCTCGTCGCCTCGCAGGCGGGAATCGCGACAACAGCGTCGCAGTTCCAGCGGACGAGTCTTTACCCAGGGCTGTGCGCCGGTTTTGGGCTCTCGTGTCATCTCGCTCGTCTGCTGACATAAGGTTGTCGGGAGACGGAGTAGAGTGGGCGCATGACGCTCACACTTTCCCCAGAGATTGCGGCGATGCTGGCGGCATGGAACGCGCACGATGTCGACGGACTGGTCGACTGCTTCACTCCCGATGCGACCGTCCGCGACGAAGGTCGGCGGCATCACGGCCCCGCGGCCATTCGCGCCTGGTTTGAGGAACTCTGCGATCGTTCAGCGCCGAGGATCGAGGTGACTGCGATTGCCGAAGCCGACGGCGAAACGATTCTGACGGTGAGCGTTGATGGTGAGCGCGCGGGCGGCCTGAGCGAGCGGCGTTACGTCGTCGCGACCGAAGACGAACGGATCGTGGCGCTGCGAATCGTGCCGTGACGAAGCGGACGCGGCCGGCCGGCGCTGAGGCGGGAATTCAGAGCAGCCACTGGCCGGCCATGGCGGCGAGCACGACGACCAGCCACGGCGGCGCGCGCCAGATCTCGAGCAATGCGAAGGCGGCGAACGCGGCCGCCACATCGCGCGCGTGGTGCACGCCTTGCAGCCACACGGGATTGTAGAGCGCCGCGAGCAGGACGCCGACGACTGCGGCGTTTGCTCCGCGCAGGCCGGCCTGCGTCCATGCCTTGCTCCGCAGCAAATGCCAGAAGGGCAGGGCGCCTCCGATCAGCATCCACGCGGGGAGAAAGATTCCCAGGAGGCACCAGAATCCACCCAGCCACGGATGGGCGTCGGAAAAGATGACGGCGCCCAGATACGCCGAGAACGTGAACAACGGTCCGGGCACCGCCTGCGCGGCGCCGTAGCCGGCGAGAAACGCGTCGTCCGTGATCCAGCCGGGCGGCACGACCTCCGCGCGCAAAAGCGGGAGCACCACGTGTCCGCCACCGAAGACGAGCGAGCCCGCGCGGTAAAAGCTATCGAAGACCGCGAGCGGTTGCGAATGCGTCTGGACGGCAACCGCGGGCAGCAGGAACAGCAGGACGAGGAACGTCGCGAGCGTCGCCGCGGCCCACGCGTGATGCCGGGCGATTCCGGTGGTCGCCTCGGCGGTGGTCCTCACGTCACGGCGATAGATCCACCAACCCGCCAGCGCGCCGCCGGCAATCACGGCGACCTGAATGGCGGCGTTCGGCAGGATCAGGACGGCGGCGGCCGCGACGAGCGCGAGCGTGATCCGCGCACGGTCCGGGCAGAGTTTGCGGCCGAGATTCCACACCGCCTGTGCGACGACCGCGACGGCGGCGAGCTTGAGTCCGTGCAGCCAGCCGGCGGCGCGCAGGTCGCCGACTTTCGCCACGCCGAACGCGAACAGGATGAGCAGAATCGCCGAAGGCAGAGTGAAACACAGCGAAGCCGCGAAGGCGCCGAGGAGCCCGCCCCGGCGCATGCCGATCGCGAAGACGAGCTGACTGCTCGCGGGACCAGGCAGGAAATTGCAGAGCGCGACGAGGTCCACATAGTCCGCCTCGTCCAGCCAGCGGCGACGACGGACGAGCTCCGCGTGAAAATAACCGAGATGCGCCACCGGGCCACCAAACGACGTGAGCCCGAGCTTGAGGAACACGGCGGCGATCTCGGCGAGCGACGATGGGGGCGCGCGGTCGGTCATCCGTCCGGGTTTGCCCCGCGACGCTGGGCATCCATCGACCAGCCCCCGGCGCCCACGAGCAGGAGAAACAGCAGTCCCAGCCACATCGTGAAATCGGTGCGCGCCTCGTGCATCATGCTGAGAAAGCCGTAACGCGGGAGCTTGGCCAGCGTGAATCCGGCGAAGCCGTGGCCGAGCAGGATCGGAAGCTTCGTCGAGACGATGGCGACCGAGATGTTGATCAGCAGCGGAACGGCTGCCAGTCGGGTGACGAGGCCGAGGACGATGAGCGCACCGCAGACGATTTCAACGCCGCCGACGAATGGTCCCGTAAACTGCGGCCAAGGGATGCCGATTTTCGCGAAGCGGCCGGCGGCGAGCTCCGCGGGATACATGAATTTCTGCACGCCTTCGAAAAAGAAGACCGCGCCGACCGCGAGACGGATGAGAAACACCGCGCGGAGCGGGATCGTGGCCTGAATCTTTCGAGCGAGGGAAGACATGGCGGGAACGCTACGCGGCTGTCGGCTGGCGTGATTTTGGCCGGACCTCTTTGGGCGAGCCGAACAGGATCCGGAACCTCATTCTGTTGGCAAACGCGGGAGCCGTTTTGTATGCGTCCGACCGAGCCTCGTTGACGAGAGCAGAAGTGTGATAGCTCTGAGCTGAAGCGGGCCGCAACCTAGTTAACGTGTTTACAACCTCCAAGCGGTACCCGGGAAGGCTGCACCTGGCATCCAGCTCGAATCGGTGAACAGCGACGAAATCTGAATGCGTCCCTGGCGCAGCCTCTCCGCTTGTGAGCCCTGAACCAAGCGCCAAGGCACCGACTGGCGATCTAGCGCCTCCACGAACCAGCCGTGCATCTGGTGGCGAATGTGCTCTCCGTCACGCAGTCCGTCCTGGACGAACGGAATCTCGTCGCCGGTGAGCAGGTAGAGATCACAGCGGACCTGCTGGGCGATCGAGTCGAGTTCGGAGTTCGTTCCGCCGACGTAGCGGCGGTGCCAGAGTGCCGTTGCAAACGCGTTCGTGTCGCAGATCAGCACGCGATTCGCCCGGCGTGCCGCGGCATCCTCCCGGCGTGTCTGCTCGCGAGCGATAACCGGAAACTCGTCCGTTCGCCATGCTTCGCCCGATGCCATCTTGGTGACGGAGTATTCACGTCCGTATTCCTCGACCCACTCGGTTTGAAAGGCCCTTGCCAGATCGCAGGCGAGCGTCGTCGTTCCCGTCGACTCTGCTCCCAGCACGCACACACGCTTGGCGAACCAACCGCGCACCGGTGGCTCTAGATATTCCCAGTTCGCGTACGGGTCGCTGCGCACAGCCGTGCCCGAGATGGGGACGCGCTCACGCCTTTGATCAACGTTGACATGCACGGAACCCATGAATCCGGCGTACCGGTCGCCATAGCTTTCGGAAGTGAACACGGCATCCGGAGCACGGCCGAGCCACTGCATGGTGTTTTCCGCCCAAACCTGTGAGTCGTTCTCGTCGTAGCGATCGTCGATGACCATGACGCGTGCAGTAGGATGGATCTCCTGCAGCCATACACCTCGAAGCTCGGCCGGGATCGGATCGCTGGGCTTGCCACACACGATTACCGTCACCTGTTCTGAGGCGCCGATCGCAGTCTCGATGAGCAGCCTGTGCCCGCGATGGGGAGGTAGGAATTTGCCGATGACGACTCCGGTTCCGAATCTCATGTCTGATCGCAATATTGCTGGAAAGAGCGCCACCAAGCCCGAACCCCAACCAGGCACATGCCGAGGAAGACCGCATAGAGCAGGGCTGTGAGCGCCAGCCCACGACTTAAGTAGAGCGGGACGTAGATCACGTCTGCTGCGATCCAAAACGCCCAATTCTCGAGTCGCTTTCGGGACAGCAGGTATTGAGCGGCAAGGCTGAGCATGGTTGTGAGTGCATCCCAGAAAGGCGCCGCGCCATTTACTTCAATCAGGACGAATCGAAGCGCCCACGTCCCCGCAGGGACAAACAATGCAAGCATCAGCCACTCGCCGCGTGACGTGCGCGTGATCCGCAGTTCAGTCCGGTTGACGCCACCATAGAGCCAGTTGGCCCAACCGTAGACGCCCAGCGCAAAGTATACGGCCTGCAGCCCCATGTCCGCGTAGAGCTGCGTTCGCCAAAAAAGCACTCCGAAAAACACGTTGTTTACCAGCCCCACAGGCCAGTTCCAGACGTGCTGGCGGACCACCAACCAGACGCATACGCCGCCCGTCGCGAAACCCCATCCTTCCGTTGGAGTGATTCCCCCGAAGCCGAGATGCGCCGCGCATACGACCAGCAACGCGCCGAGCAACACGGCCACCCACTCGTTTCGTGACATGCGCACGTGGACCGGATCGGCGGAAATGCTCGCTGCCATTCCCGCTTCAGATTGCGCACGATAGAAACGGAGGCGATACAACAATGCGCGCAGCGAAGCGAACAGGCCCCTTCGGAGCGATCTTGATGCGGCGGCTGGTTCCGGTACACCGCGGCATGCGAATCGTTTTCGCCGCATTGCTGATCGTTGCCGTCAGCGTCCTGGGATTTGGGCTGTATTGGCAGCACCGGCTGTCGCCAGTCATGAAAGCACAGGGAGTTGACCTAATCCCAGCGCCACTGGAGCTCGTCGCAGTGGAATCGGTGCGGTCCGTTGATCTCGGGTTCGCGACATTCGACCTGCCTGCCGGGTTCGTGGGCGAGTTGGTGCGGCACGACGACTCGCTCTTCGTCTCGGTTCTCAGTAATCCCGAAAGCCGACCCGGACTAACGATCTGCCCGCCGCTCTCGAATACCGATCCTGAAGTGAACCGGTTCGTACAGGACTACGCCCGATTCATGGAGGGGTCGACACCGTCCCTTTTCGAAATTCGAAAGCGCGCGCTTTACGCTCAGCCGTTCTCCATTTGGTCAGTCCCTTTTCGCGGGCTGAAGCGCTCCCAAGCGGATACCGTTCTACTCGCGTTGAAGCTGCCCGAAACCGGAGGCGTCACGCGGCTACGAGTCTTCGAAAGTGCTGACATCGGAATCATCATCTCAGATCGACCGGAGTTCAGCGAAGTCCGGCTCGCTGATAAGCGGTCTGGCGTGGAACAGGCGTTCTTGTTGAGCGCGGGTGCTGGAAACGCAGTCGAACTCGCGTCGACGTTGGTCCGGTCGTATCGCTTCACGACGACTGAGCGCGGAGAGGGGGATTTGCTGCCGCTGCTCGCCAAGACAGGGATTCGTCAGCACCTCAGCATCGGAGGAAGCGGCGCACCGATGGATGAGGCATCTCGACTGGAGGCCGTGGCCGCGCAGGTCCGCAAACGGCGCGAAAAACGCGCCGACAGCAAGGAGCGGTGACGGCTCTTCGAGCAGGTCGAGATCGTCTCTATCACCCCAAAATGAAAAATAACACTCTTCCACTTTCTACCCTGGGGTAATGCTCATCGAAGAGTTTCTTAAGCCGTCTCACCGTGCCGGCTGGCACGTCCGCTGGTCCTCCTGCGCGAAAGCTCCGGAAGGCGCCATAACCGGCGGATGGCGCGGTGGGCGGGACTCGAACCCGCGACCGACGGTTTAGAAAACCGTTGCTCTATCCGGCTGAGCTACCACCGCGTTCTGACAGAATTGCTGCTGCGAAGCGGTAGCTTTGGGGTCGCGAACCGACAAGGTCAAAACCATGCTTGACTCGTCTGCGGCGGGTTAGCACGTTCGCCGACTCTCCCACTTCGGGGTGGTAGCTCAGCTGGTTAGAGCGTCTGCCTGTCACGCAGAAGGTCGCGGGTTCGAGTCCCGTCCATCCCGCCAGTTTAGAACCCGCGGCCCAATCGGTTGCGGGTTTTTTGCTGCGCCGGTTCGACCGTTGAATCGTCGGCTTCGGCGGGATGGATGAGTCCCCGCTCACGGGGCCGACGTCGCTAGCACGAGAGCCGTCGGAAATCCGATACCTCGAGGTTCGCGATTTGAGAGCCGAGGGGGCGGTCCGATCCCAACGATGCTGCTGCCCGAAGCCCGACCGCGAGCGAGCGCGCCCGCCCAGCGCGCGGGCCTACAACTTAAGCGCCGGACTACCGCCTTTTAAAAACCCTAGTTACTCGCCGCTTCGTTGTCCTCAGTCGCGGCGCGGCCCGTGTCGTCCTTCAACACCGTCTGGTACGCTTGGTCGAGCGCGGCGGCCATCTGGAGCTCGGCTTGGAACGAAGCCTGTCGGGTTTTGACGCGCAACCGCCAGTCAGCGAGCTCCTCGGGGCCGGCTTTTTCCAGATTCGGTGCCGCGCCCACCAGCATCGAATCGCGGAATACCTGTTGCTGGATCAGCGTGAAGTGCTGCTGCGCGTCGTAGATCGCGGCAAAGACCTGGACCTCGTCGAAGTCCATGTACGCGAGCGCGCCGGTGGCTTGGGCACTGTTCCAACTCGCGGCATTCACGGTGTACAACGAGAAGTTGAGCTCGGACGGGCGCGACTTCGCTGCATCTCGATTTTCCAGGTAGGTGAGGATGGCGCGGGTTTCCTGCTCACCGCGCTCGCGCGACTCGAGCACCTTCTTCAGGGTTCTTTGGTTCGCCGTGATTTCACGCAGGATGTTCTCGCGTGCCTCCCGCGCCAACGTGCGGTGATGCCGCCATTCGACCAGCCCCTCGAGTGAGAGCGCGATCAGAATGCCGACCGTCACGATCAGGATGTGGCGGAGAAACTCGCGCCACGTGTGGATCGGGTGTTCGGGAGCGTGAACTTCCATGGAAGGAGACGATGCGGGTATTGCCTCGGCGCGCGATGTTGACGGCGCAGGGTTCGCTGGCGCATCCGAGCCGCCGGAAGCTTCCGGCGATCGATTTTCCGCATCGGCCATCCGGTGTTTGTCCCTGCCGGTGAGTGGGTTGTCAAGCTGGCCGCCATGACGACCCCGCTGCGCTAAAAACTGGATACGCGGTGCGTCGAGTTTGGCTCGGGCCGCGCGAAGGAAGAGGCGCGACCTCGGAAGGCCAGAGCGGGCGCCGCTGCGTTGGATGGCGCGCGCGTCTGACCGCGGAACTTGCTGCCGCACATCCACACGCGTGCGAGCTGCAGGATGCGCGGCCAGGACCGGGGGCACGAAACGCAACCGGTGCGGACAAGTGGTCAAGATTTGGAGAGAACGCGGCGGTGTACTCGGTTAGGCTGCGCGGGCACGGGCGACGCCGGCGGCCTTCGTCGACGGCGACCGGTGCGCGAACATCCAACCCCGGAAAGTTCGAATCCGATGAGCAACCCCGATCGCACCCCAGAAGCGAAGCCGGCGCCGGCCGGTTCCGCAGCCATGACGCGACGTACCGCGGTCAAGCTGGCGCTGGTTGGGCTCACCGGTGCGGCGGTCGGCGTCGGTTCCATTCCGCTGATTCGCTCGATCCCGGCGACGGCACCGCGTCGTTTCCGGCATTTCAGTGACGACGACGCGGCGTTGCTCATCGAAATCTGCGAACAGATCATCCCGGGCGACGATCTGCCCGGTGCGACGGAAACGGGAGCGATCCATTTCATCGACCGGCAACTCGGCGGCCGGCATCGCAAGCACCAGCCGACGTATCACCGCGGACTGGAGTCGTTCCGCCAAACGTGCACCCAGGTTTATGGCCGCGCGTTTCACGAGCTCGCGCCCGTGCAGAAGATCGAGTTGCTGCAGGCCGTGGAGACCGGGCGCGTCCCAAAGGAACTCTGGCCCGACGTGTCGGCGCCGGCGTTTTTCAACGTCGTGCTCGCGCACACGATGCAGAGTTTTTACGGCAGCCCGCGGCACGGCGGCAATCGCGGCTACGCGAGCTACCGGATGCTCGGGTTGGACCAACCCGTGATCGCCGGGCAAAACCGTTATCCCAAGGCCTGACCATGGCGCTGAAACACGTGAATGCAGTCGTGGTCGGCGCGGGGGCGGGCGGCGGCGTGGTGGCGAAGGAGCTTGCCGAGGCTGGGCTGTCCGTCGTGCTGCTCGAACGCGGCGACTGGGTGAGTTTCGAGGAGCACGGGCAGGACGAACTGATCAGCCAGCGCACGACCGTGCTCGGCAACGCGTATGGACCGGACGATCGGTTTCCGCGGATGAGCGAGGGCGCGCCGGGGCAGTGGAACCGCATACTGCCGCACGAGGGCGGCTACGGCAATAACGCGGCGTGCGTCGGCTCGGGCACGGTGAGCTACGGCGCGATGGCGTGGCGGTTCTCCGAGCAGGATTTCCGGATGCGCTCGACCTACGGCCGGCCGGAAGGTTCGACGCTCGACGACTGGCCGATCAGCTACGCGGACCTCGAGCCGTTCTACGAGAAGGCGGAGTGGGAAATCGGCGTCGCGGGCGACATGAGCGCAAACCCGTTCGCGCCTCCGCGGCAGAAACCTTATCCCATGCCCGCGTTCGGGCAGAACCGCGAAGGCGAGATGCTCTACGCCGCGGCGAAGCGACTCGGCTGGCATCCGTTCCCGATTCCGATGCTGCGCAACTCGGTGCGCTACGGCGGCCGGAACGCGTGTGCGCACAACCGCGCCTGCTGCGGCTTCGCGTGTCCCATCAACGCCAAGAACGGCACGCAGAACACCGTGATCCCGCGGGCGCTCGCCACCGGCCATTGCGAGCTGCGCGTGCGGTGCGTGGCCAGCGAGATCGTGGTGGATGACCACAGCCGGGCTCGCGGGGTGCGCTACTTCGACGCGGAGGATCGGCCACAATATCAGACGGCGGACGTGGTCGTGGTGTCGTGCGCGGCGATCGAGACCGCGCGGCTGCTGCTGAACTCGAAATCGAAGCTGTTCCCGAATGGCGCGGGCAACCGCCACGACTGGGTCGGCCGCAATCTGCAGGACCACGCCTACTCGGGCGCGTGGGGGTTGTTCGAGCAGGAGACCTTCGACGACGTCGGGCCGGGCGCGACCATCGCGATCAACGATTTCAACCATGGCAACGCCGGACTGCGCGGGGGCGGCGCGCTCTGCAACGAGTTCATCCGGCTGCCGTATCTGTTTACCGGAGTCCGCCCGCCCGGTGCGCCGCGGTGGGGCAAGGCGCACAAGGATTGGCAGCGAAACTTCTACCGGCGCTGCGTGGGCATCCACGGACCGGTGCAGGAAATGCCCGTAGCCGAGATGCGCGTGCAGATCGATCCGGCGTTGAAGGATCATTGGGGCATTCCCGTCGCGCGGCTCTCCGGCCAGCGTCATCCGGACGATCTCGAGGTTGGTGCATTTCTGGCCGCGCGTGCGGAAGCCTGGCTGAAGGAAGCCGGCGCGGTGCAGACGTGGAAAGCGGTGGCCGGCCGCGGCTCGCGTCCGGGCCAGCATCAAGCCGGCTCGTGCCGGATGGGCAATGATCCGACCACGTCGGTGACGGATCGCCACGGTCGCGTGCACGACATCGACAACCTCTACCTCGCCGACGGCAGCCTCCACGTGACGAATGGCGGCTACAATCCGGCGCTCACGATCATGGCGCTGGGGTTCTGGGTGGGGCATCACATCGCGCGCGAATGGAAAGGCGGGCGGTTCGCATGACGCCGAAGCGCTGGTTGCGATTGCTGCTCGGGATCGCGCTCTACGGCGGCGTGTTCATCGCCTCGACCGCGTTGGGCGGACTCACGTATTTTCATTTCGGCAATCCGCGCACGACCTGCGCGTCCTGCCATGAGATGACGAACGTCCATTCGGATTGGTCGGCGTCGAGCCACGCCTCGGTGCATTGCCGTTCGTGTCACGGTGGCGCGCTCACGCTCGATGTGCATGCGGTCGAGTCGCACGTGCAGCGCGTGGTCCGGCATTTCGCGAAGGAAGCCGAACCGACGATCCGGCTCAAACCGGATCATGTACTGGCGGTGCACGCGTCGTGTGCGAGCTGTCATCCGCAGGCGTTCGCCGACTGGCAGCCGAGCAAGCACGCGACCACCTATGCGCGGATTTTTCTCGATCCGGCACATAACGCGGTGGAGCCACCGGCCAACGATTGTTTCCGCTGTCACGGGATGTTCTTCCCTGGCGACATCGCGAATCTCGTCGCGCCGGTGAAGGATGAGCGCGGGTGGGCGTTGACGCGGACCGAGACGGGCGTGCAGCCGGCGATCCCGTGCCTGACGTGTCACCAGATTCACGCGCCGGCGGCGACGACGCAGATCGCGAGCTTCTATGATCGGCGCGAGGCCACGCACGTGTCCGCGCAGCTGTTGCCGGTGCCGCATGTCCGTCGCGGCGACACGCCGATCCGTGTCTCGCGCGATCCGCGTCAGCGAATCTGCCAGCAGTGTCATGCGCCGAATGCGGCGCATGCGCTCGGCACGTCCGACGATCGGACGCCGGCGGGAGTGCACGAGGGGTTGAGTTGTCGCGACTGTCATTGGTCGCACACGAACTCGGCCAAGGCTTCGTGCGCGGCGTGCCATCCGGCTGATTCGCACTGCGGACTCGACGTCGAGAAGATGGACACGACATTCCGGTCACCAGAGAGCCGGCACAACATTCACACGGTAAGCTGCGCCGATTGTCACCCGAATGGAGTGCCGCAACGGCGCGTGATCCAGGAGCTGGCGAAAGGGAACTAAGTTGAACCGTAGCCGCCGAGAGGTAGGGCGAGGCGTCCTCGCCGAGCCGCGGCTCACCCGGAAGGTTCGCCCTACTCAGCGAATTCTGTCGGCTACAGGAGAACATAAACGCTCCAGAGCGAAGAGGCGGATGTAGCTGCGACGAGCGCGCAGCGCTGGACTGGGTTCGCTGTAGGGTCGCCGCTTGCCGGCGACCAGGGCCTGCGATGATGCAGCGAGCCAGCGAGCGGCCGGCGGCGGATTCGACAGGCTCACCGCAGGCGGATTCGACAGGCTCACCACATGCGGATTCGACAAGCTCACCGCGGGCGAGGGTCGGCTCTATGCGCTAACGAGATCCCGGCTTTATTTCCCCACGGGCGGGACGCCCGTGCCACGGCTCAGATCCGCATTCAGAAACCGCGTGAGCATCGGCTCCAGCAGCTCGGTGCGATGCATGATCGCCATGTGATCGGTGGCAGGAAGGACCGCCAGTTGCGCGTGAGGGAGGAGCCGCGCCAACTCGAGCGCGTGCTCCGGCCGGATCACGTCCGTGTCACCGACGATCACTAACGCAGGTGCGGTGATGGCGCGCAGCGCGTCGCTCGGAATATCGCGGAAATCGCGCATCCGCTGCGCGGCCTTGTCGTGCATCAAACGGAGGTTTTCCGGCTGAGGTGCGACCTTGCGATAAGCGTCCTGCAGTTCCACGGGCATGTTCTCCAGCCGTGCGTTCTTCATCCATTCCCAGAGCGCGGGATCCGCGCCGTGGCGGAAGGTCAGCGTGGAAACGAGGACCAGTTTGCGCACACATTGCGGGTGCCGGATCGCGACCTGCAGCGCGATGGTCCCGCCATTGCTGAACCCGAGCAGGTCCGCGCGGGCGATGCCCAGGTGGGCGAGCAGGGCGGCGGTGTCATCGGCCGACTGCTCGAACGTGAACGGCCGGTCCGGGACATCCGCGGTATGCCCGTAGCCCTGCTGCTCGAGCGCGATGACGCGTCGCGTGCGTGCGAGCACCGGCAGCAGAGCGCCGAACGAGGTCTCGATCGTGTCGCCGCCGCCGTGGAGCAGCACGAGGGGCGTCGTCGTGGCCTTCGCCGGGCCGTGAATCTCGTAGTAGAGCTGAAGACCGTTGACGGGAGCGTAACCGGTTTCGGCGGCGTGGACGGGAGTCATGGAGAGCATGGCCGCCGTGGCGACGGCGAGGAGGAGGAGCGGTCTCACCAGGAAAACGAAATCTCGGAGCGGAATCGCCGAACGCGAACGGCTGACACGGAAATCGCGGCGGTTCACGACCAGCGGGGCTTGAACAGCGGGGCATACGCGCGGCGATAGGTCCACGCGAGCGCGAGCTCGAGCGCGAAGAACACCAGTGCCGGCACAAGCCCGGAGTGTTCGAGCACCAGATGGAACGCGAGGCTGTTGACGAAGAAGGGTGCGAGGAGCAGCAGCGCGAGCGGGACGAACCGGTTCGCCACCAACAGCAGGCCGGCAATGAGCTGCGTGGCACCGATCAGCGGCATCATGTAGCCGGTCGCGACGAGCGCGAGGGAGAATGCCATGGCGCCGGGGGCCAGCGGTGCTTCCGGCGGCGGGATGAAGTTCAGGAAGCCGTTGAGTCCGAAAATCACCATCGGCAGCCCGAGCAGAATCCGGCCGACGGCGGGCAGATAGCGGGTGAAGGACTTGGTTTCGCGTTCAGCGAGGCTGGAGGCATCTAAGGTGGCGGAGGACATGGAGGGAGGTGGTTGAGGATCAGCGTGTGTGAACCGTTCGGCACCTGCCGTGGTTCACCTGTCACAACGAGCGACGTGCCCGATTCCGGACAGCCGCGCCAAAGCTCCGCCGGACCGCGCCCGAGGGTTGCGCATCCGTTCGTTTTCCCAAACGTCCATGTCTGTGATGACCCGCATTTCCCCGTTCCTGTTCTGCGCCCTCTCGTTGCTCGCGCTCGCCACCACCGCCCGCGCCCAATTCCGCGATGATTTCGGCGGCGGGAAAATCGAAGGCTGGTTCACCATGGCGGGCGACGGCGAGGCGAAGGTCGCGCTCGTCCCGCACGACGGCTTCGCACGGATGGAAGTCGACGCGACCGCGGACCGCTACGGCGCGTGGTGGACGCTGATCAAGCGCGACATCACCGCTTCACTCGATCTCGAGAAGCTCAAAGACCCGGCTTACGAACTGCGCGTCGAGGCGCGCGTCCGGTCCAGTCACGCGCCGCGGCGGGTGAACTTCATGATCAACACCCAACGGACGACGAACTTTCACGAGCACCTCCGCGAATACGACATCGCCGACACCACGGAGTGGCACACGATCAGCATGACCACGCGGAACTTTGACGCGGTGCCGGGCGACACGGTGTTCGTGCAGTTCTGCGTCACCGACTGGGGCCTGGAAAAATATCACGTCGACATCGACTACTATCGCGCCGACGTGGTGCGCCGCGACGAGGCGGGTCCGGATCTGGGCGAACCGCTGGTGTACCATCCGCCGGTGCCGGAGCTGAGCACGTTTGCGCAGCACCTCGCGGTGACGCACGACAGCATGATCAACCCGGAATTTCCGGAGGTGAATTTCAACGACTGGCACGTGGCGACGGTGGACGGTGCCGCGCGGGTGCTCACTGTCGACGGTGCGGAATGGGCGGTGTTGCGCTGGGACTTCGGCGCGCTCCGCGGCCAGAAGGCGGACGGCGCCGGCGTGCTGGAGCTGACGACGTGCTCGCTGGCGCTGGGCGGAGGCTACATCGCGGCGTGGGGGCAGGATTTCGGCGAGGAGTTCGGCAAGCTGCACGTGATCGAAATTCTCGGCGGCGATCCCGCGTGGGATCAGGGCACCGTGAGCTACAAGAACCTGATGCAGGGCGGCAGTTACGCGGACGTGTTCAACCCGCAGATGACGGTCGACCTCGAGCTGGCCGAACAGCCGGGTGGGGTGGCGCATTTCACGCTGCCGCGACCGGTGATGCAGCGGCTGCTTGATGGCACGACGAAGGGTTTGCTGCTGCGGCCGCTCGGCGCACTGTCGGCGACGATCTTCGCGTCGGAGGACGCTTCCGGTCGCGGCCCCAAACTGCATTTCAGCACGAAGCGCGAGTAGGGTCTTCGAAACCCGGCTCTCGGTTATTGGTTCGTCAGGGCGGGACGATCAGCGACGTGACGTCCAGCCCATCCTTTTCAAACCGCGCTTGGTTCGTCATCGCCGGCAGGGTCCAGCCGTGCGAGGTGGTCCCGTCCGTGAAGGCACACGGCACCAGCTCTGAGACGCGCACCGCAGCGCCGTTGATCTGGGCGAGGCTGCCGCCGGCAACGCGCAAATCGGGCGTTGACGCCAGAGACAGGTGCGGCGTGGCGGCGTCGATGGCGCTGATGTCGCCGAGATACACGGGCCCGGTGAATTGAACCCCGGGAGCAAACAGGCCGGTGACTCCGCGGGTGGCGAAACACCATGCGTTGGCGGCACGAAGACTGCCGAACCGGCCGTTGCGGCTGTGGATCGCGATCGCGGCGATGTCGGCGACACCGTCATAGTCCACGTCGTAGCGGAAGAGCGACGGGTTGACCGCGGTGACCCGCCCGACGGTGAAGATGGAAAGGTGAGACGTTTCATCGGCGCCAGTCACGATGATGTTGGCGTGGCCTCTCACGTAGTTGACGCCAGGCTGGACGTAGTTGACGGCGGGTGCCGGCTCGGACGGATAGTCCATCACCACCGATAACGTGCCGGCGCCGCTGTATTCCACTTGGACGATGTCGCCAGAGAGATCCACGAAGGAGATTCGCAGAATCTGATCTGGATCCGCGCAAACGCTCGCCGCGCCACCGGTCAGCAGCACTTGGTCGTAGGTGTTGCCGTTCGGGTGGACGATGTTCGGTCCGACTTCGCTCGCGGTGCCTGTTGCCTTGGCGCGCGGGGTGGGCCCGAGGATGAAGGGCACCGACTCGGCGGAGCCGTCGGCAATCGCGACTCGGGCCGTGTAGATTCCGGCGTCGCGCGGTTGGAAATCGGCAAGCGTCAACTCGGGCGCCGTCGCGCCCCCGATCGGTGCCCCGTTTTTCAGCCAGGTGTAGGTCGCGGCGCCGGTGTTCGCCGCGGTCACGACGCGCAGCGTCGCAGACTGGCCGAGCCCGACGGCTTGTGACGCCGGCTGATCGGCGAGCGCAACGGGCCGCGCCGGAGTGGCCAAGGTCGCCAGATCGAGGTCGAAAAAGAGAAACGTGGGCACGGACTCCGGCCGCGAAGCGACGACCAGTAACTGGTTCGTGCCGTGAGCGAAGAGCCGCGCGACCTTGCCCGGGACCGTGACTGAACGCTCGAGCGTGCCCGTCGCGTCGTTCCAGCGCTGAACCTGCACGCCGGTTGCCAGTGCGCGGGCGGTAAAGAGCCGTCCATCCACCCACACCGCGTCGTCGATCCGGTTGCCGAGTTCACGTCCGTTGATGAGCGCGAGCGTGTCTGCGTCGTAGAATCGGCCGGTGCCGATCAACACCGCCGCGCCGTCTGGAGTCAGCCGGATGGGATACCGGGGCGTCAGTTGCTCGTCGCCATGATAGGGCGAATCCTTCTGCGCCGCGATCGCGCCGGTGGTGGAAATCGCGGTATAGCCGAGGTCGTTCGGGGAAACCCAGTCGCGGAAGTGATAGAGCCGGCGATTCACGGGGTTCCACTCGTAGTGGCGGCTCGGGTTTCCGAAACGCTCGGCCCAAGCCAAGCGGCCGTCCGGAGCCACGATGAAACACCAGCGGACGCTGCTGCTCCGATGGCTGTCCCACAAGAGCACGAACTCACCAGCGGTGGTGAGCGCGTCGATCGCTTCGACGGAGGTGAAGAAGGGCTCTTCCTGTGGCGTGGCTGCGTCGAGCTTGATTTGAGTCACGCGTGCATCGCCGTAGGCGACGTAGACGCGATGCGTGGCCGGCGAATATGCCACATGATTCGGCCAGCCCTGCAGCGGGAGGCTCGTCAGGAAAAGGCGCTCGGTCGTAGACCACCGGAAGAGCTGCCGGTGCAGTTTGCTGAGCAGGTGGATCACGCCGTTTTTGTCACGAAACACGTCGTCCGGCGTGAAATTCAGCGTTTGCGGGTCCAGCGCGGCGGCGGACGCCGGAGGCTGCGCGAGCGAGAGTGGCACTCGGAGTCGACTGATGGAGCCATCGGCGCCGGTGGTGCCGAAGATCACGGCTTCGTCGCCGCGTACGAACAGCCGGCCGCCGGCGAAGCCAGAGGCATACCGGCGCTGTTCGACGTAACTCCGATAAATATGCACGGTGCTCCCGCGCAACACGACGGGATCGCCGCTTTCGGTGAAGGAGATGTCGTCGAAGCCACCGCCCAGCGATCCGGCGAAACGAAGGTCGGAGCTCTGGTAGACAATGCCGGAATTATCGACGAAATGCTCGTGATCGGGATATACCGTGAAGCGGTTGCCGGCGGGAAAATCGATATAGTACGGTCCCCGTTCCGGCCCGCGCAGTGAGCCGTCCGAACGGATGTCCAGATAAAGGAAGCTCGAAGGTTCACTGGAGCTGCGCGTGAGGATACGGTTTTGCTCCGGCAGCGCCACGACTTCGCTCCAGCGATCCCAGACCCACGTCTGCGCGACGGTTTTCACGCCGTCGCTCAGTCGCACCAGCGTCAGCCGGGAATCGTCATCGGGCAGCGCTTCGTAGGCAACGAGCGCGTCGTTGAGTTTGTCCAATCCGACCACGTCCGAAGCGAATTCGGTGCTGAACGCGGCCGCGCCGGTGCCGTCGAGATGGAGTCGGTCCAGCGTCTTGCCGCGCGAGACGTAGAGTGCGTCGGCTGTGACGAGCATCGCGTGGGGTTCAGAGGCCAATGGCAGCGCCGGCAGCCAGGTGTCCGTGGCGAGATCAAAGCGTTCGATCCGACCTGGGTTGTTGCGCAGAAAATACACCACGTCGCCCTGACGCTGCACCTGCGCCCACTGCGAGGCGGAAGCTGGCGCGAGAACGGTGATCCGGGCGACCTGGCTGGGTGTCGAACCGGTGCGGTTGGTGGTGACGAGAAAATAGTCGCCGGCGTCGGCGGGCGTGAGATCACGCCAGTGCAGCGAGAGGGTTCGCGCCCGGGCGATCGGCTGTCCATCCTTGAACCACTGGTAGGTGATGTCGGGTTCGGCGCGCCACAGGTCCCATCCGAGGCTGGCCGACCGACCGAGCGGCACCGAGATGCTCTTGAGATCCCGCATTCCCGGTGCGAGCGGTGGGAGCACGGTCACTGTCGCCGACTGACTGCTCACAATGCCGGCGCCGTTGCGGACTTCCAGACGATAGGTGCCGGCCTCATCGGCGGAAACTGTTTGTAGCGACAATTCCGGATAGGTGCCGTAAAGAACGGGGACGTCGTTGCAATACCACTGGTAGGTCAACGGCGGGCTGCCCGACGCCGCGGCGGCGAACCGCGCCCACTCGCCCTCGGGAACCTCGACGCTCGCTGGCTGCAGCGTGAACGACGGCAGGACGGCCGGCTTGATCGTGACGACGGCGGCCGAGCTCGTCGCTTCGCCGTACGTGTTCTTCACGACAACCGTATAACTCCCGGCGTCGGACAACCTCGCTGCGCTCACCTGGACCCAATGCTCCGGGTGATTGCTCAGCGGCACTCCGTCTTTGAACCATTGGTAGGTCAACGGAGCCGGACCACTGGCCGTCACCGTGAGCATAAATCCCTCGCCCGCGAAAACGGTCTGACTCTGGGGCTGCATCTGGATCGTCACGGGTGAAGCCGGCGTCACCTGCAGCGTCGCCTGCCGCGACGTGGCGGTGCCGGCGGGATTGGACACGGTGGCGTGGTATCGCCCCGCATCGCTTAGCTGCGCAACGTCGATCTGAAACGTGTCCGCCGTCGCGCCCGGGATTGGAGTGTCGTCCTTGAACCACTCATAGCGGAGCGGAGGCGATCCGCTGCGCAGTCGCACTCGGAAAGAAACGGTCGAGTACTGTGCCGCAGTGGTATCGGCGGGGCCGACCGCCGAAATCACGATCGCGATGGCGGGCATTACGCTCAAGCTCGCCGTCGGGCTGGTCACAGACCCGAGCGCGTTGGTGACCACCACCGAGTAGGATCCGGCGTCCGCGAGCGCCACCGCGCCGATCCGCAGACTCTCGGCTGTCGCGCCCGGAAGGTCCTGTCCGTCTTTGCGCCATTGGTACGTGACGGGGCGGCTGCCCGTGGCGCTGCAGATGAACTCGACTGCTTCGCCGACGTAGCGATCCGCGGGAACTCCCAACATCGTGATTACCGGCGGCGCCGGCGGTTTCACGCTCAGCTGCAGTTCCGGCGTGCCAGAGCCTTCCGTCGTGGTGATCACGACGCTGTACTTCCCGGCATCAGCGACCGTCGCCGCGGAGATTGAGTAAGTCGACGTCGTCGCGCTGGCAATGGGCACGGAGTTCTTGCGCCACTGATAGCTCACACCGGTGTCGGGGGGTGTTGGCGTGAGGGTGAAGATCACCTCTTCGCCACTCTCGACGGACCAGGGCCCGCTGATGGAGTACGGCAAAACCGGCGGTGGTGGCGGCGGCGGAGTTGGTGGCACATCCGGGGCTACTAGGGACATTGTCTTCGTCCACGCACCGGTGGACATAGGTGCCGCGGCGGCAATAAATCCAAAACCGAGGCCGAGGGCGAAACGCATCACGGCGGACAGCGGTCGTTTCGGATCAAAACAGAAGCGATGGAAGCCTGGCACGCGAGTGACCGAAGCATGGTGGCGTCGCGCTCGCCACGCCAGCGAATCTTGAAATGCGATTGCAGTTCAATCTTCCGAGCCAAATACGAACGATACTTTGAGGGCGTAGCTCGAGGGCTCAGCGCCGGGTAGAAAAGCCCAACTGGGAGCCGATCGGCGCGATGAACGCTTGGGGCTCGCGCGCGACGAGCACAGCGGGTGGACTCGGCGTGATGAAGCCCCGGCTGATTTTCGTCTCGTTGGTCACGATGCTGGCGATTGCCGGGTGTGATCGGAACGAGTCTCAGCCCCCGCCGGCGGTGGACGATCTCGCGCTCGAACGTCGCGTGCAGGCGTTTGGGCAGACCGCCACGGCGGCGGATATCGCCTGGCGCTCGAGCGGCCTGGGGATCCGCATCATCACGCCAGGCGAGGGGAGCGCTCCGAAGATGACGGACGTGGTACGCGTGCACTACACCGGCCGGTTGAAGGACGGCACGGTGTTCGACGACTCGCGTGCGCGAGGAAAACCGCAGGATTTCGTGGTGAACCGGCTGATCACCGGTTGGGCCGCCGCAATGTCGTCGCTCCAACCCGGCGGTCGCGCGGAGATTTTCATTCCGCCGAAGCTCGGCTACGGCGGTATGAAAGTGGCGGGGGTGCCACCGAACTCCGGACTGATCTTCGATGTCGAGTTGCTCGCGGTGAACCCGTAGCGCGCAGCACTCTGATCGCGAGGCGCCGACCTGACCGAAACCGGCCGCGGATTCGCGCTGGGATCGGGAGCGGGGCGACTGGCGCGGCGGCACGTCGGGAGCGAAACCCGCGCCGCCGGCTACGCCGCCGCGTAGAGCCGCTGCACCGATTCGCGGCTGAGCACGATGATCGTGAAGATCCCGAGTACCGTGCCGAATGGCATGAACGCGCACAGGATCGCGCCCATCACGAAACTGAACATCCGGTGCTGTCGACGGGCGAGGAACCGTCCGGAGAGGAAAGTGCAAAGGGCGGCAGCCCAGCCGATCAGCACCAGCGTTCCGCCGATGGCGATGAAGAGATAGCCGAAACCGGGCGGCGGCGGCGTGCCTTTCGCGGCCTCACCCATGAAACCGGAGCTCGTCACCATCATGACGCCGATCGCCACGTGAATGAGCGGAAAGCAGGCAAACACCGCACCGATACCTGCGACCACGTAGTGGAAAACCGCGAGCAGCCGGAGGTGTTCTTCGTCCTTGCTGCGCGTGGGGAGGGGCATGTTGGGAGAATCCATGGGGATGCGCGCGACCGGAGGCTGGGCCGGCTTGGGGCACACCCAGCCAACTCTGGGCGCCCTGCTGCGGCAAGGACCGAGGGACGAATCCTGTGCGATTCCCGGGAAGAACTCGGGCTAGAGGAGAACCAGACTCAGCGTCAGCACGACGGCGACGCCCGTGACGCCGGCAATTGCCGAACCCACCGTGACGAGCCGGTAGCCTTGGCTGACGGTGAGACCCGACATCTGCGAGATCACCCAGAAATAGCTGTCGTTGACGTGTGAGACCATCATCGCCCCCGAGGCGACGGCGAGCGTGGTCAGCACGGGGCCAAACCCCGCGGCGAGGCCCATCGACGGCAGCAGGTGCCCTACGAGCGAGGCGGTGGTGATCATGGCGACGGTCGACGAGCCCAGGGCGGTTTTTAGGCCGGCGGCAATCAGGAACGGCAGGAGGATGCTCCAGCGGCCAAGGTCGAGCGCGGCAACGCTGTCACCGACGAACTGGGCCATCGCCGTTTCGCGCAGCACGCCGCCGAGCGCGCCGCCCGCGGCGGTGATCAAAATGATCGTGCCCGCATCCCGCAGTCCGTCGCCACACCACGCACCGAAAACCTCGCGGCCTGCGCGGCGTACGACGAACCACGCCAGAAAGACGCCGAGCACGATGGCGGTGTTCGGGTCGCCCAGGGTTGCCAACGCCGCGCGCCACGCGCCGTCGCCGAAGGGGCGGTCGGGAAGATCAGCCACGGATTTGAGTGCGATCAGCAACACGGGAAGCACGATCGGGGCAAACGCCGCGAGCGCGCCGGGCCGCGGCATCGCTGGCGGCGTGGGCGACGCTGCGCTGCCGTTGTGCCGCGCGGGATCCACGAACACGCGGCTTCCCACGAAGCGCGCGTAAGCGTAGGTCGTCAGCACGACCGGCACCGCCACCAGCAGCCCGAGCACGATCACTTTTCCGATGTCGGCACCGAGTTCGCCGGCGGTGGCAATGGGTCCCGGTGTCGGCGGCACGAGGCAGTGCGTCGAGTAGAGTCCCATGCTCAGCGCAACCGCGAACGCCGCGAGCGACTGTCCGGTCTGCCGTGCGAGCGAGCGGTTGAGCGAGGAGAGGATGACGTAGCCGGAATCGCAGAAAACCGGAATCGAGACGACCGCGCCGGTGCATGACATCGCGAGCACGGAGCGCTGTCGGCCGATGAGCTTGAGCACCGTCTCAGCCATCACCACAGCGCAGCCGCTTTTTTCGAGCACCGAGCCGACGATGCAACCGCACGCGATGACGATGCCGATGGTGGCGATCGTTTTTCCGAACCCGCCGGTCAGCGCGCTCATCGTCGCGGCCGGCGTCAATCCGGCCGCGAGCCCGAGCGCGTAGGCGGTGATGATCAGCGCGAGGAACGGGTGGAGTTTGAACCGTGTCGTGGCGACGACGATGAAGGCAACGCCCAGCGCGAGCGCCAGGAGCAGCGACGGTCCGGTGAGCAGCGAGGCCGGGAGTGAAAGCGGGGGCATGGGGCGCTCCGGCCCGAGGCACGGAACGGCGGGACGGTAATCGCACCGCGCGTGGCGACAAGCGCCGGTTGAGCACCGATGACCGAAAGAAGACGCATCTCACTTTTTCGACATGGGCGGGACGCCCATGCCACGTGGCACGGGCGTCTCGCCCGTGGGCTTTCAGGAAACCGAAATGCGCCCCGAAAGAAGTTGCAGTCGCTGGCAGGGCGCGGATTTCACCCCGGTCGTGCCCAAGGGCGCGGGCATTCGCCTTATCGCGAGATATCGAGATCCTTCGTTTCGCGCAGGAAGAACAGGCCGTAGATCAGACTCATCGCGGCGATCGCCATCGGATAATAGAGCCCGGCGTAGATGTTGCCGGTGTAAACGCAGATCGACGTGGCGATCAGGGGCAGGAATCCGCCGAACCAGCCATTGCCGATGTGATACGGCAGCGACATCGAGGTGTAGCGGATTCGCGTGGGGAACAACTCGACGAGATAGGCCGCGATCGGGCCATACACCATCGCGACGTAGGCAAGCAGGATCGACAACAGCAGGATCACCTTCGGTCGCTGCACCGCTTCCGGATCGGCGGCCACGATCTTGCCATCGGCAGAGGTGACGGTGATCTTCGAATACAGGCTCTCCGCAAAGGCCGCATCATAGGCCTTCGCGTCGAAGCCGGTGATGATCTTCCCGTCCACCTCGAGCGCCAGCGGCACGGACGGATCAGTCGCGGGCGCGAGATCGAAGGGAATGCCCTTCGCGTTGAGGTAGGCGCGCGCCTGGTCGATTGTCTTGGTCGGCGGCGCCGGCTTGACGATCTTTGTCGCGGCGTCGGCCACGGCTTCGAGCGTCAGCTTGGCCATGCCGTGATAGTCGGTGGTGTGAAGCGTGACCGGCGACTGCTCCATTGCGTGAGCCAGTGCGGGATTCACGGCCTTGGTCAATCCGCCAAAAATCGTCGGATACGTCAGCACCGCGAGCGCGAAGCCGGAGAGCATGATGTATTTCCGGCCGATCTTGTCGGAGAGCCAGCCGAAGAACACGAGCAGCGCGGCGCCAATCACGAGCGCGACCGACAGCAGCGCGTAGGCGTCGATGAAGTAGAGCTTGAGCGTCGCCATCAGGAAGAAGAGCGCGTAGAACTGGCCGGCATACCAGACGACGCCCTGGCCGGCGGTGGCGCCGAGCAGTGCACCGAGCACAAGCTTGGCGTTGGGCCAGCGCGCGAAGCTTTCGGTGAGCGGCGCCTTCGAGTGGTTGCCCTGTGCCTTCATCTCCAGGTACACCGGCGACTCCTGCAGTTTCAGTCGGATGTAGACCGACACGGCGAGCAGCACGAACGAGAAGAGGAACGGAATCCGCCAGCCCCAGCGATTGAAGGCCTCGGCGTCCATCACCAACCGCGTCGTGCCGATGACGCCGAGCGAAAGGAACAGCCCGAGCGTGGCCGTGGTTTGGATCCAGCTGGTGAAAATGCCGCGTTTGCCGTGCGGCGCGTGTTCGGCCACGTAGGTCGCGGCGCCGCCGTATTCGCCGCCGAGTGCGAGGCCTTGCGCCAGTCGCAGCAGCACGAGGATGATCGGCGCGGCCCAGCCGATCGTGGCGAACGACGGCAGGAATCCGATCACCGCCGTCGACAGGCCCATCACCATGATGGTGACGAGAAAGGTGTATTTGCGTCCGACCAGGTCGCCGATCCGGCCGAACACGAGCGCGCCGAACGGGCGGACGGAGAAGCCGACGCCGAACAGCGCGAGACTCGAAAGGTAAGCCGCCGTTTCATTGCCGGCGGGGAAGAAGAGCTTGCCGAAAAACGCCGCGAGCGTCCCGAAGATGTAGAAATCATACCATTCGAAGACGGTGCCGAGCGACGAGGCGAAGATGACCAGCTTGTGTTTGCGATCGATGCCTTCCTCGGGGATCGGCGAGACGGAGGTAACAGGGTCCATGTGTGGGGTGAAGCGACTCGGTCCGGCCGCCGGGTGGCTCGCGGCGCGATTTCGGGGGAAATCGCGGCGGGGGATCGCGAAGAGCGAACGGACCGCGCGCACATGTAGGGAGCGGAAGGGAAAAGGCAAGGGGACAGGCGATTAGGCGGAAGGGGCGCGCCGGTGCCCGGGGCGTGAGCAGCGCGATCCACCGGGCCGTGGACATTGCCTGGCGCCACCGATGCCGCGCATCGCTGCGCTCACGCGCAGGGCCACCTCGGAAAAACGAGTTCGGAATCTGGCTGCAACGTTCGCACGCGCTCGCGGCAGCCGGTGCTTGTATGACACGAATAGCGCGGCTATCGACTGCGGCCATGATGATGGGATCCTGCTGCACGAATTCGAGTTGGCGCACGACCGTGCTTAGCCTGGCCCTGAACGCGATTGCCGGGCTTTGGGCGCAGCCGGTCAACGCGAGCGTGATGTTTCGCGGCTCGCCGACGCATGAGGCGGCGCTACCGGGTCGCACGGTGGAACTCGCGGGCATGGCGTGGCGGTTCGAGACCGGCGGACCGGTGCGTTCCACGCCGGCGGTGAGCCGCGGCATCGCGGTCTTTGGCAGCAACGATGGATTTCTGTACGCGGTCGACGCGAAGACGGGCGGCCAGGTTTGGAAGATCAAACTTGGCGGGCCGGTCTCGTCGTCCCCCGCGATCGCGGAGGATCGCGTCATTGTCATGGGCGCCGATGGCGTGCTGCGGGCGTTGCGGCTGGAAAACGGCGACGCCCTCTGGGTACTAGCCACGGGATCGCTCAAGCCGGTTGGCGGAGATCCGCGAATCTACGACTGGTGGGTGTCGTCGCCGACGGTCGCGGGCGACCGGATATATGTCGGGTGCGGCGACGGAACGGTGCGCTGCGTTGCACTCGCGGATGGGCGGGAGCACTGGTCGTTCATGACCGGGCATCGGGTGCGCTCGACGCCCTCGGTGGCGGATGGAGCGGTGTTTGTCGGTAGTTTCGACGGACACGTTTATGCGCTCGACGCGCAAACCGGTGCCGAGCGGTGGAGGTTTCAAACGGGCGATCTCGTGCAGTCGTCGCCGGCGGTGAGCGGCGGCGTGGTGTGTTTCGGCGCGCGCTCGATGGCGGTGTTCGGACTCGATGCAAAAACCGGCGCGCTGAAATGGCGGCGGCCGCATTCGGGATCATGGGTGGTCGCCTCGCCGGCGATTGCCGCAGGCAAGGTTATCATCGGCGGTTCCGATTCACATCTGCTCGAAGCGCTGGACCTGCACACCGGCGAGCCCGCCTGGAGCGTGGACACGGGCGCCCGGATCATCGGCTCGCCGGTGGTGATCGGCCAGACGGTGCTCTACGGCGGCGAAGACTGCCGGATCTACACGATCGACGCCCGGAGCGGGCTTGGGCGCTCGATCGACTTCACCGAAGGCGCGCTTTACGGCTCGGTGGTGGTGGGCGATGGGCTCGCTTACGTGGGCAGTGAAGACGGACACTTTTACGCGTTCCAGCTGCGTGATGCGGCGCCCGTCGCCGAGCCCAACGCGCCCGAGTTGCTGCCGCCGGCCGTCGGTCGTTATCGGACCGAGTCGGGCGATGTTTATACGCTCTCGGCTCATGACGGCCTGCTGGCGATGAACTACGCGACTTATCCGCCGGCGCTGGTGACGGTGGAGAAAGACGGCTCATTCGCGTGCCCGATGCTCTGGGGCACGCGCGGCAAGTTTGTGCGCGCGGAGGGTCAGCCGGTGCGCGCGCTGGAGTTGGACCAGTTCGGTCAGAAGACGACGGCGCGACGGGTCGACTAGAAGCGTTTCCGCGCAGGGGTGCAGACAAGGCACGCCCGCGAAGAGAGGCAGCGGCCGAGGGCGGCCGTGCTCCCACGCAGGCGTGTTTCGGCGCTCAGCCGACGCGGAAGCGCGCGGTGAGGGCGCTGGTGTCGTGCGCGTGACGGGCGATCGCGACTTCGTATTCAGTCGGCTCAACGACCCAGCCACGCGTCTCGTCGTAGTAGGCGAGATCGGCGACGGGGACGGACAGATCGACCCGATGCGAGTTGCCAGGCGCAACCGAGACGCGCGCGAACGCCTTCAACTCGCGCGGCGCGCGCTCGACCTTCGACTGCAGCGCCGAGACGTAGAGCTGAACCACCTCGTCACCGGCGATCGAGCCGGTGTTGGTGACGGCCACGGACGCGCGCAGGGTGTCACCGGCCCTGAGTTCGCTTTGCTCCAGCCGGAGATCTGCATGTTGCCACGTCGTGTAGCTGAGCCCGAAGCCGAAGGGGAACGCCGGCGTCGCGCCGTCGCGCGCAAGCTTCCGGTAGCCGTGCCAGAGATCGTAGGTGATCTCGGTGGCGTTGCGGTCGAAGAACGGCAGATCTTCGGGCCGACGCGGGAACGTGCACGGCAACCGGCCGGCGGGATTCACGCGACCGCGGAGCACGTCGGCGAGCGCGTGTCCGCCTTCCATCCCCGCGTACCAGAGCACGAGAATGCCGGGCACGCGTTCGCGCCACGCCTCGGTAATGACGGCGCTGCCGACGCTCAGCACCACGATGGTGCGCGGGTTGGCGGCGGCGACGCGTTGGATCAATTGCTCGTCGCGTGGGTGCAGCGTCAGCCGTTCGCGATCGCCGCCGGGCGAGAAGCTGCCTTCTTCGCGACCGTGGCCGGGAAGAATCTTTTTCGCGATCGGCTCCTCTTCCGGAGTAGGCGGTGGAAAGCTCGGCGCGAAATACGGGATCATGTCCGGCGGGATGTATTCGCCTTCGTCTTCGTGCGTGTAGCCGACGACCACGACCGCGGCGTCGGCGGTGGCCGCCATCTGCGCCGCGGCCGCCGGATCAGCGCCATCGTTGAACACCACGGCATTCGAACCAAACGCGGCGCGAATGCCCTCAAGCGGCGTGACCACGTAGGCCGGCTGCGTGTTGCTCGAGCCGCCGTCGCCGGTGTTTGGAATCGCGGCGAGCCGGCCCACGACCGCGAGCCGCCGCACGCTGGTGAGCGGCAGCGCCGAGGCTTCGTTCTTGAGGAGTACGATGCTTTTCTCGGCGGCTTCGCGCGCGAGCTGTCGGTGCTCGGCGCAGCCCACGATGTCGCGCCGGTAGGTCTGAGGATCGCGGCCTTGGGCGAACCGCACCTGCTGGCGCAGAATCCGAAACGCCGCGTCCTCGATGCGCGAGAGCGGCACCTCGCCGCTTTCGACCAGACCCTTCAATTCGCGATGGTAGCGCATCGCGAACGGCATCTCGATGTCCTGTCCGGCGAGCGCGGCCTGCTTCGCGTCGCGCAGGCCGAAGATAAAGTCGGTGATGACGAAGCCTTGGAAGCCCCACTGCTCCTTCAGGATTTCGGTGAGCAGGGATCGATTCTGGCCGGCCCATTCGCCATTGACGCTGTTGTAGGCGCTCATCACCGACGCGACGCCGGCATCGACGACGCGCTTGAAGTGCGCCGCGTAAACCTCGTGCAGCGCGCGCGGGCCGATGGTGACGTCGGCCTTGAACCGTGCGTTTTCCATCGAGTTCAACGCATAGTGCTTCACGCAAGCCATCGTGTGCCGCTGCACGCCGCGAGCGAGTGCCGCGCCGAGTTCGCCGAGGTGCAGCGAATCCTCGCCGTAGGTTTCCTGGGCGCGGCCCCATGCGGGGTGGCGGAGCAGGTTGATGCACACGCCGCCGAAAAAATTGCCGCCGAGCGCGCGCAGCTCCTTGCCGATCACGTCGCCGATCCGCTCCTCAAGCAGGGTGTCCCAGGAGGCGCCGCGCGCCATTGAGACGGGGAACGTGGTGGCGCCTTTCATGATGATCCCGCGCGGACCATCGACGAAGCGGATACCTGGAATCCCGAGTCGCGGCACGGCGCCGGCGACCCATGGCCGGCTGCCGTATCCGCCCGGTGCCATCATCTCGGCGAGCCCGGGCCAGAACGGCGTGTCGCCGTCCATCAACGAGAGTTTTTCATCGAGGCTGAGCTGGGCGAGCAGCTCGCGCGCCCGGGCATCGATCTGGGTGGGCGTGAACGAGGTGGCGGTTTCGAGGGAACCGAAAGCGGGAGACGTGGGGGCGGTCGGATTGCTCATGATCCAGCAATGTCGCCGGCGAACGGAAAACGTCACTCCTAGTCTCATGTAAGAGCGGAGTTTCCGCGGTCGAACCTGGCGTCGGCAGCCTCCTGCGGCTCCCGCCCCGCGCCCGCGCTGATCCGCTGGGCGTCCGCACCATGCACCCTATTAAGTTACATGGTGCGTGGTGCAGCTCCGCCGGAGGGCACGACCGGGCGGGATACTGGGGTGGGCGCGTTGCGTTTGCAGGACGATGGGATTTGGGTCGCGGCATGAGCACGATCACGACTGCAAAAACGGACGCCGCCCTAAGCGGCGAGTTTGTGTTTCCTGATGGGCTGAAGGTGCGGCGGATGGGCTTCGGCGCGATGCGGATCACCGGGCCCGGCATTTGGGGCGAACCGAAGGACCCGACGGAGGCACGGCGGGTATTGAAGCGCTGCGTGGAACTCGGCGTGAACCTGATCGACACCGCCGATTCGTATGGGCCGGAGGTGAGCGAGCGGTTGATTGCCGAAACGCTGCATCCTTATCCGCAGGGGCTGGTGATCGCGACGAAAGGCGGACTGACGCGACAGGGGCCGGACCAGTGGGCCCCGGTGGGACGGCCGGAGTATCTCCGGCAATGCGTGGAGATGAGCCTGCGGCGGCTGCGGCTGGAGCGGATCGATCTTTATCAACTCCACCGGATCGACGCGAAGGTGCCCGCCGCGGAAACGCTCGGCGTGCTCAAGGAAATGCAGCGCGAAGGGAAGATCCGGCACGTCGGGCTCTCCGAAGTCTCGGTGCCGGAGATCGAGCAGGCGCGGCGCGTGCTGCCGATCGTCAGCGTGCAGAATCTCTACAATCTGGGCAACCGGCAGAGCGAGGCGGTGCTCGACTACTGCACGAAGCATCAGCTCGGTTTTATTCCCTGGTTCCCGGTGGCCGCGGGCGATCTGGCGCGGCCAGGCGGTCCGCTCGACGTGGCGGCGAAACGGCATGGCGCCACGGTCGCGCAGCTCGCGCTCGCCTGGTTGCTGCAACGGTCGCCGGTGATCCTGCCGATTCCGGGCACGTCGTCGGTCGCGCACCTCGAGGAGAACGTGGCCGCGAGCGGATTGAAGCTCGACCGCACTGAGTGGGAGGAAATCGAGCGCGCCGGCCGGGCGAGCGCGGTGTGAGCGGGGCAACGCGTGGTTTGGAGCCGCGGCTTCGGAGGTAGGGCGCGCATTCCGCTGCCCGCCGCGCGGTCGCTCGACTTTCGCCGCGCTCACGGAATAGGCTCCCAACTGTGGCTGGTCTACGATTGAAATCGGACGCACGGCGAAGCCATGCGGCCGTGAGGAAGCGTGTTGAGGGCAACACGCTCGACCTCCCGTGCGACCGGGCTGCGCTGCCCGGCCGGAACGCTCGTGCGCGGCGAATGACCAAGGCCGCAGCATGAGCGCGCATGAAACCCCCCGGCCGCGTCCGCGGCGTTTCTCGATGATCCGGTCGTTTGTGGCCGCGGACGTGCTGACGCTCGGAAACGGTTTTTGCGGCACGGGCGCGGTGCTCGCGGCGATGCAGTTTCTCGTGACGACCGAGCCGCGCTGGCTCTGGACCGCGATGGCGCTGCTGCCCGTCGCGCTGGTGCTGGATTATGCCGACGGCCGCGTGGCGCGCTGGCGTCACCGCTCGTCGCCCTTGGGAGCTGACCTCGATTCGCTGGCGGATGTGGTCTCGTTTGGCGTGGCGCCGGCCGCGATCGGATTTGCGATCGGGCTGCGCGGGGCGCTCGACGTGGCGATTCTGCTTTATTTCGTCGCCTGCGGAATCAGCCGGCTGGCGCGGTTCAATGCGACCGCCGATGCGCTCTCGGACGAGAGCGGCAAGGTGAAATATTTCGAAGGCACGCCGATTCCCACGAGCGTGGTGATCGTGGCCGTGCTCGCGGTCTTGCAGGCGCAGAGCCGCACGGGCGCGGAGCTGTGGCTCGGCGCGTGGTCGCTGGGCGGACTCGTGCTGCACCCGCTCGCGTTCCTCTACGCGGCGAGCGGCAGCGCGATGATCAGCACGGTGAAGGTACCGAAACTGTAGTCGGCGCCGGACGCGATCACGGGTTGACCGTGATAGTGCCGAACTCGCCGGTGTGCGTGACGCAGACCCAGTTGAAGGCCGCTGGGGGCGTCGCCGTGGCCGGAATGGTCCAGGTAAAAGAGCTGGGCCGGCCGGCTCCGGCGTTGGGCGGATAGATCGTGGTGGGAACGCTGGTCGCCGGCGCGGGACCCGGCGCCGGGAAGACGTTGATGCGGTGGACCGGGTCGTCGTTGTTGGTGAAGACCACGATGTCCCCGCGGTTCTTATTCACGCTGACGTTGGTTTGATTGACAACGGTTCCACTGGAGCCGGGAGAGAACGTAATCTCGCGTTTGCAGCCGGTCAGGCCGATCAGCCCAATCGCGAGCAGGAGGGCGATCCGTTTCATGGGGTGGTGGGGTATTTCTGAACAGCGTCAGGCACACACCTGGCAGGCCGCCGCGGCAATCCACAAGCCTGTCACGTGACACGGATCGTGCTCGCGAGGCTTCGCTCCTCGCCAGCGGTCACGGCCTCCGGTCGGGGCTTAGGGCGGTGATGATGGGGCCGATTTCAGCGCGCTCTCCTCGGCCGCGAGGTAGCGCTGGAGCGCGTCCGGCTTTTTCGCCCGGAGGTCGGCCACGAGCTGGCGGTAGTGGCGAAGCTTGGCATCGGTCCGCCCAACCATCAATCGCCGCGCTTGGTCGGTCTGCAGCCCCGGCGTCAGATGAACGGCTTCGAACTCGGCCCGCATCGCCTCGTAGAAGGGGATCATCTCCGCCTCGATCCAATCGGCCAACCGATCGGCCCGGTGCGCCGACTGCGCGTTGGCGAGTTGCTGCTCCTGCTCCTGCAGTTTCACGAGTTCGCGCTCGTTGAGGGCGGAACTCACCGTCTGCAACTGCAGCCGTTCCCGGAAGCGATAGGGGAACCGCGGGGCCAACAGTACCCCCGTCGTGCACGCGCCGGCCAGCACCGCCGTGCCCAACAGCAGACGCGCCGAGGTTTGCCGGGCCCGCGCCTCAGGCGCGATCGGCAGCGCCATCAGCCAGCCGAGCACTACGCCGCCGAGCAGCCCGCCGAGATGCGCGGCGTTATCGATCCGTGGGTACACAAAGCCGAACACGAGATTGTAGCCGGCGAACATCAGGGTGCTCTTGAACAAGGGCCGCAGCACGGGCGGCGGAATCGATTGCCGCTCGCGCACCATGAAGCCGAGCAGCAATCCGTAGACGCCAAACACCGCGCCGGAGGCGCCGGCGCTCCAGATCTGATCACCGTGCCAGTAGATCGAGGCGAAGCTCGCGACGATGCCGCTGCCGAGGTAGCCGAGCGCAAACAACGGCCGGCCGAACAGCCGCTCGACGAAATGTCCGGTTTGGAACAGCGCCCACATGTTCAGCGCGAGGTGCAGCAGCCCGTAGTGCACGAACATCGAGGTCACGATCCGCCACCACTCGCCATCGGTCGTCGCCGCGCCGTTGTTGGCCACCCAGCGGACGTAGGGCGTCATGTCGGCGGTCTCGACCCAGCCGGCGCCGAGCAGGCCCATGACGATGAACGCGGCGACATTGGCGGCGACGATCAGGTTGGTGATGCAGGTCCAGGGCGAGCGCGCGGCCGGCAGCCGGTAGAGCTGGTGGGCGAAATCCTGGCTGGAGACGAATTCCTCGTCGCGGTCCGGCGGCAGCAACCGGGCGATCGCGACCGCCTCGGCGGGGTTGCCGGTGTAGAACACGAACGGCTGGCGCTTTTTTCCGGCGACGCCGATCGGCGTGTCGAACCCTGCGCGCCGGCCGACGACGCTGACGTTGCGAATCTCCTCCGGATGAAACTCCACCGCGGTGGGCCGGCCGAGAAAGGCCCGCGCATCGCCGGTGAACCGGTAGAACGGCCCCGCGGGATCGATGATCAGCTTGCCTCGGCCGCGCAGATCGGGATTGGCCGCGTCGGCGACGGACTGATATTCGACATCAAAGCTCAGCCCGGTCGGAGCGGTGGAGGAAGCGGGTTCCATGGAAGAAAGAGAACCCTGCTGATCCGTGGTCGCGTGGCAAGAAGGGGCGATCGTGTGGCACGGGCGTCTCGCCCGTGGAGGCGTTCGATGGCTCGCATCATGGCGGGACGCCCATGCCACCTCCAAGCCTTCCGCCGGTGTGCGCCAGCACCGCCGGCTCAGCGATCCGCGGTCGCGAGCTTGGCCCCGAGCGCGACAAACGCGCCGGCAAACGTACGCCGCATCCACGTCAGCACCTGCGGCCGCGAAATGACGTGATCGCGCACGGCGGCGGCGCACAGACCGTAACCGACAAACACCACGAAGGTGATCAGCATGAACGTGGCGCTGAGCTCGAGCATCCGCGGCAGCGGATGAGCTTCGGTGGCACTCACGAACTGGGGCAGGAACGCGAGGAAGAAGATCGAGAGCTTCGGATTCAGCAGATTGATCAAAATCGCAGTGAGCGTAACCCGCGCGGCGGAGCGCGACCCGAGGTTCTGCTCGACCTGCAGCGCACCCCGTTCACGCCACGTGCACCACGCCATGTAGAGCAGGTAGGCGACACCGGCGTATTTGAACGTCTGAAACGCGAGCGCGCTGGTGTGCAGCAGCGCCGCGAGCCCGAGGATGGCCGCGGCCATGTGCGGCACGATGCCGAGTGTGCAGCCGAACGCGGCCACGACGCTCGCGCGGGCTCCGCGCGATAAGCCGGCGCCGAGCGTATAGAGCACGCCGGTGCCCGGCGATGCGGCAACGATGAAGGCCGTCACGATGAACTCGATGCTCACGAAGTTACGGTCCAACCCGCGGAGGCGCGAGCTGGCAAGGCAAATGGACATGGCATGGGCGGGGCGTTCTGGCTTGTCCGTTGCAGACGCGACGCCCTCGTCGCGTCATGACGGCGACGAGGGCGTCGCCGCTCCATCCCGAAGGAGTCGTCGGCTACAACCTCCAGCCGTCGCGGTAGGTGTAGTGCAGATATTGGTTCGCGCGTGGATCGTTGGTGAACGTCATGCTCGCGCTGTCCCAGACCAGCTTCCGTCCGCCGTTGCGCACGCACGCGGCGCCGAGCAGAACGGCTTCGGTGAGCGGACCGGCGAAACGGAAATCGGAACGCGTGGGCGAACCGTTTTTGCAGGCGGCAATCCACTCGGCGGCGTGCCGCGCGTGCGCGGTTTCGTCGGACGGGGGCCGACGATAAGGCTGGTCGCCGTTGCGGCCAAGGATCCGCGGATGCTCGCCGCCCCAACCCTCGACGAGGATCTTACCTTCATCGCCGACGAACAGGATGCCATCCTCCGGATCGAGCTCACCGCCGGCTTCGAGTTCATCCGGCCGCGCCGGCAGCAGTCCGCCGTCATACCAGTGCAGCGTGACCGGCGGCAGATCACCGCGCGCGGGAAAGCGATAGTGCACCAGCGACGCGAGTGGCACGCTGTCGTCCACCAGCGCGGTGGAACTCGCCGACACGGTTTCGGGCGCGCCGAGTTTCAGCGCGGAGAACACGGGCGCGAGATTGTGAATGCCCATGTCGCCGAGTCCGCCGGAGCCGAAGTCCCACCAACCGCGCCAGCGAAACGGCGCGTAGGCGGGATGATACGGCCGGTGCGGCGCCGGGCCGAGCCAGAGATCCCAGTTGAGCGTTTCCGGCACGGGCGGCGTGTCGGTCGGGCGCTCGACGCCCTGCGGCCACCAGAGGGGCATCTTGCCGCGCTGGGTCGGCCGGTCGGACCAGACGTGCACCTCACGCACGGCGCCGATCGCGCCGGACTGGATCCATTCGTCGAGCTGCCGGTTTCCCGCGAACGCCATCCCCTGATTCCCCATTTGCGTCGCGACTTTCGCTTTCGCGGCGGCCTGAGCGATCGCGCGAGCTTCGTGGACGGTGCGCGTGAGCGGCTTTTCGCAGTAGACGTGTTTGCCGTGCTGCAGCGCCGCCATGGTGACGACCGCGTGCAAGTGATCGGGCGTCGCCACCACGACCGCGTCGAGGTCTTTCTCGCGGTCGAACATCTCGCGAAAATCCGTGTAGCGCCGCGCCTGCGGATACTCGGCGAACGCGTGAGCGGCGTAGTCGGCGTCCACATCGCACAAGGCGACGATGTTTTCCATCGCGACGGCGCGGAGGTCGGCGCTGCCCTGGCCGCCGATGCCGATGGCGGCGATGTTCAACTTGTCGCCGGCGCTGTGCGCGCGGAGTCGGCGCGGGAGGGCGGCAACGGCGGCGAGCGCGGCCGTGTTGCGTACAAAGGCGCGGCGGGTGATCGGGGTGTTCACGCAGCAACTGAACTCACAGTTGCGATGAACTCAAAATTCGACGTGAGCGTTTGGGGCATGACGCCGTTCGGTTTTGCGTCGAAGCGATGAATGGGTTGGTTCGATCGCGATGAAGCCCCACCGTTTGTCCCTGTTGTGCGCGTTGCTGGTGGTTCTTTCGGTGCCGCCGGGCATGGCGAGCTTGTCGGCGGCGACGAAGCCCGCACCGGCGGCGCCGGATTGGGCGCAGCCTGGTACGGCGACGCGGCAGCAAGTCGCGCCGCCTGCAGATTTCCATCGCGCGACCACGACGTTCGCGACGCCGCTAGGCGTTTTCGAAGGCCAGTCGGACGTCGGCAGTGCGCTCGTTCCCGGCGACGCCAGTTACGACACGGCGACCCGGAGCTACACGATCCACTCTGCTGGCTACAACGTCTGGTATACGCGCGACGAGTTTCGGTATCTGTGGAAAAAGATGTCCGGAGACGTGTCGCTGGCGGCGGACATCGCTTATCCCGACGGAACGGCTACGGCGATCGCAAGGCGGTGCTCGTGATTCGGCAGGAGCTCGACGACGATGCGAAGGAGGCGATCGTCGCGCTCCACGGCGAGGGCATGATCCACCTGGCGCAGCGGCCGGACAAGGGCGCGCGCGTCAAAGACATGGAGTATCGGATAGGCGGTCGCGGTCGGCCGGGCGGCGCGTCGCCGGACAGCCTCGTGACCGTCATCGCGAAGCGGATCGGAATCGAGAAGCGCGGTGACGCGTTTTCACTATGGGTGAGCCTCGAAGGCGAACCCATGCACCAGTTTGGGCCGCCGATTACGCTGCGGCTGACGGAGCCGTTCTATGTGGGCATCGGGTTCTGCTCCCACCTGCCCACGACCGTCGACACGGCGGTGTTGTCGAATGTCGTGCTCGAGAACGCTGCGGGGCGCGTGCAGTGAACCGATCCTGGCGCGCGCGATGATCGACGCGCGCGTCGCGGATTCATGGGTCCGGTGTTGGACGCTCGCGGCGTGGCCCGACGGCGAACTGGGCGGCGTGGCCACGGTGGCGTGCAACAACTTGGCATTGTCATCGACCTTCGCAGCGGTACCTTCAAGGGCACTCCCCATACCCCATGAATATTCGCGGAGCGGAAGGTCTGTCGCCGGAAAACATCCGGGACGAAATGAAACGGGGTGCGCGCGTGGTGGTGTTCACCTACTGCGTGTCCCTGCTGGTTATTACGTTCAAGCGCGGCAGCGGTCTGCGCTTCATCAAACCCGGACAAAGCGCCGCAATGGCGGGGCTGCCCTACACGCTGCTCTCCTTGGTGGCGGGCTGGTGGGGTTTCCCGTGGGGGCCCATCTACACGATCGAGACGATCTATCGGAACGTCGGCGGCGGGATCGACGTCACCGACGACGTGCTCCGCCAACTGCTGCCGAGCGCTCCGCGGGTGGTGGCTGAGGTGAAGGCAAGTGAATCGGCGACGGTTCCGATGGCGCCCGCGGCCGGCGCAGCGAAACCGCGGGGGCTTAACTACCGCGCGATCGGCTTGATGGCCGGGGCCGCCGCCGTGATCGCGGTGGTCGGGACGACCGGCTACTGCCTCTATCAGCAGCAGAACCTGACGGTGGTGGTGTGTTCAGGCATCGACCAACCGTATGCCGTTCAGCTGAACGGCGAGGTGCACCAGCTGGGGGCGCACGGGGTGGAGACGCTGCAGTTGGCCGAGGGGGTGTTCACGCTCGAGGATGCGGCGGGGAGCCACGTCGTCGGGACGCCGCAGACATTCGAGTTCCGGCTGCCATTGCTTGATCACCTCGGAACGAAACGCGTGCTCGTGATCAACCCGGACCGCGCGGCGGTGTTGGTGCGCGAGGAGATTCCGTATTACAGCGACGGCACCACGCCCCCGGCGAACGAAGCCGGCCAATTCTCGATTCTTGCGAATCAGGGCACCCATTTCATCGAGCGCCCCGACTACGTGATCGAACCTGCGGAGGAGCGGATCAACATGCCCAGTGGCACGAGCCGTGTGGTGAAATCCCGACTTGATTACCTTCACGGTCAGGAGCCCCCTGCGCGGGTGGCGGCGTTGCTCGTCAACAAGCTGGGATACGACGGTGCACGCGTGCACCTGATGACGCTCGGCCGCTATCGCGCCGACGAGGATCTGCTCTACGCCGCCGTGAGCACGTTGAAACCCGAAGACATGCCAGCGTTTTTCCGGCAGCGTCTCGCTGACCGGCCCGTGCTTTTGGAGTGGCATCGCTACTATCAGCAGATGATGGAGGCGACGCAGCCGGACTGGGATCTCGCCGGCGAGTATCGTCGTTACGCCGAGGCTGAGCCGGAGAACGGCGCGTTGCAGTATCTGTTCGGTCGCACGGTGGTGGACTTCGCCACCGCCCAGCAGTGCTGGCAGCGCGCGCTCAACGCCCCGCAGCCTTGTGCCTATGCGCACATGGCGCTCGGCTACGACGCCCTCTCGCTGGCACAGTTTGAGGAAGCGTGGCAGCACATCGTCGCTGGGGGAGAAGCGAAACTGCAGAGCCGGTCGCAGACGCGTTATCGCCGGGACGCGATGTGGGCGCTCAACCGCTACGAAGAGCTGGCCAAGGAGCTGGCAGACGCGCGCAAGGCGGAGCCGCTCGACCTCGAATTGGTGGGTGAGCAGATCACGGTCGTCCTGGCGGCGCAGCGGCCGGCGGTGGAGGTCGAGCAGTTGAAGACGGCGTTGTTGAAGCAGATGAAAGCTGCCGACGCGACGCCGGAGACGTTGGCGGACTGTTCCGCTTATCTGGACGCGGTGGTGGCTTATCACGCTGAGGACCTGCCGACCTACGCGAGCCTCGTGTCGCGATTCAAAGCTCCATTCTATCAGTTTCGTGCGGCGGTGGCGCGCAGCGATCTGGAGGCGGCAGCCAAAGCGGCGGCTGCACAGGAGCGCCCCGGCGTGACCGAACACCTCCTGCTGTATCTGCTCGCGCGGCAGAGCGGTCAGGACGAGACGGCCGATCAGCATTTCGCAAATGCGGTTGCGGCCATGAAGAACGGGTCGCCCGAATTCCGCAGCCTTGCCGGCATGCTCGCGAACGAAGCGCAAGACCCCACGGCGATCTGTCACCTGCGTTTCTCGACGGAAGACAAATGTGTCCTGCTCGCGACGATGGGGCTGCGTGATCCGGTGCACCGCACGACCTATCACGAACTCGCGCGAAAGCTGAACTTCCGTCCGGGGTTCCCGCAGCACCTGCTGCGGCAGGTGCTGAAACCTGCTGAGACGCGTGCAGCCGGCGCTGCGTTGTGACGGGGTCGCAGGGCAGCCGGTCAGGTCGCGCGGCCCGTGGACCGGCTGCAACCGGAAAGAGACGTCGAGCTACGCGGTCGCGGACGAACAGCGGCGATGACGCGTGAGCACGAAGCCGCCGAGAACGAGCGCGGCAATCCAGCCGTAGGTGGCCGGCTCGGGCACAGGGGTGAGGATGTAGGGGTGATACAATCCGTCCGGCGTGTAGGCGATTCCGGTGATCTGGCCGCGATCGTTGACATCGTTTGCTGTCAGCAGCGTGTAGCCGAGGGCCGGATCGATCAGCGTGTTCAGGTCGACGACCGCGCCGCCGACGTAGCCGAACGCGCGCTGCTCGCTGGTGCCCATGTTCATCGGATCGACGGCGATGCCACTGTTGTAGGTGCCCACGGCCACACCGCTGTCGCCGAGCGCGTTCAGTTCCGTGAGATTCACCATCGTCCCGAGCATCGTCGAAACGCCTCCCTTGAGCAGGTAAAGCGTGTCGCCGGAGAGACTGAGGATGTCGCCATGATCATTGAAGCCGCGCAACGAGCCGGTAAAGGTGCCCGCGAGCGGCGTGTGCACGCCGGCCTGTGAGGTGTAGAGCACGCCGCCGGCCTGACTGAGGAAGATGCCGTCGTCGCTGAGGCTCAGGAGCGTTGCGCCCGGCGGAAGATAAGAGGAAACCGGACTGAACGTGCCGTCGGGAATCGAGTAGACCTGATTGCCGCTGACCATCACTAAACCGTTGTTCGTCACGCGCGTGGCATCGCTATATTCCTCCGGCGGGAAGGGGCTGATGTCGTGCACGTCCGTTGCGGCGTTCGAGTAGTAGCCGTGGCTGATGTCCGAGCTGTTGTTGATCCGCGAATTTCCGACGATCACTGCGCTGTCATTAATGTCGGTGGCGAAGTTGTCGTGGCCCGGCAGTCCGGTGCCATCGGATAAGGTGGGCACGCGCGTGTGCGTGCCGCCGGAGACGAGGAAGCCAGCGTAGTCGGGATAAATGCTGAGCAGTGTGTAGGCGACCTGACCGTGGTTGTTGATCACCGGCTGATACGGAACGACGTAGTCGACCCAGCCGGGATCGCCGAGATCAGTCAGCTCATACGAGCCGGCCTGCGCATACAGCGGCAGCAAAACACCAGCCGCGAGCGCGGCCAGCGGGCGAAACGAAGCAACGGAGTTCCAGGCATTCATGGACAGGATGGTGGATTCGAACCGCTGGCGGAGTTCGACTGACGGCAGTAGCGCGCCGGGCGTTCGACTCAAGTGCCGATTGCTTGCTGTAGCGATCGCGCGGTCACGAAACGATTGCACGAACGTTCCGGCATCGGGGAGCGCTTTGAAAAGAAGTGACCCGGTCGCGAGTTCCGAACGATCTGCGCAGATCGTCAGGGGATTGCTGACTGCGGGATCAGCGTGCGAGTAGGGGCGGGCGCGCCGCGGCATTGCGTATGCACGCTGTTGGTGTCCGCTGGCAACTCGCACGCCAATACACACGTTGGCGGCATGATTCCCTTTTCGGTTCTCGATCTCTCGCCTATCGTTCAGGGCGGCACGGTGGCGGACGCACTACAGCGCTCGCGCGAACTGGCGCAGGCCGCCGAGAGGCTTGGCTATCGGCGGTTCTGGCTGGCGGAGCATCACGGCATGCCCGGCATCGCCAGCGCGGCGACCGCCGTGGTGATCGGGCACGTGGCCGCTGGCACGTCGACGATTCGCGTCGGCTCCGGCGGGATCATGCTGCCGAACCACGCGCCGCTGGTGATCGCCGAACAGTTCGGCACGCTGGAATCACTGTTTCCCGGTCGGATCGATCTTGGGCTCGGCCGTGCGCCGGGCACGGATCCTGTCACGGCGCATGCGCTGCGTCGCGGTCGGTCAAACAGCGCGGACACGTTCCCGCAGGACGTAGTGGAACTGCAGGCTTACTTCCGCGGCGGGGCCGGTCAGCCGGTGAGGGCGGTGCCGGGAGCCGGACTGTCGATTCCGATCTGGCTGCTTGGTTCGAGCCTGTTCAGCGCGCGACTCGCGGCGGCGCTGGGGCTGCCGTTCGCGTTCGCCGCGCATTTCGCGCCCGATCTGCTCGACGAGGCACTGGGCATTTACCGTGAGGAGTTCAAGCGTTCGGAAACGCTCGCGCGACCCTACGCGATGGCGGCGATCCAGATCTACGCGGCGGAAACTGACGCAGCGGCGGCGCGGTTGTTCACGTCGCTGCAGCAGAGTTTCCTGCAACTGCGGCGCGGCGCGCCCGGTCCGCTGCCTCCGCCCGTCGACGGCATGGACGGACTCTGGACGCCGCTGGAACGCGTCGGCGTGATGAGCGCGTTTCACGAGGCGGTGATCGGATCGCCGGCGACAGTGGAGCAGGGCATCCGGGCATTTCTCGACCGAACGCGCGTCGACGAGTTGATGATCACCGGCGCGATTTACGACGCCGCTGCGCGGGTGCGCTCGCTCGAGCTCACCGCGGAGGTGCGCGAGCGGCTTGCCGCTTCCGGAACGGATCGACGAATCGGGTAAGCATTCGCGAGGTCAACGCTTCAACACCGAGATCTGACCATTGCGCTCGAGCAGCGCCTGGCGGACTTCGCGCGGATCGGCGACGCCACTGATCCGGAGATCCTCGGCCAGATCGTCGCGACTGAGCGAGTGGGCGCGGAGGGTTTTTTCGTGCACGCGGCCGTTTTCGATCAGCGTCGCCGGCTCGCCCTTCGCGAGCCGGCCGAAAGCGCCCCAACGCGCGCCCAGGAAGGTGAACCCGCGGTGGACGAACACGAGGACGAAGCCCGTCGCGAGCGTCGGGAAAAATGCGGCGCTACCGTTGATCGCGCGCGCGAGCGTCGAGGCCAGCACGAACGTGAGCAGGACGTCGATCGCGTTGCGGCGGGCGAAAAACCGCTTGTGCGAGAGCCGGAGCATGATCAGCGCGGCGACAAAAACGACCAGCGCGCGCAGCGCCATCTGCGGGAATAGCAGCTGATGAGGCTCCGCGTTCAGCCCGAGCCAGGTGTCCACCAAAATTTTGAACGACTCCATGACGCGGTCACCGACCGCGTCTAGCTGGGGGAGTTCGGGCGGGGAGCAAGCGGCGGCCGGCGCTTTGGGCAGCGGCCGGAAACCGGGAAAACTTCACTTCTTCAGGCGGGCGGCAGGCTCGATCTCCAGCGGCTTCCTGTGCAGGAGGAACGGAATCCAGCGCGTGCGATAGTTGTCGACGTAGAAGAAGTCGGAATGCTTCCATGCCGGGTGGACGTGCTGCAGCAGCCGGGAATCTGCGGTGGTAAACTTCGCGGCGCCCGACGCGCCCGTACCCGAGACGAACCAAACGACCAGCTTGACCCAGAGATCCCGATGCCCGCAGTCGTTCAAGATTTGGCGGACCCGATCCTGGGCCAGATAGACCGGCCAGGGAAAATCGCGTCGTATGATCGAACCGCACAAAACGATGCGGTCGAAGGAGAGCCCATAGGTTTCGAGCGCTTCTGCGACCAGGTAGGTGCCGAAGCTGTGGGCGACAATCGAGCACCGCTTGATCCCGTGTTCGTGGCAGAAATTGGAATAGGCGTCGCGGAAGCGTGCGACCGCACGGCGGCGGGCCGAAGGCAGGAAGAAGCTGATCAGGTTGAAGTACCCGTAGTCGAATGGGTAGTGGTTGATGCCGGCGTCGTTCAAGAACGGGTTGATGTGCCTTTGCCAGGAGCCGTAGGTGCGAATGCCGTGAAGTGTGGTTACCCAGAGCACCCTGGCCGCCTTCCGGGCGGAAAGCCGCGCGCCGATGTTCCCCGGGGTGGCCACGCTCAGGATCTTTTTCGCGCGTTTGAATTGGACCGTGTTGGGAATGTCGGCGGGCGATTCGTATTCGAGGGTTCCGTCCGCCTGTTTGATCGCCCGGTCCTTGTGGTGGGGGTCATGCGGGTCACGTACGTAGTAGCTGGCCTGGAAGCGAGCGCTATTCTGTCTCTTGAGCGCCTCGAAGGCCGCGAAGACCAGTTCCGTCGTGATCCCATCTTCGGCCGCCAGTTGGTGGGCCAGGATCTCCTGCTTTCCAAGTCGGGAAAATTGCAGGTCGAGCCGGTGCATCACATAGCGGAGGCTCGGCGTGTGTTGGGCCACGGCCCTGAGGTCGGGGTCGAGAATAGTCTCCTCATTCTCTGCGCACCGTCGCACGTCGGCGAGTAGGGCGCGGCCGTCCTCGGCTTCACAGGCACTGACCAACTCGAGATGATTGGTCTTGGAGAATATCCAGACTTCGACGCGACGATCCGATGCGTTTGGTGAGACCCAATCGTAGTGGAGCTTGAGCCCGGCATACTCGCCGAGCCGGAGCTGCTCGGTGTCCGGGCTCGGTGCGGCGTGCCCATCAAGCCAGCCTCCGTTGGCCAGCTTTACGACCCAGCGCCGGATGGTGGACGCCCGGCTGTCCAGCAGGTTCCGGATGACGGGTTCCAGTGGCACCGGCATAAACGGATCAAAGCCGAGCATCCGGACCACGATCTGCCGGTAGATCTGGACCTCCTGCGCGAGGGAGCGTCCGGCGTTCTCATGCAGCGTCTGGATCCGCAGCTCCGATTCACCGGTGCGGAGATCAAGGTGGAAAAAGTTGAGCGACCGCTCTCTCCGCGGTATTGCGATTTGAGCTTTCTGTCCGTTGGCGGGATTGATCTTGGTCGAGATCGTCTGCAGCCAGGTCCGGGTCTCGACCCACTTGAGCAGGAGGTCGTCCGGGGTGTGGCGCAGTTCGCATAGCTGGGGTTGCTCTGCGTCCCAGACGTAGATGCTGTTATTGAAACAATCCTGCTCGTCCCCGGCTTCGGTCCGGCTTTGGCAAAAAGCTGCGGTGCGCTCCCGGAGGGCGGTGGCATCGCGCAGCGATGCCAGCATGGGTTCGTCGCCGCCTAACGCCGTGCGATGAAGGAAAACGTTCTGTCGGCCCCACCGCTGCAGTTTCTCCAAACCAGCCATGAAATCCGACAGGCGAAGCGGATGTCGTGCGATGCGGCCGGAGAGGGCGTCGGTGACGTAATCCCGCAGGTCATCGAGGAGAAGACCGGCCGGGAGTTCCAGCTCACCGAGACATTTGTCGACGTGCGGCCGCGTATAACTGAAAAGCGTGTCGACTGCTTCCGTGATTCGTTCCGAATCCGGCGTGACGACAGGATTTCCCTGTCCCGGCAATGTCGGGGCGCTCGCCTGTGCGGACGTATCAGGGGAGACTGACACGGTGTACCGAGCTTGTCCGCTGGGCCAATACTGTCAACGCACGAGCGGCCTGTTATTCGGCTGCGTGCAGCTTGCCGATTGGCGCGACGATAAAGATGACGATGGCGCGGAGCGCCATTTACGGGAGCAGCAGCTGTGGCGGCTCCACCCCCAAGCCGAGCCAGGTTTTTACCAGATTTCTGGACGATTCCACCACGCGATCACCGACCGCCAGAATCGTGGCCGTTCGACGCTACCGGGAAACGTCGTAGTGGCACCTGCATCTGGCCCGTGGTCGCGGGCGCGACCATCCATTTTGCCGCCGGCCGGTGAGGCGTGAGAGCGCGCGGTCGGAGCGGGGGTGGCGGACCGAGCACGGGCCAGATGCCCATGCCACGTTCAGTTCGCTCGCGCCTTCACGGGCCGCCCGTCGCGGATGGTGTCGGGCGGATGCACGACGACACGGGCGCCTTCGGTCACACCGGAGATCACCTCGGCGGCGATGCCGCTGTTGTGACCGATCTCCACCTTGCGCAGTTGAGCGTCGCCGCCTTCGACCACAAACGTCATCCAGTCGCCGCCGCGGCGGAACAGCGCGCCGGTCGGCAGTTGAAGAATGTTCTCGCCGCGCCACGTGACGATGCGTGCTTCCACGCGATAGCGATCGCCGAGTTCGCGGCCCGGCGGCAGCGGATCGAGAAAATCGACGCGGACCTTCACGCGCTGCTCCTCGACGCCGAGCGCGGAATATTTGGTGAACCCGGCGCGCTCCACGAGCGCCACGCGGCCCCGCAGCGGCTGCTCACCGCCCCATTCCTCGATGATCACGTCGGCACCGGGCGCCACGGCCACGGCGTCGGTCGAGAGCAGTTCGATCTCGGCCTCCAGGTCGCGTGGGTCGCCAACTTCCATGATCGGTTGGCCGGGCGCGACGACGCGGGCGCTTTCTTCGAACACGTTCAGGACGAAGCCGTCGAGCGGCGCGACGATCCGCAGTGTGGCCGCGGTTTCGCCCGACGGTCGCTGGGCCTCGAGCAAGGCGGCCTGCGCCTGCGCAATTTCGAAATCGGCGACCCGCAGCGCGAACTCCGCCGCGTGCAGTTCGCGGGCCGCCATCAACGCACGGTTGCTGATGACGTCCCAATCCTGCTCGGAGATCGCGCCGGACTGGTGCAGCGGTTCCGCACGCACGACATCCTTCTGCGCGAGCTCGTGCGCCGCGTGTGCTCGCTCCGCGTCCGCTTGTCGGGCCTGCCGCGCCGCCTCCGCGGCGTGGACGATCGCTTCGGCCTGGGCCCGCGCGCGCGGATCGAGAAAGGACGAGGCCGCCGGTTCAAGCGTGGCGAGCACGGTCTCGCCGGCGACGATCGGCGCGCCAGCGCGGAGCTCCACGCGGTTGAGTTGCCCCGCCACCGGCGCCGAAATCGTGTAGCGGTGACGGATCCGGGTCTTGCCCTCCTCGAATACGGACACCACCAGCGGTCCCTGCGCGACGGTGGCGATCTCGACTTCGACCGCTTTGGGCCAGAACCCGGCGACGAGCGCGAGGAGGATCACCGTGCCGATGGCATACGGCACGAGACGCCGCCAACGCGGGCTGTTGCGACCGGGACGAGAGGAAGATTTCGCAGTCATGGGAAAAAGAAGGAATGCAACGAGCCGGTCAGTCGCGGGCTTTCAAAACGCCAAGTAGATCGAGGTGCTTGAGCCGGCGGCTGACGACAGCAAACGAGAAGCCCGAGGACACGAGCACGATCAATACCGCCGTCGCGTAGGTCCGCGTGGTGAGCACCAGCGGCAGCCGCACGGTTTCCGTGCTGCTCGCCTCGACGATCAGCCGCGCGAGCTCGCTGCCGAGCCACAGCCCGAACGGCAGCGCGAGCAGCGTGAGCAAGCCGAGCTCGCCCACGAGTACGGTGGCGATCTCACGATTGGTGAAACCGATCACGCGCAGCGTCGCGAGATCGCGGGTGCGCTCCGACAGCGCGATCCGCGCGCCGTTGTAGACGACGCCGAAGGCGACGATCACCGCGAAGGTGAAGTAGATCGTCTGGATCGTGCCCATCATGTCCGCGACGGTGTCGTTGAAGCTTTTGCGTGACGCCGCGGTGATGATCAACGCGCCGATCCGCGGCGCCTCCTTCACGGCCGCGAGGAAATCGTCCCAGCGCACGCGGTCGATCGTCAGATGCGCGCCGCTGACGGTGTTGCCTTCGCGCAGCAGCCGACGCAGCGCGCCAATCTCCATGTAGGCGGCCACGCCGGCGAAATCCGTGATCGTGCCTGCGACAAAGGTGTCGAGCACCGGCCGGCGGCCCTCCTGCACCTCGATGCGGATGGGATCGCCGGGCTTGATCGCGAGCAGCTCGGCGAGTTTTTCCGAGAGGAGAAGTCCGGAGATCGGCAGCGAGGCGGGCTGCGCGTTGACGTCGAGCACGCGGTTCAACCGCGTCTCGCGCGGCAACCCGGTGATCGCCACGCGGTGGTCGCGGGGACCGAAGCGCAACCGCGCGGGCACGGCGCGAAACGGCTCCGTGTTGATCACACCGGGCAGCGAGGCGATCGCACTGAGCGCCTTGGCGGAGCCGGGCTCGATCAGGCTGACGGTGACATCCTGCCGCTGCGCGAGGCTCCACTGAAAATCCATCAGGTAGGTGATGCCGTCGCGAATCGCACCAGGAATGATCGGGATCGCGGTGGCGAACACCAGGCCCAGCGCGGTGAAGAACGCCTGCCACGGTTTGCGTTCGAGATTGCGCAGCGCCATCCGGAAGGCCGGCGAGACGAGTCGCTGCAGCCCGAGGCGTTCGAGCGCCGACGGTTTGAAATCCGCCGGGGGTTCGGGCCGCATCGCCTCCGCGGGCGGCAGCCGGACGGCCTGGCGCACGGCACCCGCGACGCCGAGCAGCGAGGTGCCGGCGCTCGCCAGCAGCGCGAGGATGACCGACGGCCATTCGGGCCGGAACACGAGTCCGGGGAACCGATAGAACTTGTGGTAGAGTTCGACGACGGCCGACCCGAGCCAGAATCCGCCAATCGAGCCGAGCAGCGTCGCGGCGACCACGATGACGAGCGCGAACTTCAGGTAATGCACCCCGACATCGAGCGACGAGTAGCCGAAGGCCTTAAGCTGCGCGATTTGCTCGCGCTGCAGTCGAATCACGCGCGTGAGCGCCGCGCTGGTCATGAACGCGGCGATGCTGAGAAACACCGTCGGGTAGGCCGCCGCGGCGACGCGCAATCCGGCGAGTTCGTCCTCGAGTTGCCGGTTGGAGAAGTGGTCCTTGCGGTCGTACGCCACGCGACCGCCGTAAGGCTCGAGCAGCCGGTCCACCTCAGCGAGGACCGTGCGAGTGTTCGCGCCCGGCGCGACGTCCAGCACGACGTTGTTGAAGGCGCCGTCCAGATCGAACGCCATCGCGAGTTCGCGTTCGTTCATCCAGAACACGCCGAACCGCTGCGGATCCGGCACGGTTTCGCCGGCGCGCGCTTCGAACACGAACTCCGGCGAGAGCCCGATCCCGACGATCCGCAGTCGCTGCCGCGCGCCGTAGATCGTGGCGTCGATCGTGTCGCCGGGTGAGAACCCATGCGCATCGGCGAACGCCTCGCTGACCACGACCTCGTTGCGACTGCCGAGCTCCGGCAGCCGGCCGCTGCGCAGGTAGAGCAGGTTGAGCTGCTGCGGGCGGTCGTCGGGAATCGAAAGGATCTGTCCGTCCGCGGGCTCCTTCATGCCAGGCAGATCGAGCACCACCGCGCCGGTGACGCGGGTCTCGACTGCGCCGACGCCGTCGATTTCCGCGAGCCGGGCGCGCAGCGAGTTCGGGGCGCGCTTCAAATCCGCAAACACGTCCGCGAAGCGATGGTCGCCGTAGTAGACGTCGCGCTCGACCTCGAGCGACCGGATCAGGCTCCGCGCCATGATCATCATCATGAGTCCGCAGACCATGACCAGCGCGACCGCCGTCATTTGCCCCTTCATCGAGGCGAGGTCGCGGATCAATTTGCGGTCGAGCGGAGGCATTGAGGGAAATCTCAAACGCCCAAAGGCCAAAGCCCAAAGCGCCTGGTTTTTTTGGGATTTGTGGACTTGGCGTTTGGAATCTGGCGAAGCGCTACCATTTCAGCGACTGCACCGACTGGCGCTGGGCGTTGCGGTGGATCTGCGTGATGGCACCGTCGGAGAGATGAATCACGCGATCGGCCATGTCGGCGATGACGGCGTTGTGCGTGATGACGACTGCGAGCGTGCCGAGATCGCGGTTCACGCGATCGATCGCGTCCAGCACGGACACGCCGGTCTTCACGTCGAGCGCGCCGGTGGGTTCGTCGCAGAGCAGCACCTCGGGCCGCTTGGCAATGGCGCGCGCGATGGCGACGCGCTGCTGTTCGCCGCCGGAGAGCTGCGAAGGAAAGTGATCCATGCGCGGGCCGAGCCCGACCAGCTGCAGCGCTTCTTCGGGCGACATCGGATCGCGCGCGATCTCGGTGATGAGCGCGACATTCTCCCGCGCGGTCAGGCTCGGGATGAGGTTGTAGAACTGAAACACGAACCCGACCGTTTCGCGGCGATAGCGCGTGAGATCGTTTTCATCGGCATGCGTCAGGTCTGCGTCGCGAAAGGTCAGGCTGCCGTCGGTCGGCACATCGAGTCCGCCGAGAATGTTCAGCAACGTCGACTTGCCGCTGCCGGAGGCGCCGAGCAGCACGACCAGTTCACTGGCAAACAGGTCGAGATCCACGCCGTTGAGGGCGCGCACCTCCACGTCGCCGGTGGCGTAGACCTTGGTGAGCCCGCGCGCGCGAAACAGCGGATCGCGCTCGGTCGCCGGGACCGGTGAGACGGGGGAGGGGGGAGTGACGGAGCCCATGGTGCTTGGTGCGCGGGACGAGGTCGGAGAGGATCAGACATTTGTCCGTTCCCCGGCGATGTCAGTGCCGAAGATGATGAGCGGTCGCCGCCGCGGTTTGGCCGACGCATCTCCTCGGTAAAAGCTGAGCCACGGACGCGAAAGCGCTCGGATGGGCGGCGCCCCGGCCAGCAGCTAAAATCAGGCGCCATGAAACGCTTTGCCCCGCTCCTCGCATTCACCCTGCTGGCCACCACCGCGTCGGCGCAGCTCTATCAGATAGAGTTCCTCCTCGAACTCGAAAAGACCGCGGTGTTCGGGGATCCGGCGTGGACGATGAACCGCATCTACCTGAATATCTATTATGAAACCGGGATGGTCGCGGCGCCCGAGCCGGCCGGCAGTCTGCAGCAAGCCTATCTGCCCGTGCACCCGACGTTGAATTACTGGGCGCTCGATGGCGGACCGAGCGTGCTGATCGACCGACTGGTGATCACCGACACCGCGCTCCTGCTCAACGCGTTCGATCCGGCGACTAATACGCGACTCGACGCCGAACTGGTGTTTCTCCACACGCCACCGCCGGGGCGGACGCTGCCGCTGTTTTCGCCGGACCACAATGCGGCGCCGAATCCGCCGGACTTCACCACGATCTTTAATCTCAACGGCCGGGCCGTGAGTACGGTGAGCTTCAGCACCGATGGCGGCTTTGGCTTTCCGCCGGGCGGGTTTCGGGCCGAGCTCAACGACACCCGTTTTTCCATCGAGCCGGCGCGGCCGCTGCCGCCTCCGATCTCGCCGGTGCCCGAGCCTTCGACTTATGCGTGGGGCGCGTTGTCGCTGCTCGGCGGACTGATGTGGGCGCGTGGGCGAACTCGGCGACGGGACAAGGTCGCTCACGCGGCGCAGGGATGATTCTGCCGCGCGCTGTTCGCGGAAAGGGATGAGCGACGGCGGCTTTGAGGTCGGCGCCGCGTGCGGAGTTGGACGCGCGCGAACGTGCGCCGCCGTGCGCACGGACCGTGCACACGGACTGTCAGGACGGGTGACCGTTTGAGAGTGCGACCGTTCGGGCTACGTCACGAACGTCGTCTAGCCCTTCCACCCCATCCCCACACCCCGCGCACGCCCATCGGCCCAGTGACCGGCCGGCTGCGTGCTCATTTCGTCCATCCTCGCACTTGCGTTGTCCTGCTCCGCCGTGGCTGCCGCATGTCCGCATGCGCTGCACCGTACGACGGTCGACCGGAATTCCTAACCATACCCCAAACCCATGAATCGGATCGTCGTTTCACTCCTTGGTCGGCGCGCGGCCAGCGTCACGTGCCTTCGGTTGTTGTTCCTGCTCCTCGGCTCGTTGCTGCCGGCCGCCGCGTTCGGCGCGTTCGGCTACACGGACAATGGCACCGGCTATGTGGTCGACACGAACGCCGGCCTCGTCTTCGAGGTGAGCAAGACCAACGGCGACATCGTCTCGATCGTCTACAACGGCACGGAATACAAATCCACCACCGGCCGCTTCTCACACATCGCCTCCGGACTTGGCTCCGCGACGACCGTCACGCCGGAGAGCGACGGCACCGGCTACGTGAAGATCACGCTGCAGACGGATCCGACGAACGGCGTCGTCTCGAGCCTCACGCATTACCTGATGGTGCGCAACGGCGAGGCGACGATCTACCTGGCGACGTTTCCCACGGCCGAGCCGAACGTGGGCGAATTGCGCTGGATCACCCGGCTCAACTCCGCGCTGCTCCCGAATGGCCCCGCTCCGTCCGATCTGCGCGGCAACACCGGCGCGATCGAGAGCTCCGACATCTTCGGCATGGCCGATGGCACCACGCGCTCGAAATACTACGGTGACGATCTCACGCGCGGCAAAGTGCGCGCGATGGACCTGACTTACATGGGCGCTACCGGCCCGGCGGTCGGCTGCTGGATGGTGTACGGGAATCGCGAGAGCGCGTCCGGCGGACCGTTCTTCCGCGACATTCAAAACCAGTGCGGCGACGACCAGGAAATCTACAACTACATGAATTCGGGCCACAATCAGACGGAGCCCTATCGGCTGAACGTCCTGCACGGCCCGTATGCGCTGGTGTTTACCAACGGCGCGGCGCCCACGCTGCCGCTCGACTTTTCGTGGATCGAACCGCTCGGTCTCACCGGCTGGGTGCCCGCCTCGGCGCGCGGCGCGGTCAGCGGCACGGCGACGGGAATCCCGGCGGGGTTCCAAGGCGTGGTCGGTTTCGCCAACAGCACCGCCCAATACTGGGCCGTGGTCGCGGCTGACGGCAGCTACACCTGCACGGGAATGAAACCCGGCACCTACACGACGACGCTCTACAAAGGCGAACTCGCCGTGGCCACGGACGCGGTTGACGTCACGGCGGGTGCGACGGCGTCGCTGAACCTCGCCTCCACCGAGGCTGCGCCGTCGGTCATCTTCCGGATCGGCGAGTGGGATGGCACGCCGCTCGAATTGCTCAACGGCCCGAACCTGACGCGGATGCATCCGCAGGATGTGCGCAACGCTTCTTGGAATCCCGGAACGTTCGTCGTGGGGCAGGACAACGCGGCCACGGATTTTCCGGCGGTGCAGTTCCGCGGCGCAAACAGCCCGAGCGTGATCGAATTCACGCTGGCGCCGAATCAGCTCGTCGACCTGACGCTGCGCATCGGCATCACGTGTGCCTACGCGAATGGCCGGCCGCAGGTGAGCGTCAACGGCGCGTGGACGTCCGCCGTGCCCGCACAATCGACGCAGCCGAACTCGCGCAGCTTCACCCTCGGAACCTATCGCGGTAACAACTGGCTGTTCACTTACACGATTCCCGCGAGTGCGCTGGTGGCCGGCACGAACACGCTGTCGATCAACCCGGCCAGCGGCTCGACCGATCTCGGTACCTGGCTCAGCGCCGGCTGGGCTTACGATGCGGTCGAACTCGAAGGGCCGATCGCCGCGCCGGCGATCTCCTATGTCGGGGGCGATCCGCTGGTGATCAGCGGCACCGCGGAACCGGGCCGAAACATCGCGTTGTTCGTGGATGGCGCGACGCCGGCCGGCACCGCCGTCGCGTCGGCCGCCGGAGTGTGGGCCATCACCTATGGCACGCCGCTCGCTCCGGGCGCGCACAACTTCACCGCCGTCGCCAGCGACAACGCGGGCCACAGCAGTCCGGCGTCGGCCGCGTATGCGCTGAACACCGCAGTCGCGATGCCGGCGGATCTGGCGGCTACGGGCGACTCCGGAGCGTTTGGCAGCGGCGACACCACCGCGGATCGAACGTTCACCTTGAGCGGCACGGCGGGCGCGGGCGACACGGTGACGATCACTCGGCTTGGGTTCGGCGTGATCGGAACCGTGACGGCCGACGCCGCGGGACACTGGACGTTCGATTACACCGGCGTGGCTTTGCCCGAGGGCGTGAACAGCTTCTATGCCACGGCCTCGAATGTGAGCGGCACGGGCGCGTCCTCGGCGATCTTCACGCTCAACATCGCGGGTGAAGCGGCGGTGACGATCCTGCGGCAAGCGCCATTGACCGACACCGTGGTGGCGGGCGCGGGCGACGTCGTTTTCCGCGTCACGTTCCGCGATAGCGTGAGCGGCGTCACGCCGGGCGCTTTCGTGCTGACGACCAGTGGCTCGGCCACCGGAACGATCGCCAGCGTGTCCGCTTCGAGCGGTGAGGTGATCGATGTGACGGTGACCGGACTCGCCGGCACGGGCATGCTGCGCCTCGATCTGAAGACGGCGAGCGGCATCGTCGATGGCGGCGGCAATCCGGTGCCGGGCTACCACGCCGGTGAAACCTACACGCTCGTGCTGCCGACGACCGGCAACGGCACCTGGATCAATCCGACAAGCGGAGGTTTCTGGAGCAATCCGTCAAACTGGCAGAATGCGGTGATCGCCGATGGCGCGGCGAACGGAGCCGACTTCAGCACGCTCGATCTACTGGCCGACAACGCCGTGCACCTCGACTCGCCGCGGACACTCAACCGCGTGATTCTGGGCGATCTCGATCCCGCCACCGTGGCGAGCTGGACGATCGACAACAACGGCGTCGCCGCGAACACGCTCACGCTCGCGGGCGCTTCGCCGACGATCACGGTCAACGCGCTCGGCACCGGTGCGAACGCGACGGTGGCCACGCGACTCGCTGGCAGCGGCGGCCTGACGAAGACAGGCGCCGGCACGCTCGTGCTTACCGCGCAAAACGCGCTGACCGGTGCACTCACCGTGAGTGGCGGCGTATTGCAGCTCCCTGCGGGCGGCGCGCTCGACGTCGGCAACAACGCCGTCAACCTCGCGCTGAACACGCGGCTCAACGTCACCGGGGGTGCGTTCGCCGCCGGAGGATTGGTGACCGCGGTCACCAGTCAGGTGGTGATCGACAGCGGCACGGCCACGTTCGGCAGCTTCCGCACGAATTCCGATTTCAGCGGCACCCTGCGCGTCAACGGCGGCGAACTCACGGTGGGCGACGTCAACATCCGCCGCAACAGCGCTGGCTCGGTCGATTTCAACTCCGGGTTCATCGTCGCCGGCGGCACGGCGAACGTCGGCACGATCTGGGTGGGCAATCACAACTCGAACGGCGCGATGTCCGTCCAAGGCGGCGCCCTCACCGCGACCGGCGCGGTCACGGTCGGCAACAATGCCGGCTCGACGCGTGGCGGCGGACTGCGCGTGCTCAGCGGCACGTTCACCGCGACCGATGCATCGAGCGGCGTGATTCTCACGCGCGCATCGGGCAACGCCACCTCGGCGACGTTTACGGGCGGCGTGAGCACGCTCGAGAAACTCACGCTCGGGTTCGACTCCGCCGTGGTCGCCGGTTCCGCGACCGTGACACTCAACGGCGGCGCGCTTTATCTGGGCAGCGGTGGAATCGTGAAGAACGCCGGCGGCACGTTTGCGACGAACCTCAACTTCAGCAGCGGCACGCTGGGCGCCAAGGCGAGTTGGTCCACCGCGTTGCCGGTCAACCTGCCGAGTGGCGGCAACGTCACGATCAAGGCGGCGAGCCCGGCCGACGAGCCGTTCGACATCACGCTCGGCGGCGTGCTCGGCGGCGCTGGCGGATTGACCAAGACCGGCGCGGGCACGCTGCAACTGACGGCGAGCAACACCTACGCTGGCGCGACGGTCGTGAACGGAGGCGTGCTCCGGGTCGACGGCAGCCTGAATGCGAGCGCGAATGGCGTAGCCGTGAACTCCGCCGGCACGCTGGCCGGCACCGGCACGATCGGCCGGACGATCGCGCTCAACGACGGCGGCGCAGTCGCGCCCGCCGGCGTCGGGGCGATCGGCACGCTCACGGGCGCCGACGCCACGTGGAACGGCGGCGGCTTGCTCGCGGTGGATCTCGGCGCCGCAGGCGCGTCCGACCAGCTCGTGCTGAGCGGCGCGCTGACGAAGGGCACCGATGGCAGCTACGCGCTCGCGTTGAACGCGGCTGCGCCGCTCGCGCACGCCGATCAGTTCATCGTGGCGACGTTCGGCTCGAGCACGTTTGGCCCCAACGAAATCACCGCCACCGGTCTGCCTGATGGCTATGCCGCGCGCGCGATCCTCGCGGGAGGAACGCTGCGCGTGATCATCGTTGAGCGGCCGGTCATCACAAGCGCGGCGACGGCGGATGGGGTGTTCGGCGCGCCGTTCAGCTATGCGATCACGGCGAGCCACGAACCGACCAGCTACGGCGCGAGCGGATTGCCCGCGGGGCTGGCGATCGACGTGGAGACCGGCGTCATTTCCGGCACGCCTGCGGCGGCGGGCATTTACCCGCTGTTGGTCACGGCGACCAATCTCGCCGGCACCGCCACGAGCGCGGTCGAGGTGACCATCGCGCCGGCGCCGGCGGACGTCGCGTTCGGCGGCGCACCCGGCGCGCCGGTGCGGCTGGCGTACGATGGCACGCCCCGGATCCCGGCGGTCACGACGACTCCGGCCGGACTGCCGGTGACGTTTACCTACAACGGCAGCGCCACGCCGCCGACGCTACCCGGCACGTATGCCGTGGTCGCGACCGTGAGCGATCCGAACTACGCGGGCACGGCGGAGGGCACGCTGGTGATCACCATCACCGCGCTCGTGCGGCATGCGCCGGTGCTCAACGGCGATCTCGACGGCTCGCTGCAGTTGCTCAGCGGCGAAAGCTTCACGATCAACGGCAACAGCTATGTCGCGGGCGATCTGCTCGTGCCCGGCACGCCCACCGTGCGACTCAACGGTCATCCGCTGCTCGCCGGCACGGAGGACGGCGACGGTGCGCCAACTCCGACGAACTATACGATCACGCTCAACGGCAACGCCGCGGTGCGCTACATCGTGCGTCGGGTGGATCCGATTCCGCTGCCGGTGGTGGTGGCGCCAGCGGCGCCGAGCGGCACGCGGGATGTGTTCGTGAACCGCGCGGGTCAGGACGTGGGCGATTTCGCCACGGTGCGAAACCTCACGCTCAACGGCAATGTCGGGCCGGTCGCGGTGCCGGCGGGCGTCTATGGGCAGCTGACGGTGAACGGCGGCGCGAGCCTTGTGCTCGGCGTTGAAGGCGCAACGGATCCGGCGGTGTATGAGTTCCAGCGGCTCACGCTGAACGGCAACGCGTCGTTGCAGGTGCGCGGCCCGGTAATCGTCCGACTCGCCAATAGCGTCATCCTGAACGGTCCGGCCGGCGCGCCGGCGCAGCCGGAGTGGCTCACGCTGGAGATCTTCAGCGGCGGGCTGACGCTGAACGGCACGGCGTCGCTCCACGGCATCGTGACCGCGCCCAATGGCACGGTGATCATCAACGGCAACACGACGCTCCGCGGCCGCGTGAGCGCCGACCGGCTGACACTCAACGGCAACGGCCTGCTGGAGGAACCGTAATCGGCTGAAGCGACGCGCCGGTTTACCGGCGCAATGATCCCACGACCGCGGCGGCTTTGATCCGCCGCCGCGGTCCGGATGGGCGCGACCTTATGCGCCGCGCGCTGATCATCAGCGCGGTGTCCGAATGACGGCGACGCCGCGGGGCGGGAGCGTGAGCTCGTCACGCACGTCGCGATCGGCCACGAGGTCGCGGCCGCGCGGGAGCCCCGTGACGTACTGCGGCTGCTCGGTGTGGTTGATCAGAAACCAGAGCGCGCGGTCGTCGGCCTCGCGACGGACGACCTCGACACCCGCGGGCGCACCAGCGAGCGCCGGAAGCACATGCGCGAGCTTGGCTAACTCCGGCACGAGTGCACCGCCCACGGCGCCGTTCAGATACGTGCCCACATACACCACGGCGCCCTTGCCGAGCCGATGCAGCGTCGCGGCGGGGGTGCCGGTCTGATGACGCGTGGCCCAACGCAGCCAGACCTCGGTGCCGTCGTCAGGCGCGAGCTGTTCATACCATTCGCGCGAAAGCACGCGCTTGCCAGCGATCTCGAGCTCGAGCGGACGCTGCTCTGGCGCGTTTTGCCGGCCATACTCGACGACCGTCGCGCCGACCAGCGGACGCAGCACGCCGGGCAGAAGATCGGTGGTCACGTTGTTGTCGGCGTCCTTCGTGCCGGCACGAGCGCCGATTACCAGCACGCCGCCGTCGCGGACCCACGACTCGAGCTGCGGGAGCCACGCGGTATCGATGATCGTGAAATGCGGAATGATATAGAGCTTCAGCCCGCGGAGCGTGTCGCCCGGATGCACGGCGCCGACGCGATAACCGGCACGCCAGAAGTGTCCGTGGAGCTCCGCCGCGACCTGGTCGGGTGCCGGGAGATTGAAATGCAGCGCCTCGTGCGCGTTGGTGTTGTCGAAATCAGTGGCGGCGATCGCGGTGTCGATCGCCACATGCGTGCCGAGCAGCGCGGGGCCGACACGGGCGAGCTCGGCCCCGACTTGCGCGACCTCGGCGTAGCGGCGACGCGGAACGTTGTCGTGGTCGAGCACGCCACACCAGTATTCCTCCGCGCCGAAGCGCGCGGTGCGCCAGCGGAACAGCAGCACGCTGTCCGCGCCATGCGCGAAGCTGGTGTAGAGCATCCGGCGCAATTCGCCGGGCTCGGGGTTGTCGTGAAAATAATCGGTCTGGCCGCCCGGTCCGCTCTGGTGCTCCGGCACGAAGAAGTTGCCGGTCCACGCACGCGCCGCATCGAGCGCCCAGGCCTGCGTGGCGCCGCGTTGCCGCGGGTCCCACGTAAACATCGGGTAGACGTCGCAGCCGAGCACGTCGAGGTCGCGGCCGAATTGTCCACGGTAGTCGACCAGCCGGAACATGCCGTTGTGTGTGATCCACCAACGCGGTTGCGCGGCGCGGAGAATCTCGACCTGGTCGTGCTGGAATCGCGCGACGGTCCACGCGATGAACCGCGTATAGTCGAGGCGATGTGCGGGATTCAGGTGCGTGGGCTGTCCGGCGGCCGGGAGCGGAACATCCTCGAAGCGCGCGTAGGTCTGCGCCCAGAACGCGGTGCCCCACGCACGATTCAGCGCGGCGATGTCGTCGTGAAACTTTTCGCGGAGAAATCCGATCCACGCCTGGGCGGCGCCGGCGGAATAGTCCTCGGAGAAATGGCAGTTGAACTCGTTGTCGGTCTGCCAGCCGATCACGTTCGGGTTGTTGGCGAAATGCTCGGCCATCGCGCGGGTGATCTTGCGCGAGTAGTCGCGGTAAACGTCGCTCGCCGTGCTGGCGTGCTGGCGCGAGCCGTGGCGTTGCACGACGCCTCGCGCGTCGACGCGCAGGATCTCCGGATGGCTGAGCGACAGCCAGCGCGGCGGCGCGGCAGTGGGGGTGCACAGGATCGTGCGAATGCCCTTGGCGCCGAGCCGGGCGATCGCGTCGTCGAAGAAAGAGAAATCGTAGCGACCTTCCTCGGGCTCCATGAGGTCCCACGCGAATTCGGCCATGCGCACGGTGTTCATGCCCGCGGCGAGCATGCGCTCGGCGTCCTGATCGAGCGTGGCGAGTTCGCCGTGCTCGGGATAATAGGCGACGCCCCAGTGAAACTCCTGGAAGGTTGAGGTGCGCAGATGCGAAGGCGGGCGATTGGCGCTGGGAGCCAAACCGGGCTGACCAGAGGGATTTGCTGCCGGCAGCGAGCTGGCAAGAGCGAGCGCGGTCATGATGGGGAGAAAGCGGGGGAGCATGGGACGGGGTGTAGCGATGCGCACAGTGTCGGACACCGAAGCGGGTTGAACAACCCGGAAATCCCGAGCCGACGAGAGCGGCGAAACCGTGTTCTCCTGGGCCGGGATGGCCCTCAACGCTGCGGTGGTGTTGATGTCGCCGGCGCCCAGTTGAGGCCGGCCCAGGGAACGCGCGGCGATACCAACGGCGTCACAGTTTGTTAGTTACACGGGAACAGAAAAGCGACTAGCGTGAGAGGTCTCTTTGCTCGTGCCATGAATATTATCCTGCGGTTCGTCGACGGCTGCGCCGTCGCTTTCGTAGCTGCCGCGCGGCGTTGGTCGCGTAGCTTGGCCCCGATGGCCTCAGCGCTGCTGGCCGCGGTGCTCATCTGTGGCGCGGCGTGCACGGCCACGCGGGCCGCCGAGCGCGGAGGCGGACAAATCCACGCGCGGATTGTCGACGACGCCACCGGCGCGACCGTGGCCGCGCGCGTGGCGCTAACGGACGGGTCCGGCAAAGCCGTCGAAGTCGCGGGCGAGCATCCCCACGTGGATTGTCTGAACAAACGCTGGTGCTATGTCGGAGGCGAATTCACCGCGGTGCTTCCGTCCGGAGACGTGATGCTCGAGATCCGGCGCGGGATCGAGACGCGTCCTTTCGTGGCAACATTGCGCGCGAACTCTCGAGGACCGGCGCCCGAGAAAACCTTCCGGCTTCAGCGTTGGTTCGACCGGCGGAAAGCAGGCTTCGTGGCCGGCGACATTCACGCGCACCTGCCGGTGCCGGCCGAAGCGCGGTTTCACATGGAGGTCGAAGACCTCGACACGCAGGTGCTGTTGCACATGGCGGACTCGGTTTCGGAATTGCCGACGAACGCGCTGTTCACCGGCAAACTGGACGAGCATTCGACGCCGGAGCAGCAAATCTTCGTCGGACAGGAAGTCCGCGAGTGGCACATGGGCCACCTGACGCTGCTCGGCTTGAAGGAACTCGTGCCGGGCTATCCCGACATGGGCGGCGGCCTCGAATACTGGCGCAGCGTGCCGCACCTTGACCTGACGCCGGCGGCTCGCGCCACGCGCGCGCAAGGGGGCATGATCGCATGGTCGCATCTTTGTTCGCTGCCGGGCGCGGAGTCGCCGGTGCTGGCAGCGCTTGGGTTGCTCGATGCGATCGAACTCGTGACTTGGAACGATCCCACGACGCTGCCGAATCATCTGGCGCCGTGGCAGGAGTCGGGATTCTCGCAGGCGGAGTTTCCGGTGATGCGGGCGCTGGACCTCTACTACACGTTATTGAATGCGGGATTCCGGCTGCCGGTGGCGGCGGGAACCGACAAGTTTTTTGAGGACATTCCGCTCGGGAGCAATCGCACCTATGCGCATACCGGGAGCGTGACGGGATTCGATGCTTGGTTGGCGGCGATCAAAGCGGGTCGGAGCTTCGTGACGAACGGGCCTATTCTCGAATTCGAAGTCGATAATCACAGGTCAGGCGATGTGATCGAATTCAATGGAAGCCGGCAGGTGCGGGTGCGCGCGAAAGCGAGATCGATCCTGCCGTTTGCGATGATCGAGATCATCCACAACGGACGCTCCGTGGCGCATCGCACGGTCTACGGACTCGAACCGGTCGATGGGCTCTACACGATGGAAGTCGATACCGCGGTGAGGATCGACGAGAGTTCGTGGCTCGCGGCGCGCGTGGCGGAGCATCCCGACATTCGGCGGCCCATCCTGCCGCGTGGGCTCTCGGTGTTCGCGCATACCAGTCCGATCTATTTTCTCGACCACGGGAAGCCGGTGCGCGAGGGCGCGTCGATCGCTTATCTGCAGAAGTATGTGCGCGGGCTGTTGCACTGGCTCGACGGCCAGCCGGATTTCCTGCGCGCCTCCGATCGCGCGGCGGCGCGGGAGGCGGCGGAGCAGGCGTTGGCGTACTACGAGCGGTTGTAGCCGGTTGATTGCGGCCGGGCCGCGCGGTGATTCGCCTCGCCGCGCGACCGCTCCCTGGACTACAACGCCGGTGCCATGAAGACCGAGGTGCCGGCTGAGATCAAAGCGACGTTGCCGCCGAGTTTCTGGGGCAAGGTGCTGGGCATGACGCCCGTGGTGATGACCGTAATCGCGACCTTGCTCGCCGGCCTGGCGAGCAGCGAGATGACGAAGGCGCAATATCAACGCGCGCTCGGCGCGCAGCAGCAGGCGAAGGCCGGCGACCAGTGGGGCTTTTTCCAGGCGAAGCGGCTGCGCGGAGCGATCCAGTCCGGCACGCTCGACGTGATGCAGCTGACCACGCGCGAAAACGCGATCGACGAAGCCGGGCTGCGCGCGCTCGCCGCGACGCTGCCGAAACCGGAGCCGAGCCAGCAGGCGTTGAACTATCTCCTCGCGGGACGGCTGCCGGAGTTCGCCGCGGCTCCGGCGTTCTCGGAGCAGGTGCAGGCCGCGCTGGCGGCGCTCGACGGCGACCTGACCGATCCGGTGGAGAAACAGCGGATCGACGCGCCAAAGCCAAAGGAAGTGGCCGCGGCACTGAAGACAGCGCAGGAACACGCGCGGGCGTTCGACCGATTGATGCAGCCGATCGTCGACGGCGGCGATGCGCTCGGCGAGTTGCTGGAGCCCACAACCACGCAGCATCCGGAGCTGGGCCGCGATTTCGCGGTGTTGCGGCTGCGCTATTCGTCGATGCGCTACGATGCCGAGGCGCGGCTGAACCAGCGGATTGCCGTGCTCCACGAATTGCAGGTGCGGCAGAGCAATCTCGCGGCGGAGCGGCATCACCGGCGCAGCACGCGCTTCTTCTTCGGCATGCTCGGCGCGCAGGCGGCGGTGATCATCGCGACGCTGGCGATGGCGGCGCGAGCGCGGAACCTGCTCTGGTCGCTGGCGGCAGCGGCGGGCGTCGGCGCGCTGCTTTTTGCGGGCTACGTTTTTTTGTTCATCTAGGCGAATGTTTCAGTAACCACGAAACACACGAAAAACACGAAACACGGAGCGGATTTGACCGTAGCTCCGGTGCGCGTGGGCGGAGGGCGCGGATGGCGGCGCAAGGCGTCAGGGCTGAGGCACGAGCACCGCGATGGTCGCGAATAGCACAAGATTGTAGAGCGCGTGCATGCTGCAGGTCATCCAGAGGGCCGAGCGGAATGACTGCGTCCGCCAGTGCGTGTAGGTGAACGAAAGATAAAACCCACCGACGAGCCCGGCGACGAGAGCCGAGCCCAATCCATTTACCAAGTGGGCGACGGCAAACATCAGCCAGCCGGCCAGCAACTGGGCGCGAAATCCGCCATCGAAAATCCGGACCGCTCCGACCGGGAGCGCTTGCAGGAGGAGCGTTTCGAAAAACGGCGCGAGCACCACCATCTCGACGAACCGTCGCACCATCCCCATCGCGCGGAGGTCCGTCCGGTGCGGGAGATCGAAGAGCAGGTTGAGGAGGATTGCCATCAGAACGGCAGCAGCCAACGACTCGAGCGTCACTCGCCACAGGAAGCTCCCGCGGCTTCGTTGTCGGTGCGCCGCGAAGTGAGCGAGTACGCGGGTCTTGATCCTGGTCCACCGGCTGCTGATTCGCGAGGTTGGCATCGGCGACGGGTCGAGGTCTACCGGGCAGCCGGGCGTCGCCGAAGATTGGTGGTGAGGTTCGGGCGTAGTCACTTCGCGGCGGCGGCGGACGTATTCGATCCGAGTAGTTCCGCAGCGGCGATTGGGTTTGCCTGGGCGAAAGCATCCCAACACGCCGTGAGCGCGCGGAGCGCGGTGTTTGGGTCGTGGCCGGGAAACGTGTAGCGAACCTTCAGGAACTTGTCGTGATAACCGGTCATCACCGTGACGGAGATGTTCGCGGTTTTGTCCACGGTGATCCGGTGCACCGCGAGCTGAGCGATCGGCTCCGGTCGGTCGCTATTCCGAATGTCTGCGGTGCTGACGATCGGCTCGACGACGCCCTTGCGTTCCTTCCAGCCCGGCGCGATGAGGGAGACGACCTCGGCCATCTCGGCGCGCACTACGTCGGAGCCTCCGCCGGTCGGGATCGCGGGCAGGCCCTTGTCGTAGATGTAGCACGTGAGGGCGCCCTCGGCGCCGGTGTTTGAACGATACGTGACCGAATAACCCAGCGCGGCAGGTTCGAAGCGCCGGACACCGCGAAAGACGCAGCCGGGCAGCCGGCCGGGGAAAACTAATCCGAGGCCTTGGTCTTCGTGTCCGATTTCCTCGACTTGGTCTGGCGTGGTCGCGACAAGAGGTGGAAGTGGCGGTGACGGCGCGGACGGTTCGGACGGGGAGCCCCTTCCAGAGGGCAAAGGAGTTCTCGATTCGGTGCCAGCGGGCGGCGCTCCGGCTTCGGGCCGCAGCGGTGTCGTCGGTAGGGCGGCGCTGTTCAACTGCACGTCACGGGCGTGTTGCTCGAGTCGGCCGTCCTGCTGCAACTGCGCGAGGTGCTCCAGCGACGGGACGATGAACGGACGCTTTTCCTGGATCCGGCGGTACGCCGCGATGACGGCGAGCCAGCCGGGGTAAGGATCATCGCCGGGCTGTCCGCGGGCGAGTTGAGCCTTCGCATTCCCGGCGAAATAGACCGCCAGCAGCATGGCCCGCGCGGCGTCGTCGAACTCGTTTCGGTCATGCTCCTCCGTCACCCAAGGTGCGGTGTCGGGGCCGAGCGTGAAGCGCACGTCTTCGCTCGTCGCGGCGAAATCCGCGATCACGCTGGCTGCCTGACTGGCCTCGTCGGAGAAAACGTCCTTTTCCAAGGCGGCGATCGCACGTTGCGCTTCATCGCGCGTGGTTGCGCCGCAAGCGACGCCGCTGAGCCAAATCACGCAAACGCAGACGAGCCGGAGCGACCTCATGCGGATATACAAGCGAAGGCGGAAGCGGCGCCAAGCGCGGAAGCGGCGAACGGAATAGGGCACCGGCACGAACGCGGTTGCGTGGAGAGAAAACTATCCGACACGACGCCTTTCCGTGTTCGCCCACACGAGTCTCCGGCCTGCTCCCTGCAGGACGGACGGCGATTCGCGGAGCGGTCTCGCGCGTTTACCTCCGGAAATCCGTGCGTGGTGTGTTACACTGGTCGACTGCCAGCCGGAGCTCGCCCGCGAGAAGAGCCTCGACGGTCGGGACCCGCGGAGGCAGGGACTGACCATCTGCGAATGAACCTAGGCGGGACGTCGCCTGGCGATCATAAGGGGCACGCTTCGTGGTGCCGTACTGACCGCCGGCGATGCGCGATCACACCTAGAACGAGCAGAAGGACCGCGGCGGCGCCGTAGGTCGCCGGCTCCGGGACGGCGGAGATGATGGGTGAGATGGTTCCGCCACCCACGTGACCATAGCCGCCGCCGTCGTTCAGGTGCGGAATGTCGAAAAAGCTGCGCCCGGCCGAAAGAAAGTACGAGTTGACCATCTCATCGCCCCCGCCGTCAGACAGGGGAGGGAGCGGTTCGGACGGCCACTTGCCAAACGGTTGGAAGGTGTCGGCGAAACTCAGGTACATTTGGAATTCCTCGGTTCGTTGGCCGGGAGGTTGATCCGCGTACTGGATGACGAATGATTGACCGCCAGCGCGCACCCAGGGCAACGGACGAGTGACCACGATGGTGCCGAGATCGTAATCCAGATCGAAGGTCAACTGCCAGTAGGCGTCCGCTGCGTTCGGGAACCGATAGATTTCCTCCTCCTGGCTCCAGTCACGGACCGCACCGAACGGATTGTAGAAAACGTCGATCGTGGAAAGGCTGCCACCGGCGTGGTCCCAAGGAATGCCCGCCGTGTCCGCGTGGAGATTGAGAACACCGCCAGCGTGGAATTGGAGGTGCACGAGTTGTGCCCGCGACAACGACGTGGTGATTCCGAGCAGCACCGCACAGCAGAGAAGGGCAGGTCGAAAGCTCATGCAGCACGGTAGCCGAAACGAAACCCGGCTGATATCCGCCTGATCACGCGGCACCGTATCATCGTTTGGTGGAGTACGGTGCGGCGAAACCCTCACGCGTCAGGTGTCGTGGCGATGGAAGCCGGGACGCCGGGCGAGGCAAAGCTGAAGGCCATGATCGCACGGTTCGTGCCCGTGGAGATCAAGGTCGACGTGTCTCATCTGCCGCCGAACGAACTCGCGGCGCTCCACAAGATGGTGGAGGCCGCTACGCTTTTCGACACGCTGTTCCTGCGTCAGTCCGCGCCGCAGAACGAAGCGTTGCTCGCGCAGCTGGTGCGCGACGCGTCGCCACTCAGCCGGGCGCGGCTGCACTATTTTCGGATCAACGCCGGCGCGTGGTCACGGTTGGACGAGCGGGCGCCGTTCCTGCCGGGCGTGCGCGAGAAGCCGGCGGTGGTTCGCACGGCGCTCGGCTACCACCTCGTCGCACTCGACCGAGTGGACGAGGCGATGCCACCCCTGGAGGATGCGCTGAAGCTCGACCCCTATTGCACACCGGCCCACTACCGACTGGCGCAGGCGCTGGAGACGCTCGAACGCCCCGAGATCGCCCAGCGGTACCTCCGCGAGGCGGCGCGGCTGGAAGCAGAGCAACTCAACCGCTGACGGGGGCGCGCGTCGCACGCCAGCGCTCGATCGCGGCTTGCAGTTCGGCGGTGCGCATGGGCTTGCTCACGTAGTCGTCCATGCCGACGGCAAGGCACTTTTCCCGATCACCGTGCATGGCATGCGCGGTCATCGCGATGATATAGGCCGGCGCTTTCCAGTGGCAGGGATGGATGCGATCCTGCTCGCGCTGGCGGATCGCGCGGGTGGCTTCATACCCGTCCATCTCGGGCATCTGGCAGTCCATGAAGATCACGTCGTAGGGTGCGCGGCTCAGCGCTTCCAGCACCTCCAGGCCGTTGGCGACCACGTCCACCGAGCAGCGGAGCTTCTTCAGCTGTGCGGCGGCGACGGTCTGGTTCACCTGATTGTCTTCGGCCACCAGGGCGCGCAAGATGGGAGGCTCGGGCGTGTCGGCTGCGTTCGGTTTGCTCCGCGCCGGGGTCTCGTAGGACCGCGTGAAGACTTGGGCCACGCCGATCGCATCCATGAGTGTGTCGAAGAGCCGGGACTGTTTGACGGGTTTGACGAGGTAGGCGTCGATGCCGGCGGCCTGCAGTTCGTCGCGGGTGAGGCGATGGCCCAGCGAGGTCAGGATGATGAGGTGAGTCGGGGCGAGGGCGGGATCATCCTTGATTGCGCGGGCGAGAGTCAGTCCGTCCATCTCCGGCATCTGCATATCCAGGAGGGCGATATCGTACGGCTCGCCGGCGGCGGCGGCGTCCCGCATCAGCCGGAGCGCCTCATGGCCGCCGGCGGCACTGCCCTTCTGCATGTTCCAGGCGAAGATCTGGTGCCGCAGAATCTTGCGATTGGTCGCGTTGTCATCGACGACGAGCACCCGCAGGCTGGTGAGGTCGCGCTGTACGCGGCGGACACGTTTGGGCGCGCCGGTCTGTTTCTGAAATTCCACGGTGAACCAGAAAGTGGAGCCGACGCCCGCCTCACTCTGTACGCCGATCTCGCCGTGCATCATCGCCACGAGTTGCTTGGAGATCGCCAGACCAAGACCGGTGCCGCCGTACCGGCGGGTGGTGGAACTGTCGGCCTGCTCGAAGGATTGGAAGAGTCGCGCCTGCACGTCGCGCGAAATTCCGATGCCGGTGTCGGTCACGTCGAAGCGCACGATGGCGTGGGTGGCGGTTTCGCGTTCGAGGGTGGTGCTCAGAACCACCTCGCCGTGTTCGGTAAACTTGATCGCGTTGCCCAGCAGGTTGGTGAGGATCTGGCGGAGCCGGCCGGGATCGCCGCGGAGATAGCGTGGCACCTGTGGTGCGATGCCGTCGATCAACTCGATGCCCTTGCCCTGCGCGCGCTCGGCCAGCATGTCGAGTGTGCCCTCGATGGTTTCGACGAGGTCGAAATCGAGTTCCTCGAACAGCAGCTTGCCCGCTTCGATCTTGGAGAAATCCAGAATATCGTTGATCACCGTCATCAGATTCTCGGCGGAATTGCGGACGGATTCGGCGAACTGCCGCTGTTCGGGATCGAGCTTGGTGTCGAGGAGCAGGCCGGTCATGCCGATCACGCCGTTCATGGGGGTGCGGATCTCGTGGCTCATGTTGGCGAGGAACTCGCTCTTGGCGCGCGCGGCGGCTTCGGCCGCGAGTTTGGCCGCCTGGAGTTGCTGCTCGGTGCGCTTGAGCGCCGTCACGTCCTTGGTGATCCCGCAGGTGCCGATGATCTCGCCGGCGCGGTTGCGGAGCGGGACTTTCGTGGTGAGGCCCCAGGTTTCCGTGTTCCCGGACCAGCTTTCCCTTTCGATTTTGCCGACGATCGGTTCGCCGGTGCGGATGATCGCCTGTTCGTCGGCGAAGGCCGGCTCCGCGTGCTCGCGGGTAAAGAAGTCGAAGTCCGTTTTCCCGACTACGGCGGCGGGGTCGCGGAGCCCGAACTTGCGCGCCAGGCTCGTGCTGATGCGCCGGAATCGGGAGGCCCGGTCCTTGAAGTAAACGTGGTCGTCGATGTGTTCGAGCAGCCCGCTGAGCAGGTCGCGTTCGTGCGCCAGTGCCTCCTCGACAGCCTTCCGGTCCGTGATGTCCCAATACATGCCCTGCGTGCCAACCACTTCGCCGTCGGCGTCGATGATCGGCACCTTGATGATGTGGATCCAGCTCTTCTCGCCGCTGGGCAGGACCTGGAGTTCGTCCTTCTCCAGCGGCCGGCGGGTTTGCATCACGATCAGGTTGTCGGCCGCATGGGTCTGCGCGAGTTCGGGCGGGGACAGGTCGAAGTCGGTCTGGCCGAGCAGCGCGGCGAGAGGCTGCCCGCGACGTTCGCAGTATCGCTGATTCGCGTACGTGAGCCGGCCCTCACGGTCCTTCCGGTAGATGAAGACGGGCAGGTGTTCGAGCAGGGATTGGAGAAACTGCTCGGAAGCCGTGGCTGAACCGGTGGGGAGGGGAGTTCCAGCGGGGTCGTCGTTCATGATACAGGAGTGTCGAGCACGGTCCGAAGCGCGCAGGCCAGCGCCTGCGTACGGAAGGGTTTCTGCAGGAAGATGCCGCCCGGGAGTGCAGGAGCGCGATCGAGGATCGCGCGGCCGTGGCCGCTCGTGAAGATCACGCCGAGTCCGGGAGCAGCGGCCCGGAGCTGGGCAGCGAGGTCCAGGCCGCTTTGGCGACCGTCCAACACCACGTCCGTGAGGAGCAGCCGGATCCGCGAGCGGTGCCATTTCCACGTCTCCCGCGCGTCGGCGGCGGTGCCGGCCTGTAACACACGGTAACCGAGATCCTGCAGGACGGCGGTCGTGAATTCACGCGTCAGTGGGTCGTCCTCCACAAAGAGGATGGTCGGATGACCAAGGCTAGAACGATCGTCCCGTATCGCCGGCTCGTCGGGCACGGCGTCGCTGGGGGCGGCGGGGAGGAACACCGTGAACTCCGTGCCGGCGCCGGGAGTGGATTTGACCGCCAGCCAGCCTTGGTGCTGCTGCAGGATGCTGTACGCGGCGGCCAGGCCAAGGCCGGCGCCGTGCCCTGGCGGCTTGGTCGTGACAAACGGCTCGAACAGCCGCGGCAGCACTTCGGGCGCGATGCCGGTGCCGGTGTCAGCGACGACCACTGTGACGAATTCACCGGCCCGTGGGCCCGCGTGCCGGGCCGCCTCGGCGGCGGTGAGGACAACATTGGCGGTGCTCACGCGACACTCGCCCCCGTGCGGCATCGCGTCGCTGGCGTTGCGCGTCAGGGCGACGAGTATCTGTTCGAGCATGTCGGCGTCCGCGCGGACGAGGCGCAGCCCGGGCGCGAGTCCTAGTTCCAGCGTGAGGCCGCGGTGCAGCGACCGTTGCAGCACGGTGGTCAACTGGGTGGCCAGCGCATTGAGATCGAGCGTCCGCAGCTGCGGCGGCGAACGACCGCTAAGAAACAGCAACTGCCGGGTCAGACTGACGGCGCGTTCTCCGGCCATATAGATTTCATTCAGCCGTTCGCGCGTTTGCTCATCGAGCGCGGGATCACCCAACAGCATCATTGTGCGGCCGGTGATCGTCGTCAGCAGCGTGTTGAGCGGGGGCGCCAACCCGGCGGTGAGCTGCACAAACGGCCGCAGGTCGGTTGGCGTGGAAAATGACGCGATCGGAACGCTCGCGTCGTCATCGGTGCGCGAGGTCATGGGCGGGAGTGGCTTGTCCAGGTCAGCTGTGTCTTCTGCCTGACCGCAGGCGCCGGGAGTGAGTACATGACGCGGGAGCGGCAGCGTCCGCCGCCATGCTGGTGATTGTGCTCAGCGCGCTGGCGACGACAAGCCCGGCGTGTCGCCGCCACCAATCAACCTAGCGCTTGAGTTCCGAGGTTGATTCCGTGGCTCGCAGCAGGAGCAGCGGACGGTTCGGTGGCCGTGCCTCGAGCCGCCCGGCGAAAAACGCGCCTACGGGTCGCCGCTTGACAGCGCCGGGCTGGAGCAATCACTCACCGGCATGCGAATCCTCATTTCCGTGCTCGCGGCCGCGCTGCTGAGCGGATCGACCGGGCTGGGCAACCAGCCAGAGACCGCCGCTCCGAACCTCGATCAGTTGCGCGCGATGACGGCGCGGTTCGTGCCAGTGGAGATCAAGGTGGACGTGTCCCATCTGCCGCCGAACGAGCTCGCGGCGCTGCAGAAGATGGTGGAGGCGGCGAAGCTCTTCGACGCGCTGTTCCTGCGTCAAGCCGCGCCGCAGAACGAGGCGCTGCTCGCCCAGCTGGTGCGCGACGCGTCGCCGCTGGGCCGGGCGCGGCTGCACTATTTTCGAATCAACGCCGGCGCGTGGTCGCGGCTGGACGAGCAGACGGCGTTCCTGCCGGGCGTCAGCGAGAAGCCGGCGGGCGGCAACTTTTATCCGGTCGACGCCACCCGCGATGAAGTGGACCGCTGGATGCAGCAGCTGCCGGCGGCGGAGCGCGCGAAGGCCACGGGATTTTTCACGACGATCCGGCGTGCGCCGGACGGCGGGTTGATGGCGGTGCCCTACAGCGTGGAGTATCAGAACGAGCTGATCCTCGCCGCGCGGTTGCTGCGCGAAGCGGCGGCGGAGACCAAGCAGCCCACCTTGAAGGCGTTTTTGGAAAAACGCGCGACGGCGTTTTTGTCGAACGACTACTACGAGAGCGACCTCGCGTGGATGGAGCTCGACGCGACGATCGAGCCGACGATCGGGCCCTACGAGGTCTACGAGGACGAGTGGTTTAATTTCAAGGCGGCCTTCGAAGCCTTCATCGCGGTGACCGATCCGGCGGAGACGGCGAAGCTGGGAAGCTTCAGCGGCCATCTGCAGGAGCTGGAGGATCATCTGCCGATCGACCCGCAGTATCGCAAGAAGCTCGGCGGCTATTCGCCCATCCGCGTGGTGAACCTGGCGTTCGGCTCCGGCGACGCGAATCGCGGCGTGCAGACGGCGGCGTTCAACCTGCCGAACGATGAACGCGTCGTGGCGGAGAAAGGCTCGAAGCGCGTGATGCTGAAAAACGTGCAGGAGGCGAAATTCGAAAACGTGCTCGTGCCGATCTCGCGGCGCGTGCTGGCGAAGGCGGATCAGGGCCATGTCGCGTTCGAGCCGTTTTTCACGCACATTCTGATGCACGAGCTGATGCACGGGCTCGGGCCGCAGACGATCACGGTCAACGGGCGCGAGACGACCGTGCGCAGCGAGATGAAGGAGTTGAATGGCACCCTCGAAGAAGCGAAGGCGGACATCTCCGGCCTGTGGGCGCTGCAGCATCTGATGGACCACGGCATGCTCGACCGTGCGCAGGAGCGCGCAATGTACACGACGTTTCTCGCGTCGACCTTCCGCACGCTCCGGTTCGGGCTGACGGAGGCGCATGCGAAAGGCATGGCGCTGCAGCTGAACTGGCTGCTCGACGCGGGCGCGTTCACCGTGGCGCAGGACGGAACGTTCGCGGTGGATCTGGTGAAAGTGAAACCGGCGGTCGAATCGCTCACCCGCGCGATCATGACGCTGCAGGCGCACGGGGACTACGCTGGAACGAAACAGCTCTTTGAGAAAATGATCGTAGTCCGGCCCGAGGTGAAACGCGCGCTCGACGGGTTGAAGGATCTCCCGGTCGACATCGAACCGACGTTTGTGATGGGGGAGAAGAGCTGAGAGCGGAGAGGGGAAAGTTGAGAGTTGAGAGTTGAGAGTGGGGAAGCACCTTGGTGCGCCCTCGGGCGTCGCCAGCGACGCCCCCGCGATGATCGCGCGAAAGCGCTACGCCCTGAGGTTGAGACCGGAGAGAGCTCGACGGCGCAGATGTAGCCGGGCTCGTTGAGCCCGGGACCCGGGTCATCGACCCGGGCTACAACTCGCGCGAAACGCTGACGCGTTCCGCTGCGCTGCGGTTCACTTGGCGAAGGCCGGCTCGGGAGCAGGCGCGGACACGAAACGCGGGGCGAGCGAGCGATAGGCCGCGCGCAGGCACTGCTGCGTCATCGACCAGTCCATGCACGCGTCGGTGATGGAGACTCCGTAGCGGAGCGGGCCGGTGGGCGGCGGGTGAGGTTGGTTCCCGGCGAAGAGATTGCTCTCGAGCATCACGCCGCGAAGCGCGGTGCGGCCGGCGAGAATCTGGCGCGTCACGTCGGCGAGAATACGCGGCTGGCGTTCGGGCACGCGCCCGCTGTTGTCATGGCTGCAATCGACCATGATCGTCCGGTGCAGTCCCGCCTTGGCGAGCAGCACGTCCGCTTCGACCAGGTGTTCAGCGGAATAGTTCGGGCCGGCGGAGCCACCGCGGAGGACGAGGTGGCAGTCGGGATTGCCGCGGGTATGGATGGCGGCGGAGCGGCCGTCGGCGGTGAGCCCGAAATACGTGTGTCGCTGCGCAGCGGCTTTGATGCCGTGCACGGCATTGCGCAGATTGCCGTCGGTGCTGTTCTTGAATCCAATCGGCATCGGGAGCGCCGAGGCGAGCTGGCGATGCGGCTGCGATTCCGCGGTGCGGGCGCCGACGGCGGTCCAGCAAACCAGGTCGGCCAGATACTGCGGGCTCACCGGATCGAGAAACTCGGTCGCCGTCGGCAGGCCGAGATCGAGGATGTCGCGGAGCAGGCCGCGGGCGAGTTGCAGGCCGCGGGCGATGTCGCCGCTGCCGTCGAGATGCGGATCGAGCAGCAGGCCCTTCCAGCCGCCGACGGTGCGCGGTTTTTCGAAATACGCCCGCATCACGATGACAATCCGATCATCCAGCTCGTAAGCCAGGTCGGCCAGTCGGCGGGCATACTCGCGCGCGGCGGCCACGTCGTGAATCGAGCAGGGGCCGACGATCGCCAGCAGCCGCGGATCATCGCCGAACAGAATCTCGCGCAACGTCTGCCGGCTGTGCGCCACGAAATCCGCCTGCGCAGGCGTGCGCGGCAGCGTGGCCAACAACTCCGCGGGGGCGGGGAGAGGCGAGATAGCGGCGACGTTGAGATCCGGAGTGCGCAAGGGGAAAATGAGTCGAGAGCCGAGAGTCCAGAGCGGAGAGCGCGGAAAGTTGAGGGATGAGAGTTGAGGGTTGAGTGGCGGGCGTGTTGTAGCCGGGCTCGGTGAGTCCGGCCGGCCCCGGGGTCAGCGACTCCGGCTACAAGGAGCCGCGGAGAAAACGACGAGGAAACGCGACGAGGGCGTCGCGTCTCCGGGGGCTGAGGTCGTTCCATTCGCGTCCATTTGCGTGGATTGGCGGGACGGTTGGATGATCGAGCTTACGGCCTAAAGCCTGCCGCCTGTTGCTTCCTCAGATTACCGCCACGGCTTCCATCTCGACCAGCAGGTCGTGACGGCAGACATCGGCGATCACGCAGACCTTCGGCAAGGCGGGGATCTGCAGCAGACGGGTGACGCGTTCCCAGGCTTCCCAGGCGGCGCGGTCTTTGCAGAACAACGTGGCGGAGGTGATGTTCTTCAGCGAGCCGCCTTGTTCCTCGAGGATGGCCGCGATACTCATCAGCGTCTCGAGACTCTGGCACTCAGCGTCACCCACGTGAGTGCTGGCGCCCGCGCTGTTGATGCTCGCGGTGCCGGAGATGTGGACGATCTTGCGGCCCTCGATGGCGAGCGTCATGCCGCGCGAAAACGCGGAGCCGTAGTTGAAGGAGGAATCCTGCCGCGGACTTTTGCGGATCGGCGTCGCGACCATGCTGCGGCCGTCGGTGTCGAGCGCGAGGGCGTCGACGATGCATTCCTCGTCGTCGCTGAAACACTGGATGCCCGTGCTCGCCGGGTGCGCGGGGCCACCGGACACGCCGAGTCCGACGGAGGTGTATTTCGACGTGCGGATCCGATTGAGATCGCTGTACCACTCGAGCAGCCGGCGGACGTAGATCCACGTGCGGACAACCTGGTTGTAGTGAAAGTCGTGTGCGGCCAGGCCGGCGCCGAGATTGTTGAACATCGCCTCGGCCTGCGCGCAGTGCCCCGCGGCGAGCACGCCATCCGGCGTCGTGCCGCGCACGCCCGCGAGATGTAGCAGGCGAAAGCCGGCGCCGCTCCACAAACGGCCGCGGCCGGTGACGGGGTTTTCCACCGTCGTGACGCACGCTTCGCCATTATGCGCGACGATGCCCCAGATTTGCAGGCCGACGAACTCGCAACCGTTGAGCGGCGTGCCTTGGATCCACGTGGCGGGCATGCTGCGGTCGATGCCATGGGCGCGGTAAGCGGCCTCGCGGCGCTGCAGCACCTGCTCGCGCACGCGGGCGTAGCCATAGATTTTCTCCTGGATCGGCTGGATGCTTTTCTGCGCGAGCACCGCGGCCACGTCGTTGAAGGCCTGATCGGCGGCGAGCGCGACCGACATCGTACCATTGATCGTGGCAGTGAGGTGATACTCGGTGAACGATTCGTGTTCGTTGGTGCGAACCTCCACGCGGCACGCGCCGAACGCTTCCTGCGTGTTGCTCTTCATGATTGGGCGGGCGCTTCGCCGAGGGCGTAGCCGGACCGTCCGCTGCACCGTGGGGCTACCGGTTGGTAGGTCATCTTAACTCCTTCTAGTGCGGCGGCCATAGGGTTAGAACAACTTCACGGGGACGACTTGCCGCCCCGACGTGGCGATCCGCGCTGTCGCCCGGGTTAACCGCGCCGGCCGGCCGACGGCGAACAGGTTGCCCATCAGCTGCCTCTCCTTGCGGAGCGGCGGCGCCTCGCGTGGCTACTCCATCGCCGCGGCGAGTTCCTCGTCACTGGCGCGGTGATTCGGTCGCCGCATGAGCAACACCAGGGGGAGCGCAGCGAGCGCGACGTAGAGCATGAACCGGAAATCGCTCAAATACGCGAGCAGCGCGGCCTGCTGCGAAACCAACCGTTCCAGCAGCGACTGGCCGGCGGCCGTCGACGGGTCCAGGAGCGCCGGCAGATGCTGCATCGGATCCCGAAACGGCTGCACGAATTCGGCGAGGTTGGCGTGTGCGCGGCTGTGAAACTGCCCCAGCAGGTAAATGACAACCGAGATGCCGATGCTCGAGCCGAGATTCCGCGACAGGCTGTAGAGCGCGGTGCCCGAAGTCCGCAGATCGGCAGGTAGGGTGGCGAAGGTCATCGTGCTAAGCGGCACGAAGAGGAAGCCGAGCCCAAGCCCCTGCACCACGCCGGACCACACGAGCATCGTGGCCGTGACATCGAGCGAGAACCGGCTCATCTGCCACAGCGCCGCGGCCGTCAGCAACAGCCCCAGCGCGACGAGCCAGCGCGGATCCACCCGCGAAACCAGCCGGCCGACGATGATCATCGCGAGCATCGTGCCGACGCCGCGCGGCGCCAGCAACATGCCGGCGGTCATGACCGGATAATTCAACAGCGTCTGCAGGAACGGCGTCAGCAGGGCCAGCGTCGCCAGCAAGATCACGCCAACGACGAAGATGAAAATCATGCCCGTGGCGAAATTGCGGTCGCGGAACAGCCGTAGGTCGAGAAACGGCCGGCGCGCGGTCAGCGTGTGCACTACGAACAGGTAAAGCCCGAGCCCGGACAGTGCCGCCTCGGCCATGATTTCCGGTGAGTCGAACCACTGCAGTTGTTCGCCGCGATCGAGCATCATCTGCAGCGCGCCGATCGCGACCGCGAGCGTGAGAAAGCCGAAGCCGTCGAAATAGAGTCCGCGCTGCGGGGTGGTTCGATGCAGGTAGCGCGAGAGCCCGAGAAACGTCAGCACGCCCACTGGCAGGTTGATATAGAAGACCCAACGCCAGTCGTAGGTCTCCGTCAGCCAGCCGCCGAGTGTCGGACCCAGGATCGGGCCCACCATCACGCCGACGCCCCACAGCGCCATCGCCGAGCCATGCTGCGCCGGCGGGTATTCGTCGAGCAGGACCGCTTGGGAAAGCGGCACGAGCGTCGCGCCGAAGACGCCTTGCAGCAGTCGAAAGAGCACCATCTGGCCGAGCGATCCGGCCAGGCCGCAGAGGACCGAGGCGAACGTGAAGCCCGCGACGGAGAGCAGGAACAGGTTTTTCCGACCGAGCCGGGCGGACAACCAGCCGGTCGCCGGCATCATGATCGCCGCGGCGACGATGTAGGACGTCAGCACGAGATTGATCTGGTCCTGCGCGGCCGAGAGGCTGCTCTGCATGTAGGGCAGCGCTACATTGGCGATCGTGGTGTCGAGCGCCTGCATGATCGTGGCGAGCATCACGCAGACGGTGATGGCGCCGCGGTGGGTGGCCGCGGGGGCGGGAACGGCGGCGGTCATCCGGAAACCTGATCCGGCTCGCCGAAGCTGCCGGCAAGGTCGCGCAGCGCACGCGTGTGGCCGGTGTCGATGCGGACCTCGGCGCTCATGCCGGCGCGCAGCGGCCGCGCCGGGTCGTTGGATTCCACGCGAATGCGCACCGGGATGCGCTGCACGGTCTTGACCCAGTTGCCGGAGGCGTTCTGCGGCGGGATCAGCGCGAACTCGGCGCCCGTGGCAGGGCCGATGGCGGCGACGCGTCCGAGCCATTGGCGATGCGGGTAGGTGTCGATTTCGATCTTTACCGGATTGCCCGGCTGCAGATGCGTGAGCTCGGTTTCCTTGAGGTTGGCTTCAATCCACACGTGATCGGCGGCGACCAGCGTGAACGCGGGTTGCGCCGGCTGCAGGAATTTGCCGACGGGCAGATTGGTGACGTTGGCCACGATGCCGGCGATGGGCGCGGTGATCACGGTGCGGGCGAGATCGCGTTGCGCCTTGGCGACACGCGCCCGCGCGGCGAGGAAGTCGGGATTCTGTTCATCCGGTCGGTCGACGCCGCCGAGCGAGGCCAGCACGGTCGCGGCCTCCTGCTGCAGAACCGACACGCGCCGGCGGGCGGACTCGACGGCGTGCCGCGCCTGGTCGAGCGCGGCGGCGGGCGCGACGTTGGTCGCATTCAGCTCCTCCTGCCGGTGCAACTCGGTCTCGGCGAAGGCGAGCTGTTCCTGCGCCTCGCCGATCGCGGCGACCTTGGCTTGGTAATTGGCGCGCGACGTGGCGAGTTCCAGCCGCACGGCGGCGAGTTCGGCCTGCGCTTCGGCGAGCGCGATCCGGTAGGGTTCGTCATCGAGCCGGAACAGCACCTGGCCGACGGCGACCGGCTGATTCTCACGCACGGCGACATCCTTCACCGCGCCGGCCACCTCGGCGGTGACGGTGAGCTTGTCGGCATGGACGTAGGCATTGTCGCTGGTGACGATGCGTCCGCCGTGCAAATAAAGCCATAGCGCGGCGACCGCGACGAGGAGAGGGCCGGCGAGCAACAGCACGCGGCGGCGCCAGCGGTGTGCCGGAGTGGGATCGGCGGAAGGAGAGGAGTCGGTCGACATAGACAAAATGGGACGGAAAGATCGGAGGCGGGGCGCGCGACAGGCGCGTCGGCTCAAGCGGCGGCGCCGCGGACGATCAGCTCAACGGCGGCGGCGAGATGCTCGGTGGCGGAGTAGTCCTTGGGGACGTTGGAGGCGCGGCTGAGCACGCCGGTGAAGATCATGCCGCCGAACAGGTCGGCCAGCAGCGCGGGCGACAGGTCGGCGCGCAGTTCGCCGGCCGTTTGGGCGAGTTCGAGCCGCTGGACCAATGCTTCGCGCAGCGGCCGAAAAATCCCGCGGAAAACCTGCTGCTGGCTGACGCGATGGTGATGGTGGATTTCACCAATCATCGCGCGGATGAGCGGCAGGTTTTGCTGGAGCAGTTTTTCGTAGGTGCGACCATGCGCGAGCAGATCGGCGGCGAAGTCGGCGCTCGGAGCCGGAATGGGAGCGGCGGGGGCGGGAGCGTCGGGGCCAAAGTTCTGCTGCACGACCGCTTCGAGCAGGCGTTCCTTGGTCTGGAAAAGTCGGAACAGTGTGACCTCGTTCACGCCGGCCTCGCGCGCGATCTCGCGGGTCGTGGCGCCGTTGAGCCCGTCGCGTGCGAAAATGCGCGTGGCGGCAGCGAGGAGGCGGTCGCGGGCGGGGGCGGGAGCGGTCTTCAAATCATGCATGCAAGTGGATGCTTGCATCGAAACCGGAGCGGTCCGGAATGCAAGCGCGACGGTGTTTTCCAGCGGCGGGGCGAGCGGAGCGCCCGCTGATTTCGCCGATCCGCCGTCCCGTATTTCCGCCGATGGCTGGCGCGCGGCTGGCGGTTATAGTCCGGCCATGGGTTACATCCTCCTCCTGATCCTGTTGGTGGCCGTCGTGGCGGTGCTCTTGATGGCGTTCATGGGCGGCAAGAAACGGCCGGTGGGCCGGGCCAAGCCGGGCGATGATGTGACGCCGAAGCAGCCCGCGGCCAACGAGGCGACCCCGCACGCGTCCGACCTGGCGAGCAATCGCGTGGCGGATCAGGCGCAGCAGCGCACGCCGCCGGCTTAGTCGCGGCACACGCAGCTTGCGCGGGCAGAAACGGCGAAACGCTGACGCGCTCCGCTACGCCAAGCGCGGTGGAGCGGTGTCTCTCGGGGCAGCGCGAACGAGTGACGGGAGGCAAGTCTGCCGGATCACGGGCGGGACGCCCGTGCCACATCTTCATCCGAGGCCTCGCCGGGTTTTGCCGCGGGCTTTTCCGGTTCGAGCGGTTTGCGGCCGCCGGCGGTGCGGGCATGGATGCGCGTGAATTCCGCTCCCAGGAAAAGAATCTGCGCGGCGTAGTAGCACCACAGCAGCAGTGCGATGGCCGAACCGGCGGCGCCATAAGCCGAAGTGACGCTGGAACGCGCGAGGTAGAGCCCGAGGACGGTTTTGCCGAGGACGAACAGCAGCGCGGTGACCGCGGCGCCGGTGCCCACGTCGCGCCAACGGACTTCCACGTCGGGGAGCAGCTTGAAGATGATGGCGAACAGAAATGTGATCACGCCAAACGAGAACGTGAAGTTCAGCGTTTGCCACACGCCGGTCGGAAGCTCGGCGAGGCTGGAGGCGTTTTCGCCCAGCCAGGTGAGCGCGGCGCTGAGCGTGAGCGACACGAGCATGATGAAACCGGTGGCCAGCACCGCGCCGAGGGAGAACAGCCGGCGTTTGACCGTCGCGAGCCAGCCTTCGCCGGTGTAGGCGGGAGCGCGCCAGATGGTGTTCAACGCGTCCTGCAGATGCACGAACACGAACACGGCGCCGACCATCAGTGTCGCAAGGCTGACGATCGTGGCGAACGTGGCGGTGTCGCTGCCATAGTTGGGCGGCTCGACTTGGGCGAGTGCGCGACTCGCGTCGCTGCCGACGAGATTTTCGATCTCGCCCAAGATCCGGCGGCGTGCCTGTTCTTCTTTGAAAACGATCTCGGCGACGGCGACGGCGAGCACCAGCAGCGGGGCGACGGCGACGGTGGTGTAGAAGGCCAGCGCGGCGCCGAGCTGCGGGACCTTGTCGAAGTAGTAGGCCTTGATCGTCTCCCACACCATGGCCCCGAGCCGACGCAGCAATCCGCGGCGCGGTGAGGGCGAAGGCGACGGCGGCGGGGTGTTCACCTGCCCAGAGACCAGCGAAACGAACGCCGGTGCGGCGGTCACGTAGCGGAAGCCGTGAGGCTTTCGCGGGCGGGCGAGCGCGTCGGCGGCGCGAAACGCTCACGCGTTCCGTGCCGGCTCCCGCTACGAGCGGCGCTTCTGCCGTGCACGCGTGCGCGCCGCCTTCTTGGCTCCGCGGGAGCGGGTCGGCGACGGCTTGCGCCGACCCTGGCCGACTGCGGTGTCGCGCTGCGCCTTCTTTCTCGTGGCGGACGAGGTCTTGCCTTTTTTCGGCGTGCCGAGCTTCACGCCGGAACGGCGCGCTTCGGAGAGCCCGATCGCGATCGCCTGCTTCCGCGATTTCGCGGTGCCTTTGCCGCGCTTCAGCTGGTGCATCTCTTCGCGGACGAACTCGCCCGCCTGCGTGCTGGGTTTCTTTCCGGCGCGCGCATCGCTTCGCGCCCGTCGTTTGGCAGTTTGAGTTGGCATAATGGGACTTCTCCTTTGATGGCACGGTAGTTCCGGGGCGACTCACCTGCCATCCGGCGAAGTCCGGACGCGGAACAAGGGATTTGCCGCACGCGCCGCAGCATTCGACTTGGCGGGCCGGCTCGGCCGCAACGTGGGGCAAGCGCGTTGACCGATCGAAAACAAAGGTAAGTCGTGACACGGTGAGCGTCGCCGGAGTGCAGCGACTGCGCGGTCGGCAACCCATCGGCGAATCGGCGCCTTGGTGGCAAACGTTCTGGCGTTGCGCCGCGTGAATTCACAACTTCGCGCCCGCATGCACACTTTCCCTTTTCTCCCTCCGCTTCTCGCTCTCGCCGCCGCTCTCAACCTGCCGAGCGCGGTGGCCGCGGAGGCGGCCGCGGCGCCCGCACTGAAGACGGCTGCGGACAAGCTATTTCTCGTCGGCGCGGCCGTGGGACCGGGCCACACTTCCGGGCGCGACAAATCCGGCGTCGCAGTGATTGAGCAGCATTTCAACACGATCACGCCGGAGAACGCGATGAAGTGGGAGCGGATTCACCCGAAGCCCGGCCGCTACGATTTCAAACTGGCGGACCAGTTGGTCGAGTTTGGGCAAAAGCGCGGGATGTTCATCGTGGGCCACACATTGATGTGGCATTCACAAACGCCGGCGTGGGTGTTCGAGGATGAGGCCGGCCAGCCGATCTCCCGCGAGGCGCTGCTCGAGCGCCTGCGCGAGCACGTCCGCACGGTCGTCGGTCGTTATCGCGGCAAGGTCCACGGTTGGGATGTGGTCAACGAGGCCATTCGCGACGAGGATGGTACGCTGCGCACCGACAAGCCGTGGTATGCGATCCTCGGCGAGGAAGGCGTGTTCGCGGCGTTTGCGGCGGCGCACGAGGCGGATCCGGACGCGGAGCTCTACTACAACGATTACTCGCTGGACAATCCGGTGAAGCGGGCGGGCGTGATCAAGCTGGCGCAGGCGATCCGCGCGCGCGGGCTGCGGATCGACGGCATCGGTTCGCAGGAGCACTGCCTGTTGCACTGGCCCCAGATCGAAGCCGTGGACCAGACCTACGCGGACCTGAAGGCGGCGGGGTTCAAGGCGATGGTCACGGAACTCGATGTGAGCGTGCTGCCACGACCGGGCAACTACACCGGCGCAGAGGTGTCGCGGCGTCAGGCATCCTCGCGCGACATGGATCCTTACCGGAAGGGTTTGCCGGCGGCGCAGCAGCAGGCGCTGGCGCAGCGCTACCGCGAACTTTTCGCCGTCTTTGCGAAGCATCACGACACGATCCAGCGGGTGACGCTGTGGGGTGTTTCGGATGCGGACTCCTGGCTCAATGGCTGGCCGATTCGCGGGCGCACCGACTACGCGCTCTTGTTCGACCGCGAGGATCGGGCGAAGCCGGCCCTGGCAGCCGCAGTCGACGCGCTGCAAACCGCGCAGCGATAGCGCGCGTCGCGCCGAACCGTCGCAGATCGCGACCCGTGGGTGCCGGCGCTGGCCGCCGCGGCGGCCTTTTCAAACGCGCGGGCATGCGCTAGGGTCGCGGCATGCCGCATCGCGCATTCACCATCGAAGAAGTGGCGGAGTATCTCCACATCAGTCTGGCTGACGTGGAACGGCTGGTGCAGCGGGACGAGATTCCGCACCGTACGCGCGGCGGCCGGACCCTTTTTCAGCGCGGCGAAATCGACGCGTGGGCGTCGCAGCGGATCATTGGCATGCCGGACAAACGGCTCGATGCGTACCACGCCAGATCGACGGCGGGGGCGCGAGAGGTGTTTCAACACGATGCGCTGATGCCCGAGTTGCTGCAGCCGGGCTACATCGACCTCGCGCTGCCGTCGAAAACGAAGGCATCGGTGATCCGTGACATGGTCGCGCTTGCGGCGAAAACCGGCCGGGTGTTCGACCCGCGCGAATTCCTCACGAGCGTGCAGAAGCGCGAGGAGCTGTGTCCCACCGCGATGCCCGGCGGCCTCGCGTTGCTGCACGCGCGCGAGCACCAGCCGTTCCGGTTCGAGGGCTCGTTTCTCGTGATTGGTCGGACGGTGCAGGCGGTGCCATTCAGCGCGCCCGACGGGCGGCCGACGCAGCTGTTCTTCCTGATCTGCTGCGAAGACGAGCGGATTCACCTGCACACGCTGGCGCGACTCTGTCTGCTGGTCTTGAAGACCGACGTGGTGAACCAGCTGTTTGCGACCGAGGATCCCGCCGTCGCGTTTGAAGCGGTGATCGCGGCGGAAAAAGCCGTGCTGCCTGAGCCGGGCGCTTCCACCTCGGGATAGACGACGCACGCAGCTACGCTCACGCGTTCCCCCACAGGCAGTGCCTTGAGGGCAAGGCGCTCCACCTCGACCCGCTGGTTTGCCTTCAGTCCGATTCCGCGAGGATCACGGTTTGGCCGAGTTCGCGATCGGATGCGGGCCAGCGATGCGACGCACCATCCAAGGTCGCTTCGATTGCATACTCGAGCGCCGGGTGCTCGGCGCCGAGCGCGGGTAGCTCGGCTTCGTAAACGCGCCGCGCCACGTGCCGCAGCGGCACCGTGCGATACGTCGGCTCGCCGACCCAGCGCCAACGGAGCGATCCGTCAGTCTCGGGTTTGGTCGAGACCAGCAGCACGCGGATCTTGAGCGACTCGCCGGCCGGCGCGGCGGTGCGCACCGTCGGCACAATGATCCGCGCCGGGCCGGCGTAGTCGCGCGTTGGCCAGGCGGCGAGCGGGAGATCGTAGCCGAGCAACTGGACCAGTTGGTGGTCGTGCTTTTCGAGCAGGCGCTGGTGCACGCGACTGCGCTGTTCGAGGTTCGCGAGCGTGCCCAGTTCACCGACGTTCGATGCGCCGGCGATTTCGGTGCGGAGCAATTCGGTCCAGAGCGTAGCGAGTCGGATGCGCAGCGGGAGCGCGTGCTTTTCCACGCGTTGCTGCGCCGCGCGCACATCGGCGAGGGCTCCGGCGGCGCTCATCTCGCGGTCCAGCGCGCCGGCGGTGCACCCGATCTCGGCAATCAGCCGCATCGACCTGAGCTGGTTCAGCCAGTAGTCGAAACGTGCGAGGTTCGCGGAACCGCGCACCTGCGGGCGCAGCGATTCGAGCCGGCCGACAAAAGCGTAGTCGGCCGCCACCTTCTCCCACGGTTCGGGATTTCGGCGAATGTCTCCGGGACCGTCGATCCACTGCGTCGGCATCGGCAATGCGACCCCATCGATCGAAGCGAAAAGGTCGCCGATGGCCGTCGCGGCTTCCGGGCCGAAGTTGGCGCGAGCGAAGTCGCGATAGAACTCCCGCACCGGCATTGCGCGATCGATCGGCGGGCGCGGCCGGCCCGGAAGCTCGTCGGCCTCGAAATCGCCATGCACGGGACCGCCGCAATTGATGCGTCGCGCGAAGGCGCTGTTGCCGACGGTTGTCGTCCCTTCGAGCTCGATCGCGGCGATCGCCGGTTCACCCGTGATGGGGGTGAACTCCAGCAGTAGCCGAGCTTCGGTGATTTTGACGTCGTGAAATTCGAACCAGAGGGCGCGGTTCTTCCCCTGCGTCGCGGAGACATCCAGTCGGTTGATCAGCGTCTCGCCGTTCAGCTTCACCGCGAACACGCGCGCGCCGGGGGCGGCGTTCTCGATTTCGCTGAACCCAAGCCGTACGGTGTAGCTTCCGCTCGGCACGAGCAGATCGTAGGCGGCCATGCCGATCCGGTTGCTCGCAAACGGATTCACGCCTGACACGCGCTCGCCATCGATCGGCTCGTCGGTGCGGACGGCGCGGCCGCCGGTCGCACCGGAGGTGGTCAGCGGCGGAATGCGCGTCGCATCGAAATCGTCCGGAATCCACGGCTGCTCCCACGCGGCGACGGCGAGCGCCGAGATTTGCGGAGCAAGAATCTGCGTTCGCCAGTGAATTCCGATCAGCCCGGTGCAGCCCAGCCGGAGGGCGTCGGCGGCATCGTAGCGCATGCGGCCGGCCCAGAGCTGTGGACTGGTGAGGTTGCCATCGTTTTCGAGCCACGGAATCGCCCAGCGCGGACGCTCGCTTAGGTTGGTGAACGCGCGCTCGATCGCGACGTGGCCGACCGAGGAGTTGATCGCGCTCATGGGCGAAGCGGGCGGCAGGAGCCGGTCGAGGGCGGAGCGATCATGCTGTGGGCCGAGCACCCAGCCGCAGGTCGCGAGCGTTATCGGGTTCTTCAAGTCACGCAGCGCGGCGAGCGCCGCCTCGATATCGGCGGCGGTCTTGGCGAAATGCTCGGGCCGGTTGCCTTCCCACGTCCAGGTCTCGGGCGTCCACAGCCAGTAATAGTCCACCGGAGTGGCGCGCGTGATGCGGTCGAACATCGCGCGATAGATCTCGCGCGTCGTTGCCGGATCGTCGGGATTGCGGCCGCTGCGAACCAACCGGTCGCGCACGGCGCCGGGCAGCGTGAGCGGAGTCTCCGTGCCGATGCACGTGAGCACGCCGAGCCGGCGCGCCTCGGCGAATGCCGTGCCCAGCAAATCGGCGGCGCGGTTGAACACCACTGCGGCGGATCCCGGTGTCTGCGCGGCGAAGCTGGCGTCACGCATGACATCGCCGCCGAAGTCGTCGCGGTCGAACAGCTCCGCGGCGCCGCCGGTGAACTCGCTGGTCGGCACCGGCGCGTAAGCCCACCAGGATTGCCCGCTGCGACTGGTGGTGTGATACGACGCGCGGTAGGCCACGTCCACGCGGCCGTGTTGATCGAATTCGCCGGGCCCTCCGATCCACACGGTCGGTTCCGGACCGACCTGACTCTCGGGATAGGTGTGCAGGCCGAGGAAGTTCATGCGCAACTTCGCGAGCTGGCCGACGTGCGCGAGATAGTCGTCGCGATTCCACCAGTCGGGGCCCTCAGCAAAATCATGAAACGGCTGCAGTCCGCGCACGCTAAACAGCGGTCGCCCCTCCTCGTGAAATGGCTCGAAGTCGAGGAGCGCGCGCTCGTCGGGAATCACGTCGCCGTGCAGGTAGAATCGGACACCGAGTTTTTCCGCGAGCCGATAGACGCCGTAGAGCAGTCCGAGAGGATCGCCACCGACGATCCAAATCCGCGAGACGTCGCGCGAGCCTTCGGCCTGCAACCGATACTGCTGGGCCGCGAGCTGAGGGCCGGCGGGCCCATCGCGCAGGAGCGGTTGGGGGGCGATGCCGAGGACGAACGCGTGATCGGCAGGCGCGGTGGCCGCGGACTGGATTTTTGGCAGTTCGCCGCTGCAAACATAGACGTAACGCTGGAGCTCGCGGGCGGCGAAGCGTTCGAGCGCGGACGCGTGCGGATCGAGTGTGATGGTCCAGGTGGAATCCGGCCGCGGCGTCGGTGCGCCGGCTGCGGTCGTCGAGACGGCCGTGGTAACGAGGAGGGCGGCGACGAACCACGCGTTTCGGACGGAAAAGAAAGCGCGACTGCGGGGCATGGGAGGAGCGGACAGCGGTTTTAGCGGGAGGACAAGCGCGGGATCCCCGACCAGCGGGCCGCGATCGGAAGCTGCAAACGCGTGCCGATTCACGGGCAGGCGCACGCGACGCTTGCGTTCGTCGCAGGCCCTTTCTTCGCTTGGTCCACCCATGAAGATCACCGTTCTAAGCGATGGCGGCTGGGGCACGGCTCTGGCCTCGGTTTTGTGCGACAACGGCCATGCGGTGACGCTATGGGGCCCGTTTCCCGACTATCTGGAGGAAATGCGGCGGACGCGGCGGAACGAGCGCTTCCTGAAAGGCATCGAGCTGCCGCCGGCGCTCGTGCTGGAGGCGGATCTGGCGAAAGCCTGCGCCGGTTCCTCAATCCTCGTGCTCGCCGCACCGAGTCAGTTCATGCGCGGCATGCTGACCAAGCTGCGGGACGTGCCGCGAGAGTCCGACGTCATTTATCTCAACGTGGCCAAGGGCATCGAGACCGACACGTGCAAGCGGATGAGCGAGCTCGTGGCGGAGATTCTGGGCAGCGTGCGCTACGCGATTCTCTCCGGTCCCAGTCACGCCGAGGAAGTCGCGCGGCGTGTGCCGACGGCAGTGATGACCGCGTCGAAGGACGCGGAGGCTGCGATGACGGTGCAGTCGGTATTCATGAACCAGTATCTGCGCGTCTACACCTCGGACGACGTCGTCGGCGCGGAGCTGGGCGGTTCGTTGAAAAACGTGCTGGCGCTGGCCGCGGGCGTGCTCGACGGGATGGGGATGGGCGACAACACGAAGGCGGCACTGATGACGCGCGGCATCGCGGAGATGGCGCGACTCGGCGAAGCGCTCGGCGGTCGGCACGAGACGTTTTCCGGGCTGAGCGGAATCGGCGATCTGATCGTGACGTGCAGCAGCCGCCACAGCCGCAACCGCCATGTCGGTGAAGAGCTCGGCAAAGGTCGGAAGCTGGAGGAGATTCAGCGCGAGATGGGCATGGTCGTGGCCGAGGGCGTGAAGACCGCGGACAGCGCCTATCAGCTTGCGCGGCGGACGAACGTGGTCACGCCGATCATCGACGAGGTCTACACGAGCCTTTATCAGGGGAAGGATCCGCGCCAGGCGGTGCGCGACCTGATGCTGCGCGATCCGAAACCGGAACTGCCCCGACGGACGGCGTAGGCGCGCGGGCGGACGATCGGCAGGAGCAGCCGGGATAGCGCAATTGGGGCGGCCGAGACGGCCGCGCTCCCACGCAGGCGTCGCCGGAAGGGCCTCTAGCCGGCGGCGCCACGCTGGGTCGGGAGGGCGGCGAGGATGGCGCGGACCGGATCGGCCACCTTGCCGCGTTGCCAGGCGAGCAGAAGTTCCCATTTCACGGCGGAATCCTGCAGCGGGCGGAAGACGATGCCGGGCACTTTCATGCTGCGCGCGTAGTCGGGCTGCAGCAGGACGGCGCCCTCGGTGACCACCGTCGCGAGCGCGTGCGTCAGACTCTCGGCATCGAGCACGAACCGCGGCCGGAATCGCGCGCGGCGGCAGAGCTGGACGATCCATTGATTATGGCCGGGCATGTCCCGTTCGTCGGCGCCGACGAAGAGTTCTCCGCGCAAATCGGCCAGCGCGAGGGTGCGGCGTCCGGCCAACGGGTGTGTGTCGGCCACGGCCACGAACACTGGCAGGAGCGCCAGCCGGCGGACGAAAAACTCGCGCGAAAGGAACGCGCCGGCGTTGCCGAGCAATGCCAGATCGATCTCGCCGCGACGCAGCGCGCCGATCTGTTCGCCGGGCGAAAGGTCGAGGAGCTTCACCTTCACCTCGGGGTGCGTGCGGCGAAGCGCAGCCAGCGCGGGATGCAGATATTCCGCGGCCGCGGACATGAGATAGCCGATCCGCAGATCGGAGCGTTGACCGCGCGCGAGCCGGCGGGCCTCCCCCAACGCGGTCTCGAAACGGCCGAGCAGCGGCCGCATGCTGTCGTGCAGCGCGTGGCCCGTCGCGGTGAGCGCCACCCCGCTCGCGCTGCGTTCGAAAATGCGTCCGCCGATCTCGTGCTCGAGCGCGTGCATCTGGCGGCTGAGCGTGGATTGCGACACGTGCAGCCGTTCCGCGGCCTTGTTGAGGCTGCCCTGATCGACGATGGCGAAGAACGAGCGGAGGAGGTCGAGGTTCACGCGCCGCCGAGGTTATGCGCGGCGCGCATTACGGCAAGCCGCTCCGCGCACTATGCCGGCGGCGGCGCGCGGAGTATTGTCGTGGCATGCAAAAACACCCCCGACTCCAACTTGCCCTTCGCTGGACCGCGCTGCTGGTAACCCTCGTGGGCGTGGGCATCTGGGCCGGCACCGGCGCGCGGCTCGGCTGGACGCAGACCAGCGTGGTCGCCATGCAGCGCGATGACGTGACGGGCATCGATTACCCGGTCCGGCAGCCTGCGTTCATCGCTGGCGTCGAGGTGCCGCTGGTGGCGACGGCCGCGGCCATGAGCCTGGTCGCGGCGAGCTTTGCGCTCCGCCGCCGCGCGCAACGCGCGGCATAAGACACTCCAACCGATCAATTTTTATCCAACCATGAAAACCACACTCCGCTCCTCTTTCCTCGTCTTCGCCGCTTTGCTCGGTAGCTCGGCGATCGTCACGCAAGCCGCGCACCGCGCGTTTGATTTCAAGGACCCGAAAGGCGTCAACCACGTCCAGTTCCAGCTCGACGCGCCGCTCGAGTCGATTACCGGCACGGCGAATGGCGTCTCGGGCTCGGTCTCGTTCGACGCGGCGGATCCGCTCGCGACGAAAGGCCGGATCGTGCTCGCGGCAAACACGCTCACCGTCGGCAATCCGATGATGACGGATCACCTCCGCGGCGCGCAGTGGCTGGACGCGGCGCAGCATCCAGAGATCGTGTTCGAAGCGGACCGCGTCGCGAACGTGCAGACGCAGGGAGCACAGACGCTGGCGGACGTCGTGGGCCGGCTCACGGTGCGGGGTGTCACCCGCGAAGTGACCGTGCCAGTTGCGTTCACGTATCTGGCGGACAAGCTTGGCGCGCGGATGAACGACCCGAAACTCAAGGGCGACCTACTGGTGATGCGGGCAACGTTTCAGATCAACCGAAGTGACTTTGGTATCCAATCCGGTCAGATGACCGACAAGGTTGCCGAAACGATCCATCTCTCGCTGAGCATCGCGGGCGCTTCCCCGCAGGCCTGACGTTCCCACCTGGCTCAATTGGATAGCGGCCACATTCCCCGGAACCAGTCTCCCGCCGGCCGTTCGGTCAGGCGGGACTGTTTCATTCACTACCACCAATCAAGGAATCATCATGAGCGTTCGTGTTAAAATCGTTTTTCACAGTGTGTATGGGCATATCCACCAGATGGCCGAGGCGATCGCGGCCGGCGCGCGCGAAGTGCCCGGCGCTGAAGTGGAGTTGCTGCAGGTCGCGGAGACTCTCTCGCCGGAGATTCTGTCGAAGATGGGAGCTCTCGAAGCGAAGAAGGCGTTCGCGCACGTGCCGATCGCCGATCCGAAAAAGCTCGGTGAAGCCGATGCCGTGATCTTCGGCAGTGGCACCCGCTACGGGAGCGCGACCGCGCAGATGCAGGCCTTCTTCGACGCGACGGGTTCGTTGTGGGCGAGCGGCGCGTTGGTCGGCAAAGTCGGCAGCCTGTTCACGTCGACCGGCACGCAGCATGGCGGGCAGGAAACGACGATCTTGAGCATGATGACCTTTTTGCTGCACCAGGGCATGGTCGTGGTCGGCGTGCCGTATGCGGAGCAACGGCTGTCGTACATGGACGCGCTCAGTGGCGGCGGCCCGTATGGTGCTGGCACGATCACCGGTGGCGACGGCAGCCGGATGCCGAGTGAAAACGAGCTTGGGATCGCGCGCTATCAAGGCCGGCACGTGGCACAGATCGCGGCCAAGCTGGCGGCGAAATAGGCGCGCTGGCTTTGGGCGGTAGGCGCTAAGCTTAAGGCCGGAGGCGGCCGCGCTGCCACGCACGAGTGATCGCAAGAACGAAGGGCGCAGCAAGCTGCGCCCTTCGGCTCTGGACTCTCAGCTCTCGGCTCCGGACTGGTTATCCAAAGTCCTCGACCGGGAGCAGCAACGACGGGCCTTTGACGGCGGGCAGCTTGCTGATCGCAGTGACTGCTTTGTCCATCGCGGCGCGTTGCGCGATGTGCGTCATGAGGATCAGCGGCACCGTTTCGCCTTCGTGACCTTCGGGTTGAACGATCGAGGAGAGGCTGAGCCCCGCCTTGCTGATGATGGCGGAAATCTTGGCGATCACGCCGGCGCGATCGAGCACGTTGAGCCGAAGGTAGAATCGCGAACGGGTTTCGGCGTAGGGGATCACCTTGCCGTCGCGCGCGTGGGCGACGAAGGGCGGTACGCGCTGCGGTGTGCCGTGCTTGCGATCGAGCGCCGCGTCGGCGATGTCGCTCAAGATGGCGCTTGCGGTGGCGTCCTTGCCGGCGCCGCGTCCGTAATAGAGCGTATCGCCAATCGGCGAACCGGACACGAAGACCGCATTGAACACGTCGTTGACGCTGGCGAGCACGTGTCCGTCCGGCACCAGCGTGGGACTGACTGAGACGCTGATCCGCGGGCCGGAATTTTTCTTGCCGGATGCAGGCGGCGCCATGCGGACCATCCCGAGGAGCTTGATGGTGTAGCCAAGTTGAGCCGCGAAACGGATGTCGAGCGGGGTGAGCGAACGGATGCCCTCGACGTGGATATCGTGATGGTCGACCCAGAAGCCATGCGCGAGCGAGGCGAGGATGCCGATTTTGTGCGCGGCGTCGTGGCCGTCGACGTCGAGCGTCGGATCCGCCTCGGCGTAGCCGAGCCGCTGGGCGTCGGCGAGCACGTCGGCGAAAGCCGCGCCTTCGCGCTTCATCCGGGTGAGAATGTAGTTGCAGGTGCCGTTGACGATGCCGTCGATCCGGTCGATGCGATTGCCGACCATGCTTTCGCGGAGGACCTTGATGATGGGAATCCCGCCGGCGACGCTCGCCTCGAAGTAGAGGCTGGTGTTGTGCTTGCGCGCGGCGGCGAACAACTCAGGGCCGTGCGCGGAGATCAGCGCCTTGTTGGCCGTGACGACGGCTTTGCCGCGCTCGAGTGCGGCGAGGATCATGGTCTTCGCGATCCCCGTGCCACCGACGAGCTCGGTGACGATGTGAATCTCCGGATCCTCGACCACGTCGCGCCAATTCAGCGTCATCAGCTTCTCGGTGATCGGGTAGGGGCGGGGCTCGTCGAACGCCTTCACCGCCACCTTGCGGATCGCGATGCCCACACCGATGCGCGCCGTCAGCAGCGCGGAGTTTTGCTGCAGTGCGTGAAATACGCCGCTGCCCACCGTGCCGCCGCCGATCATGCCGAGGTTGAACTGATTCATAGGGACGCCGAGCAAAGGGGCTGAATCGGTGGGCGACAACTGCGTTTCGCGGCTCAACACATACAGCGCAGCGGCAGGAGAGGCGGAACACCGGGCGGCGCGCGACCGAGCGGTCGCTAACTTGTCGCCAGCTTCCCGAGGAAGTGACGAGGTAGGTTAGATGGTCGGGCGCGACCGCTGCGCCGCGAATCGCAAGCGGCGGGCCCGGTCCGCTCCGCGCCGCGAGTACCTCTGGTCGTCGCGGCGGTCCCGCGGCCGCGGGACCGCCCTACCTCGGCGTGCTTCTTCGGTATGAATCAACAGGTGCCGGTTCTCTCCTGTGCGCACACCGCCGGGCTCAGCGAGCCCGGCTACATCGTTCTTCAACCGCGCTGACGGTCTTCCGCCGACATGTCGGGCGATGACGCCGCGGAGGCGTTTCCGGGCGGAGGCGTGCCCTTGCGTTGCCGGACTGCTTCGCGAAGCAGATACTCGACCTGGCCGTTGACGCTGCGCAGTTCCGCCGCGGCCCACGCCTCGAGCTCGCGCCATAGCTCGGGGTCCATGCGCAGGAGAAAGCTCTTTTTGGGATCGGCGGACATCAGACGTCAAAAACGAAGCGTCAGCATAGCGAACGTGGCGCTCAGGCAAGCACCCGCCCGCCGGATCCGGCGACCGATCGATATGACCGAGCGGCAGCCGGCGCGAGGTGAGCGACAGACAGCGCCATCGCAGGTCAGTGGTAGAGCGTGCCGGTGTTGATCACGGGGTGGGCCTCGGATTCGCCGCAGAGCACGACCAGGAGATTCGAGACCATCGCGGCTTTGCGCTCTTCATCGAGTGCCACGACCTTCTTGCTCGAGAGTTCGTTGAGCGCCATCTCGACCATGCTGACGGCGCCTTGGACGATCTTCTGGCGCGCAGCGATGACCGCCTCGGCCTGTTGGCGCCGGAGCATCGCCTGCGCGATTTCCGGCGCGTAGGCGAGGTGCGTCAAGCGCGCCTCCTGCACCTCGACGCCCGCGCGGCTAAGCCGCTCCTGCAACTCGCGAAGCAACGCGGCGGAAACTTCCTCACCGCCGGCGCGCAACGTGAGCTCATTGTGCTCGGCGTCATCGTAAGCGTAGCTGGTCGCCACGTGCCGCACGGCCGACTCGCTCTGGACCACGACGTAGTTTTCGTAGTTGTCGACGTCGAACATCGCTTGCGCGGTGTCGCGCACGCGCCACACGACCACGGCGGCGATCTCGATCGGATTGCCGCGCTTGTCGTTCACCTTGAGTTTCTCGCCGTTGAAGTTTCGGGTGCGAAGCGAGATTTTGAGTTTTTGGTAGAACGGATTGGCGAAGAGGAACCCCGTTTTGCGCACGGTGCCGCGATAGTCACCGAACAGGAGTAGGACAGCCGCGCTGTTGGGCTGCAGCATGAAGAACCCGCAGGAGCCGATGATCGCGACGATCAGCAGCAGCACGCCGAGCACGATCGCGGGCCCGCGCAGCACGGAAACTCCGCCGATGATCAAGCCGATCGACGCGAGGTAGAGAAGCAGGACGACAAAAAGCGCCGGCCAGCCGGAAGCGGCGAGAGCCGGTTTTTCCTGACTGACGGCGCGCTGATCGGGAGTGGGGTGGGTTGCTGAAGTGCTCATGGTAGGAAGCGTTATCGGAATGATATCACTCCGATATAGCGTCAAGCCAAGAAGCTGCGGGAGAGGGGGCTACAGCCTGTGAAATAGGAACGTGAAGCGGGGCAGGTGCAGATGAGGGCGCCCACGCTCCCGCGCAAGCGGGACTCACCGGCGGGATTGCGACATCGCGACCGAGCGCATGCGGGGCGCTCGTTCTCCCACGCCAGCGGTGACTCGAGCCGCAGGTGTGCGCCCCGAAATTCGGGGCGCGGAATTCGGCTCTGCGCGATGCGGAGCGCCGCGCTACACGCCCCAAACCTTGAAGTCCTTCAGGATCGAGCCGCCGACGAATTCGCGGAGGATGGAGTTGTCCGGCACCCACTCGGCGTCAATCGGCAGAAACCATTCCAGGTAGGCGAGCAGTCGCCGCGCCTCGACATATTCCGGCGTGCCCGGTTGGACCTGGCGAAGGATCGGTTCGGCGAACGGACGCAAAACTGACAGTTCGTAAGCGAGCGCGGAGTTGAACATCACGTTCGCGTTCTCCTGGAACGGAAAGATGTGCAGTTTCTCGCCGCGGCGGACCGATTCCCAGCGGCTGATCGTGGCGCGGGCGTCGTAGCCGCGATCGCGCGCGTCGCGCACGATGCGGCGAATGAGCCGGGTGTCCGTCGTGGAGACGCGATTGTTGCTGTCGAGGTTCAGCTGGGTGAGCGCCGAGGCGTAGACCTGGAACGATTGTGCGGCGAGCGCCGGCGGAATCAGCCGCGGGTTCAGCCCGTGGATTCCTTCGAGAATGATCAGCTGGCCGGGGCGCAGCTGCACATTTTCGCCGGGATACTGCCGGCCTTCCTGGAAGCTGTAGCGCGGCAGCTGCACCTCTTCACCCGCGAGCAACCGCTGGAGGTGATCCGCGAGCTGCGTGAGCCGCAGCGCGTCGATGGTTTCGTAGTCGAGTTCGCCGTTCTTGTCGCGCGGCGTCTCCGTGCGGTCGACGAAGTAGTTGTCCAACTCGAGCGCGAACGGCGCGAGCCCGAGCGTGAGCAATTGCACCGCGAGCCGGCGGGAGAACGTGGTCTTGCCGGAGGAGGACGGGCCCGAGATCAACACGAGCCGCGCTTGCTTGCCGCGATCGGCGATCTGCCGCGCGATCTGGGCGATCGTCTGCTCGTGCAGCGCCTCGGATACGAGGATGATTTCGCGGCTGCGACCGGCTTGGATCGCATCATCCAGCGCGCCCACGTGACCGATCCCCAGACGCTCAAGCCACGCGCCGTATTGGCGGAACGAAGCCAGCAGCTTCGGGTGGTGCGTCATGTCGGGGAGCTTGTCCGGCGTGTGCTGACGCGGGTAGCGGAGGGCGAACCCGCCGTTGATGGCGACGACGTCGAACCATTTCAGATAGCCGGTGGACGGCACCATGTAACCATGCCGGTCGTCGAAACGCTCGCCGAGTTGATACAGCGTGATGGTGGGCTTGCGGCGGTGCCGCATGAGTCGGGATTTGTCGGCCTGCTTTTGCCGATCGAAGTGCGCAATCGCCTCGGCGAGCGTCACCTCGTGCCGGTTGAACGGCAGGTTCTCGCCCACGATGCGCCGCATATCGGCTTCGAGCGCGGCCAGCTCCGCCGAGGTCAGCGGCGCGCGACCGCGAATGTTGCAGAAGTAGCCGCCGGACGCGAGCGAGTGATCGATCAGCAACGTGGCTTCCGGATAGAGCCGCGAGAAGGCGTAATCCAAAAGATACGTGAGCGAGCGGCGGTAAATCCGGGCGCCGTCCGCATCGGCCATCGTGACTGGCCGGACCCTCGCCTCGAGATCGATCGCGTGAGCCAGGTCGAAGAGCTCACCGTTGACCACGACGCCCACGAGTGGCGCCGGCAAGTCGTCCGCGATCGGGGCGAGGAGGACCGCGGCCGTGGCTCCCCGTGGGCCGCGCAGCGTGCGGCCATCAGGGAGATGGACTTCGATCTCGGGACTGGATTCGACAAACCGACTTTGAGTCATGGAAAAAGCTGGAGATTACAGGCGTTCTCGCCGCGGAAGTCCAAACGGAATGACGTCGCGGAAGACTAGGCTTGCGCCGCGCCGCGCAGGGACGCGCGGCGAAAAACCTGAAGGCGCAAAGCAGCAGAGAACATCGCTCTTTTCATCGGCGCGCCCGCGTCGGGGCTGAAGTCTAACCCGAGTTCCCGCCGCCCGAACCCAGCACGATCCTTCCGCGCCGGCAGCGGCGAGTAGGCACGGCCGGCGTGGGACCGAGCGAATTCGCTGAATCAGGAGTAGAGCGTGAAGCCGTGCCGCACGGCGTAGGCGGCCAGCCGGGCGCTGTTCCCGACGCGGAGCTTGCGGAGGATGTGGCTGCGGTGCGTTTGCGCGGTGTTGCGCGTGATGCCGAGCCGCTGGCCGATTTCCTCGTCACTCAAGCCATGGCCGATGAACGACAGCACGCGTCGCTCGGTGTCCGAAAGAAGTTTGTCGGCGGACTGTTGATCGCGCCGGTGTGCGCGCTGCGCCGCTTTGAACGCGGGAGAGAAATAGGTGCGGCCGCCGGCGATGTCGGCGAGAGCGTCCCCCAACATGCTCACCGTGCTGGAGGTTTTATCAACGAAACCCTCCACGCCGACGCGTTCGACCTCGTGCACGGTGTGGGCGTCCACGTGACAGGAAAGCACGACGGTCTTCATCGTCGGAACCGCTGGGCGCACCACGCGAGCGACCTCGAGCCCGGACAGATCCGGCAGCGAGAGATCGAGCAGCAGCAACTCGGGCCGGAGCTTCACAATCAGCTGGAGCGCTTCGAGGCCCGAGCCCGACTCGCCAACCACTTCGTGACGCAGCTGCCGGGAGCACGCCTTTCGAATCACCTCCCGAAACATCACGTGATCTTCGAGGATGAAAATCTTCATGAATGCACGGAATCCACCTTCAGCGGCGCCATCGGGGATATACTTAAGAACAGGTATTTACAGGAGTTGTCACGCGGAAATGACTCGTATCGCCTCACGTCATGCGCGCGCGAAATTCATCCCGCTCCGGTTGGGCGATCGAATGAAAACGCTCCCGGCTTCACGCGTCATTCGCCTCTTCGCGCGCCGCGTTCATTCTGGTTCGTTGCCAGTCGCCGGTGGGTAAGTGGCTCTTGAGTATCCCGGAGAAACCGGGATGGACCACCTGCCCACCGGCGCTCATCGCGACGGGCGACGCGCGGTGAACTGAGCGGACCCCATGCGAGTGCACGTCTGCGCTCGAGACGGGTGCCGGACTTTCCGGCCGAGCTCAGCCGCAGCTGCGGAAAGAGCGCGAGCGGCACTGCTCGGGCGGCCCGATGCAGTTGGACTTCCTTTCGCGGCATCGGCCCACCAAGTGGTGAAGCCCGATGTCCTCAGCGGGCTTCGAGTGAGTCTCTCTCAAACCAGCCCACGAGGACGTCTGAGTCCACCGTTGAATCTACTCCCGGCTAAGCGCCCAGCGGCGGGGTGACTTGCGACAGCCTTAGGGTAAACCCCCTACGTTGGATTTTACACAGTGCTTACAGCTGACGTCCGGTTTGTAAAATCGCGTTACTTGCTGCTGGTAATAAGAAACTTACGATCTGATAGGGCGAAGGCTGGTGGCGCCACTTTTTACATTTGGCACGGCGGTGATCGTAAAGATCGAAAAGGTGCCGAGTTAGCTCGGCGTCGTGATTCGCTATGGTGCAACTTTCGTTGCGGGCTGGGCCGTACTGGCGCGCGGAGTAGCAATGCTCCTCGCGCTGGCGGCCGGCTCTGCCTCGTTGCACGCAGCGGCTGCAGCGGCTGCCGCCGAAGAAGAATTGCCGGTGGCGACGCCGGTGGAGATCGGTCGCGAGACGCGCCTAACCCGCGTCGAAGCGCCGCGCTCCAAGCTTTCGCCTCGCGCCGCTCTCGCTGCCGCCCGTGCGGTGGCGGCGCAGGTGCCGGGTGCGAAGGTGAGCACGGTGATGCCTTCTGGCAGCATGCGCCCGATGTTCAACGAGCGTGCCTTTCTCGTCGCGGAGCCCGTGCGCTATGACGACCTGGACGTGGGCGACATCGTCACCTTCTGGCACCCGAAGCGCCAGCGCGTGATCGTGCACCGAATTCTCGAGAAGCGTTCGGCCGGCTACTGGACCAAGGGTGACTTCAACGACCGGCCGGACGATATGTATGTGAAACCCGAGCACCAGGTGATGCGGGTGTTTGCGATCATCTACGCGCGCGAGGATGGCAACTCCACCACGCGGACCGCCGGGGCCGCGGCCAGCAGCACGCATCTCGCGCCGCGGTGAGCTCAGCGAAGCTGCGAGGACCGCGAATCGTCCGTCCACCCCGACAGCGAAACGGCGGCGCTGTAGTTTGACTCCTGCCAAGTCGGCCGACGCTGCGGCCGGTAGAGTCGACCGGACTTGGGACTGTCGTCCTGCGTGTAGATCCACAGCTCGCTGGCGTCCCAGGTGATGATTTCGTCGCGGCAATCGCCCGTCAGATCGAGCACGGCATTCGCCAGCTCCGGGTGACCGTCGGCGGGAAAAACAAGCACGCGGCGACCGCGACCATCGAAGAGTCCGCCTTCGGTGACATTCGTGGAGAGCAGAAAGAATTCCTCACTGCGTCCGGTCCAGTTGACCGGCAGCATCATGCTTCCGTGCTGGGCCGGCTCGAAGCTGAGCACCGGATCGCCCCGTGCGTCGAAGAGGTGCACGATGCCTTGGTTGCCCCAGAAGTTGATCGTATAGGTTTCGAGTCCCGGCAGATCGTCGCGGAAGTTGGCGGTGACGGGATTTTGCACGTGCCCGACGAAATGCTGCCGTAGGATTTCGCCGTTGGCGCTCAGGAACACCATGCCTTCGTCGCTCGCGGCATTGATCAACACGGGCGGAGTCGAGGGATTCAGGTCGAGATCGATGACCGCCACGCCGTCGGCGTGATCCTGCAACCGATCCTCGCGGCTCCAGAGCACGCGGCCATCGTCGTCATAGAGCGAGTAGCCGAGGTAAATTTCATCCCGTCCGTCGCCGTCGATATCCTGCGGATGCGGATAGTGCCCGAGATTGCCACGTGCGCTCCACAGCAGTTCGAGCTGCTCGTTATAGACCCAAAAATGTTCGTAGCGGTCCTTGAGGAAAATGTCGCGCGGCGAGCTGAGCCCGCGAACGTTGACGATCGCAATCGCGTCGCCGAGGACGTGAGGCGTTCGGTTGTACGGCGCGCGGGCGCGGTTCGGCGGAGTCGCGATCTCGCGCAACGTCCGGCCGGTGGCGCCATCCGCGACGATCAACCGCTGGCCTTTCGCGTAGACCACCTCGGCGCCGGCGCGGCCATCAAGATCGGCGATCTGCACGGCGACGTCGTTGGTGAGCACGTCGTTCCAAGGATCGGGTTCGCCCACCTGCCAGAGCTGGCGGCCATCGAGCGAGACCGCGGTGAGGCAGCCGACCTCGCTGTTGCGATCTTTCGGGCCGTGGCGTTTCACCTGCACGAAAAGCAGATCCGTCACGCCATCGCCGTCGAGATCGCCGAAGCGCAGTTGTCGGCCCGTGCCGAAGCCGTCGGTTGCGATCTTCCGCCAGGGCCGTGGCGGCGGATTCGCGGCTTGGAGCCGGGCCACGATTGCGTCCTCCGTGGCGCGAGCGGCGCGAAACGCCGCCGCGCTCGCCCGGTCGGCGGCGACGCGCACGTGCCGGTAGAGTGTTGGGCGATCGGCGAGCAGTCCGACTTTGCCGGCGGCGAAGGTCGTGTCGGTGGCCGCCAGTCGCACGCGGTTGTTCAGCGTAGCGGTGAGGTTTGAGCCTTGCACGGTGACGGTCGCGACGAGTTCCTCGCCGGGTTCGACGTTCACGGTGGCGTCGGCGAGGATCACCTCGCGAGCCGTGCGAAACGAGTCGGCGTGTTGCACGGATTTGAGGAGGGCCCGACCGGCACGCACGCCGAAGAAGTAGTAGCAGCGGTCGTTTTGATAGCGGAACACGATGCCGCTCTGGGCCTCGCCGGCAGCGGGCGTGAACCGGACGGTCAAAGTGTAGTCCTGCCACAGGGGATCGCCGGCGATCACGAGCGGGTGCGTGTAAGCGGCTTCCTCCGCGGTCGAGGTGTAGGTCTGCGCGAGAGCGACACCCTCGCGGTCGCGAAGGGCGCGCCAAGCGCGTTGTGAACCGTTGCTGCGGAAACACGAGACGGCCCAATTCCCCCGCGGCGCTGTTGCCGGGAGATAGTGATATTCCGCGTGCGCACCCACGACATCGCTCGAGATCAATCCCGTCAGCGTCGAAAAATCGTCCTCGAACAGCACGGCCTCAGCGGTACGTGCGCCGAGCGGCAGCGTGGCCGTGGTGAGCAACAGCGTGGCGATGAGATGAGCGCGAGCGAGGGGAGCTTTCATGCGAGGCGAGGCCGATCGTCGCCGGTTGTGAGGTCGCGCGCGGAAATCGGCAATAAAAAGGGCGCCTCCGCAGAGGCGCCCTTGCCTGTAAACCTGCGACTGAGCTTAGAACGAGTAGCGCGCGCCGACGGCGATGGTGCGGCTGAACAGCGACGTGCCGAAGTTGTGCACGGTCGCACCGTTCTCGCCGTAGTAACTCTGATAGAGCTCCTCCGTGAGATTGGTCGCATCCACCGTCATCGTCAGCCGATCCGTGACGCGGTAGCTGAGCTGGAAGTCCAGGCTCGCTTCCGGCCGACGGTAACGGCCCAGCGGATTCGCGAACAGCGCCGCTTCGTAATCGTAGAGGAAGGCCTCGCGCCAGACATACGAGAGCCGCGCGCCGACCTTGCTGCGCTCGTAAGCGAGCGTGATGTTGTAGGACGAATCGGAGACGCCGAACATGGGACGATTGAGCGTGCCGGTGACGCGGCCCTGGCTGTCGGTGATCGGAATGTCCTGCGACGAGTCCAGTGACGTGTAGCTGGCCTGCACGCCGAAGCCTTGGAAGATTCCGGGAAGGTCCGGGAAGTAGACCAAGCCGACCTCGTAGCCTTCGAGTTCGCCGTTGGAAGCATTGTCCGGCTGGCTGAGGATGTAGTCGTACGGGCCCGTGTCGCCGGGCGCGGTCGCGGTCACGCGGCGGCGGAAGTCGACCACGAAGCCGTCGATCTCACGCTTGAACAAGCTGATGTAGATCGCGTTGCTGCGGGTCTTGTTGCCACCGAAGTAGTATTCCAGCGCCAGGTCGTAGTTCTTCGACTGCGTCGGACGAAGGTTCGGATTGCCACCGGACGCGGTACCGTAACCGATGTTCGTCACGTCGCGCACGTACGTGATATTCGGATTCAGCTGGTTGAAGTTCGGCCGGCGGAGTGTTTCCGCGTAGCTGGCGCGGGCGATCAGATCGGGCGTGATCTGGAAGCGCAGCGAGCCACTCGGGAGGAGCTTGGACTTCTTCTCCGAGGCCGAGCCGGCGCCAAAGGACATGTCGGTCTTCACGTTCACGTAGCGTGCGCCGACCTGGCCGTCGAGCCGGTGACCAGAGAGGAAGGTCTTGAAGTCTCCGCGGACGTAACCGGACATGTTCTTCTCGGTCACGTTGAAGTTCTCGACAAGCGGCAGCTTGGTCCGGTTGTAGAGACTGCGATAGTGGTCGGCGTCGTTGAAGATCGCGAGGCCGTTCGGCACGATCCAGCTGCTGGGCACGCCGGCGCGGCCGTCGAAGAAGCCGCTGTTCACGTGGTAAAGCTCGGGGAAATCCGTCAGCGGACGGCCCAAGCCTGGCGAATCCTGACGGCGTTCCGCCTCGGAGGCTTCGCGATCGTCGTAACGGAGGCCGAACTTGATCGAGCTGAGGAACTCGATCTTCGGCGTGTATTCGCCGTCCGCGGTCCACGTGACCGCACTGCCTTCGTCGCGGTCACCGTTGTCGTAAAGCTGCGCGACGTTCCACAGGCTGGGCTGGGTCATGTCGCTCTCGTTCACCGTGGTGGCGGGATCGTCGATGAAGTGGAAGGCCGGGATGCCGCTGCCGTTGTTGAAGTTCACCGAAATGGCGCGGTGCACGCGATCGGCGCGCATGGCGAAGAACTCGGTGTCGAACTCGCTCGTCTGGTAGGTCAGGGCGGAGCGCAGCTTCAGCGCGTCGCTGATGTTCCACTTGCCGCTCAGGGTGTTGATGTAGGTGTCGGTCTTGCTGGCGGTCGCATCACCGCTGGTGAAGCCGTAGACAAACGGCGTCCACGCGCGGGACTGCACGATGTTCGTGCCGGGATAGAGTTCGACCGGACCATGCGGGCCACCCCACCAATCGACGAACGAGAAGAACAGGTTGTTGAACGAGGTGTTGTCGTAGCCGAAGTAGAACGATTCGAACGTGTATTCCGCGTCCTTCGAGGGCGCCCACTGGAGCGCGATGTTGACGGCGGGCCGCTTGCGCGTGCCGGTGAAGTCGTTTTGGAAGACCGCGTCGCGCGCCAGGACGTAGGGCACCGCCACGCCGTTGATCTGCAGCGTGGAGTTCGGGGCGGTCGGCAGACCGCTGTCGAGGCCCGCCTGCCAGATGGGATTCTCCGCCACGCCGCCGCGGGTGGGGAAGATGCGTTCCCACGGCACCCACGTGACGCCGCCGGTCACCGCGCCCGCGCCCGTGACGAACGGCACCTGCGCGCCGGCCGTGACGTTTTGGTCGCGATAAGGCGTCTCGGCGTACGAGATATTGACCAGCGCGCCGACCTCGCCGCCGTTGGCGGTTTTCCAGCGGTTGCTGAAGAGCGCGCTGTAGTTCGGCCCGATCTTGTCGCGCTGTTCCTGGTAGATCCCGCGGGCGGCGAGCGCCACACGGCGGCCTTCGAAGTCGAAGGGCCGGTGCGTGCGTACGTCGACCGAGCCGGCGATGCCGTTTTCGATCAGGTCCGACGAGCGGGTTTTGTAGACGTCGACGCGGGCCAGCAGCGTGGTCGGGATGTCCTGCAAGGCCATCGCCTGACCGGACGAGATGAACATATTCTGGCCGTTCAGCGTCGTGTTGATGTCATTCAAGCCGCGGATCGAGACGGTGCCGATTTCGCCGGCGCCGCGATTGGTGACCTGAATGCCGGTCATGCGCTGCATCGACTCGACCAGGTTGTTGTCCGGGAACTTGCCGATGTCTTCCGAGACGATCGAGTCGACGATTTGGACGGACTCGCGTTTGATGTCCAATGCCGCCGTCAAGCTGCTGCGGAAGCCGGAGACGACATAGGTGTCGAGCTGGACGACGTTGTCGTCGGTCGGGGTCGCGGCGGGCGCAGTGGGCTGGGCTTGGCCCAGGGTCACGCCGGCGGCGAGCACCAACAGGACAGCGAGAGCGTTACCGGCGGTTTTCCTTTTTTGAGCAGGAAAACTCCGGGACGTGCGTGGTGAGTTTGGGGTCATAAGCACAGTATCTTGGCGGAGTTGCGTGGTGACATGTCAAAAGGCCGCGCCTCGCGAGAAGGCGGCAAGCGCGACCGGGATTGTTGCTTCAGCCTTACATGCGCCAACCGGGCGTAAAACCCGACACTCCGTAAGCGCGCTGCGGAAGCCGTCAGGCTGTGGCTAGGGTGGGGCGCGTTGCCCTCAACGCGCTTCAGCGGCTCGGGGCAAGCCGTTCTACTGCTCCGACCTCGACGCGAAGCTGCTACCCTGGGGACGCGACGCCCCCGTCGCGTCAGGCGGGGGTTCGAGGACACTCAGGGGCAGAGTGACGGCCCCGGGGTGGCATGAGGCCCAGGAACGCGACGAGGGCGTCGCGTCCCCAGCGTCGGATCCTCAACGCTGCGTCTGCAGTGCGTTGCTCAGTCCGGCCGCGCGAACGACACGATCTGGTTTTGCTCGCGGTGATTCGTCCAGAAATGCGTGCCGTCGAATGCGAGCGCGCGCGCGGCAAACGGGATGTGCGCGATGTCTTCGATCTTCGGGGTGGCGGGCCGTGGATCCACGCGCGTGAGCCAGTAGTCCGTGGTCTCCTCATCGTCCGTCGTCGCGAGATAGATGATGCCGTCGACGATCACCTGGCCGCAGATCCCGTGCGGGACTTGAATAATCCGCTCCACCTGTCCGTCTTCGCCGAGCGTCAGCACTTTCTTGGGATACCACTGGCTGACGTGCAGCCGCCGGCCGTCGTAGCCGAGCTGCGAGCCGGTGTCGTCGGGGCAGGGGAGGGCGAACTTGGGATCGAAGCCATGATACGGGATGCAACGCCGGATGATCCGGGTGTCGTCAGCGGTCTCGCCACAGAGCACGCGCAGTTCGCCGCCGAAGGCCGTCATCCCGTACGGCGTGCCGGGCGCGGCGATTTGCCAGCGGACGGCCCACGCGGCCGGATCGATCGCGAAAATCTGTTTTGTCTCGCGGGAGCCCATCCAAAGCAGCGCGCCATCCCACGCGAGGGATTGGGGCTTGGGGGCCGGCGAGGCGAGACGTTGCAATTCCTGAATCGTCTTCATGCGTTGGTGCTACGCCGTTGCGCGTCGCGGGTGAAGCGCGGAATCAGTGAAACGTGTCAGCGCGGCAGTTTGGTGGCCGCATCAGATTCAAACTGGGATGGTGAATCTCCCGAGTTTAGGTTTTGGGAGTGGAATCTGGATTGAACCCCAGATTCACCGGCGCATTGGGTGGTTTGGGCAAGGATTGTGGATTGGTGATGGGCGTCTCTGCTCCCACCGCCGTGACGGTCAGCGCGTTGACCCAGATCTGCCCGCGGCCCGCCAGAAACATTCCATAGTTGATCGCTTCAGCATCACGAGGCACGTCGAGGACGATGGAATACTCTTGCCAGTCGGTGGTGCCTTTCGGAGCCCGGTTGCGCATATTATCGAAAGCCAGAATATTCCCACGCCCTTTGCCGTCCACGCGCAGCCAGAGATGGGCGCCTTCATCTTGGACATCCTGGGTCTTCATCCAGCCACTGAGCCGAACGCGTTGCCCCCGATAAACGTCGGCGGCTGTCACCTGCATCATTCCGCCGAATCCCTCGGCAGTGGAGAGGTCGTTGGATTTCACGTAGGCGCTGGGCATTCCGCCCCACGGCTGCGTCTGGTCGACGCCGACGTCATAGCCCTTGGTGTTGTTGCCATTCTTGAACCAGCCGGGCGGGGCTTGGCGAGTGATGCCGGGCACCTCAACGGGCTCCGCTTTCGCCGCGACCGCCGTCGTCGCCGTTGCGGCGGTTGCGGTGCCTACCGCGGTGGTGCTGGCCGGGGCCGTTTTCAGCTCACGGATTTGATTCTCGAGAGCGCGGACCGTTTCGGTGGCACGGGCGTGTTCGGCGCGAAGGGAACCGAGTTCGCCGGCGAGGACGTTTGTCTGGTGGATCTGATAGCCGATGATGCCCAAGCCGGCGACGGCGGCGAGGGTGGCGGTGATTTTGGTCGTGCTCATGGTGGCGACAAAAACTGCGAGGAGAGAAGTGGTGCCGACGGTGCTCAAAGCCGCGTCCGCGATCGTGGTGGACAAGCCGCTCGGCACCAGCGCGCTGGCCGAGGAGGGCAGCAGGCCTGCGAGGACCGCGGCCGTGGAGTCGAAGCCACGGCGCTGGAGCTGTTCGCGGAGCTTGGACAAAGCGCGTTCCACCCGCATCCGCGCCGCGTTTTCCGTGCGGCCGCTGGCGGTTCCGATCTCGGCGAACGACTGATTCGAAAAATAGCGGGCGAGAATGGCGGAGCGATCCGGCTCCGCCAGTTCGCTCAACGCGTCGTCGAGCACCGTCTCGATTTCTTCCCACCGGTGACCGGACGGCGAAGGCGCGGTTGTCGTGCCGCGCTGGTGAGCTTCCTGTTCGCGGGCGGCCCGGTTGATTTGCGCGCGCATGAGGTTGTGGGTTTCGTAACAACAGCAGCGGTGCAACCAGCCCATTACGCTTGGGTTCTGCGCGACTCTCGCCGCCTTGCGGGCGAGCGCGATGAACACCGACTGCGTGGCTTCCTGCGCGAGGTGCGGATCGTTCAGCCGCCGAAGAGCGACGGCGTAAACGAATCCGATCCGCTGCCCGACGAGTTGCCGGAAGGCGGCTTCGTCCCGCTTGGTCGCGAAAGCATGAAGCAGGGAGGCATCGTCGTTCATCGTTCCACTTATCTATCAGCAGCCGATGGCAAAACCGCACACAAAAACCTGGAGCGGGCGATGAGGGTTATTTGGCGGTCGATTCGGTTTGGGAACGCCAAAAGGGGAGGGCTGAAAAAGGGGCATTGACAACCGGGCGTGCGGCCTTGTTTTTCGTCCCCTCATTCGCCCAGCTTGGGCTGGCGAAGCCACGTTGCCCGGTAGCTCAGTGGCAGAGCAGGTGACTGTTAATCACTTGGTCGCTGGTTCGATCCCAGCCCGGGCAGCCATTCGACTCCGGTCTCGCGTGGCTCGACCTTCGCTCATGGCAGGCCACTCGACGCGAGACCGGAGTCGAATGCCCTCAGCAAGCGCAGCGCGCCGAAGGGCTTTCGACGCTCAGCGGGATTGCGCGGTGTACCCGCTGGCCTTTAAGTCGCCTGCATGGTTGTCCACTTCGCAGAAGTGAATGCGCCAGCGCCTAATCCAGGCGAATACTGGGTCTACATTCTCGAGTCCTCGGACGGCGCGCTCTACGTAGGCCAGACGAACAACGTTCCTGAGCGCCTCCGCAAGCACGGGTACAGGATTGGCAGCAAGTTCACTCGCGATCATATCCGCCCGACCCTGGTGTATGTGGAAAGGCGAGCGACCCTGCAAGAGGCGGTGTCTCGCGAAGCCCAGCTCAAGCGTTGGTCCCGAGCCAAGAAGGAGGCCCTGATTCGCGGCGACGCGCAGTCCCTCCACCGCCTCAGCCGATCGCGCGACTGACTCAACCGAATGCTGGAATGCTCGGCGCCGTCCCGCTCCAACTCGCACAGCGATGTTCGGGTAAACCTTACGTTCGTAAGGTTAATCCAGTCAGCAAACAATGCCCACCGACCGCTCGGCGCGCCGCCAAGCAGCTTGGTCGCGCCCATTCGCTATTCGCGAATCACGAATAAGCGAGTCAGACCTACGCGCTCACGCCTTCTAGGAAAATCGACGTTCGATGGTGCTGGAGAAAATGTTTCTGGTCCGAGTTGAAGCCGCCAACCTGGGGTGGGTTGTCAGGATTGACGCCCATACGCCGGAGGGAATCGACGTCGGCGATGGGCGAGATGAGCGTTTCGCCGGAGTCAGCAAACGAGATAAAACCGCGGTCGAAAAGATGATCGATCGTTGGCGTGAGCAGCAGCCCGTTCCCGGCGGCCAAGCGCTCCTCGTTGTTCGATTCGCGCCACGGCTTGATGTGGCTGGCGATGAGGTGAACGGGGTTTGAAACCTGCGTAACCCGGCAGCGAGTTTCAAAGCGGCTGACGTTGATTTTGAAGCGCCCTTGGCCGAGACGCGATTTGATGAGCGCAGCGCGCTCGGTTTGGGGCAGCTCCGATGATTCGATCTTTCGTTCCTCGATCTGCTCCCACTCGTCGATTCCAGGCAATTCCACCTCAATTTGGTTTCCGTCACCCAACTCGGCGACGTGTCCGGCGGGGACTACGAAGCCGATCCGGTCTGCCACGATATGTCCGAGCACATCGGGGATGGCCGCGAGATAGACCGCCTGACGGCCGGTGCCATCGGCGTTGAGCGGAGAGTGGCGAACTCCGATGTAGGGCCCGATGTCATCGAGGACGAAGTGCGGCTGAACCGGGTTAGCCGCCGTGAGAAAATCAACGTCAACTCGCCACCCGATCACATCCCACGCGTTACCAATGTGACCGAATTCGTCCGGCCGTGGCGACGTGTAGCAGTGGGTTTTCGCCGTGCCGGCGCCGCGGATCAGTCCGTCCGCGTAGGAGAAAACAACGTCACCCGGCCGAACCATGCGCATGCAATCATAGAAAACATTTCGCGCGCCATCCTTCCGCCGCTTCGGCGACCAGATGTAGCCGCCACGAAATTCGTGCCGGAAGGTCTGTTTGTGATTCACCCACCAGAATGCCACCAGAGCAAATCGCAGCGCATTTCATCCCGTGAGTCAGTTGAGAAATTACCTCACCACCGGAGGGCTTACGTAGGCTCTTGTGAACGCCCCCGGTTCGGCTTTGCACGGCGGGGGCCAAGGCACCCCTCCGGTCGGTGTTGCCTCCTTGCCCGCCAGCCGTTCGACTCATTGCCATGCTGCCGGTGCTTGCCGCCGTTCTAGTCATTGCCGCAATCATCGGCCTAGTTGTTGGCGTCGTGTATCGATTGGTGTTCGCACGGTTCGTGCGAAGCTGGTTCGGCGAGGAATCCCGACGTGACTATGATGCTCGCCGACGCCGCCGGTCATTCGAGTGGCGCTGCGGTCAATTCTTCACATGGATGTATGTTTCCGGCGCGTGCGGCGTGATTCGCGGAATGCTGCCCGAGGTGTCACCGTTGGCGATAGGGGCGCAGATCGTTGCGCTTGTCATCGCCGGCTTATTTGCGTGGGGCGCAGTCGTTCGCTGGCGTGCACCTTTTACAGACTGACGATTGAATTCGGTGGGCGCAACGGGCCGGCTGCGACGCTCGCGTCCGGCCGCCAGAGTCTCTGAGCAAACCTCGAGTGGCGGCATCCGCCGTCCGCGAACGGCGCCGGCCATTGCAGCGAAAGTAAGCTCGTGCGGCCACGGCGCCAGTGCTTCGCTATGCATCGTCCAGCATGAAGCTTTTCGTTGGAGTCACCAACAACGACTGGTTCCGCTTCCTTTCGGAGCGAAAACCAGACGAGGTGAATTTCTGGCGACCGCGCAGCCAGACCGACTTCAAGGCGCTGCAACCGGGTGACCTCTTTCTTTTCAAGCTCCACTCACCGCTCGATTTCATCGCTGGCGGCGGTGTGTTCGTGCGCCACTCGTTCCTGCCGCTGCCGCTTGCATGGCAGGCGTTCGGCGAGAAAAATGGCATGCCGGACTTCGAGACGTTCGAGCGTCGAATCCTCGAGCACCGGGACCAGGCGGAACTGACACGCCAACTGGGCTGCACAATCCTGGTGCAACCGTTTTTCTGGACCCGCGATCTCTGGATTCCGATCCCGAGTGACTGGAAAAAGAACATTGTGACCGGCAAGGGCTACTCGGTCGGATCGCCTGCGGGCATTGCTCTATGGACCGAAGTGCGTTCGCGTCTGGACGGCAACGCCCTCCCTGAAATCGCCGCGGTGGCTGAGGAGCATGAACGATATGGCGCGACGGCGACCATTCGGCCACGGCTTGGACAGGGAGCGTTTCGCGTCGAGGTCACCGATGCATATTCCCGTCGCTGCGCGATCACCGGAGAGAAGACGCTGCCGGCATTGGAGGCCGGGCACATCCGCCCTTACGCGAAGAGCGGGCCGCATGAGATTCGGAATGGACTCCTGCTCCGCTCGGACCTGCACAATCTTTTCGATCTCGGTTATCTCACCGTGACGCTCGACTACCGCGTCGAGGTAAGCCGACGCATTCGGGAAGAATTCGAGAACGGCCGGCATTACTACGCGCTACACGGTCAGTCACTCGCTGTCATCCCACGTCACGAAAAATCGCGACCGGCTCCGGAGTTTCTCGAGTGGCATCACGGGATATTCAAAGGCTGACCGCGTGCCTCAAGGCCAAGCCGAGCATCACCCTTTTACCGCACGCCTGATGAGGCCAGAGACAATTCTAATTCGGGTTCGACGGCGGTCGATGTCGCTTGCAGCGCGCGTTACCGCCTCGACGTAGTCATTCACGTGGTCGGACTTCGACGGCTTGGCGTCCTTCTTTTTCGTTCTGTCCACGTCATCGCGAAAACCCGAAAGCGCTTCCAGTAATCTCTTCTTCCTGCTCCCCGTTATCGTCTCTGCTGCAAAGTGAGAGAATGCGAGGAACAACGAGTAGAAGTCGCTTTTTCCGCTCCATCTGCGAAGTTCCTCGTGCGGCAACACATCTTCGATTAATGCTTTTGTGTCTCGAAAGAGCTTAGTGTGCTCTTCCTTCTCAGGAAAGTCCTTTTCGTATTGTTCATAATAATCATCAATCGTGTCCTTCTTGTTCTGCGGACCTGACACTACACCGATGAAAAGTTCGCTGACGAATTCGATGTCCTCCATACGTCGAATCTGCCTAGTCGTGACAATTTTATTCTCAGACCACCATTCGTCGTCTGCGATATTCTCCATCAGCTTGATGAATTTCCCTTTGAAATGGGCGTGACGGAGTTCTTGGTCGTTTAATGTAACAGCGTGCTTATTAAGCCGTCGAAAGAGATCGCGGATTTCCGCATCGTTAGCGGAGCCGAGTTCACGGACGACGATTTTATAGGCCCAATATTTTGTCCTTTGCTCTGGAGTGAGCTGTTTGAACGTCTTGCCCAAAAATTTTGGGCTCACGTCATCTCCCTGAAGCGGAAAATCGCCCGCGGCAAAGCCCAAAATTGTTCGAATCCGCTGTTGCCCATCGACCACCTCGAATTTCGAACCACCGTCTTCATCAACAATATTTCGAATGTAGATTTCAGGGAACGGCAGCTCGTGCAGAATCGTGTCGACTAAGTAGGATGCTTCATCCTCGAGCCACACGTGGTTCCGCTGAAAATCGGGGGAAAGGTTGAGCTTGTCGGCTGCGTGCTGATCTTTGAACCACGCGATGTTGTGCTGGGTTGCGTCGGGTTGCATTGGGTTAGAGCGTTGCGAGAGAGGTGATCTGATACCAGCGGTAGTCTTCGAATGTCCGGTAGAACCGCATGTTGGTAGTGAATCCTGTCGTGGCAACATGCGTTCCTGATGCGCGACGCACGGCGAGGACCCGTTCAAAGCCAATCGAACTGGAGGGGACGTGGTAATCAGAAATGAAACCTTTGAAAAGATTGCCCGCCATGTGGCGGCGCTCGTCCGTGGTCAACGTCAGAGTCAATTTGCGGTGTGCATCTAGGACGGCGTCCCAAGCCTCGCGGAACAGGCCCTCGCTTACAACGACCACATCTAGGTCCGACACATACCCCGTTTTTCGTGATTCCGATGAGAAAGGCCTCCACGCCTTCGCCGGATCGAGGCTAAATCCAAACAACACGCTTCCGCACAGGTGAACCTTGGCGTCTGGCTGTTTCACCGCAGCCGCGATTCTCGCCTGCCATTCCGAAAATTGCACCGGGCCGTCGAAGAGGCAGGGGACGGTCGACGTAAACAGGGAGTCGAATGTTTTCGCCGGACCATCGGTTTGCAGCAATCGCTTCAACTGAAAGGGCTTCAGTTTCGCCATCGAAGGTAACCCAGCCGACTCGTAAAAAGACGCAAGCTCATGTCGCTGCCTCTGAGACAATGGCCCGCACGGCAGCGCGGAGTTCTGGAGCCAGTTTCGCCCACATGTCCACGATTTCCCGCAGACTGTCTAGCCCCTGTGCGCGCAGGTGTGCGTCAGCGGTTTTGGCGCTCGCCGAAGAAATTGCCCCGGCGCACGCCTCCAGAAAACGGACGATTGGTTCGATCCCAGCCCGGGCAGCCATTCGACTCCGGTCTCGCGTGGCTCGAGCTTCGCTCATGGCAGGCCACTCGAAGCGAGACCGGAGTCGAATGACCTGAGCAAGCGCAGCGCGTCGAAGGGCGTTCCGAATGCGCTGGTGACCGAGAGCCGTTGGCCTTGTACGTGGCAGGGCGTGTCTCCTGAGACGTTGGCGCTGGCGGAGTACAATCACGGCAGTGGCGGCCTGGTCGCGGCCACCAAAACCTTCGCCGGCCAGGGCTCGCCACCTTAGGTGCGGTCGTTCAACGTGGACATCGTCGTCACCGTGCCGAGTTTGGAAAACGGCCCGCTTCCGAAAAACCAGTGATCAACGCCGAACCCGCACGCCCCGCTCCAGCGCCCGCGGCGCCTCGCGCGCCGGAGGCCCACCGGCCGGATGCGCGCCGATTGCGTCATCTCGCGTTCGCGATGACCGGACTCTTGGCGATCGTCTTCGCCGGGCTCGTGCGCGTGCAGCTCGTGCATTCAGCGAGCTACGTCGCCCGGGGGCAGCGCCAACATCACCGACAACTCGTGGTCCCCGCTTCCAGGGGGAATATCTATGACCGCGAGCGTCGGTTGCTGGCCACGACCCGCACGCCCAGCACCGTCGCGTTCGACCTGGGGCAGTTGCGCAACGAGGCGGTCGTGGAGGGGGAAACCGTTTCTTTCGGCGACCGTTCGTTGCGACGAGTCAGTCCTTCGGCCAAGGACCGCTTGGCCACGGCGCAACGCCATGTCGACCGGCTCAACGCCGTGACAGGACGGGCCGTGCAACTTGACGCGGCTCGGCTGGATTGGGCTTACCGCCGCCGTCCCAATGTCCCTTTCGTGCTGATCGAGGACGTGACGGTGCAGGAGGCGACGCGGGTGGCGGCCGCCTTTGCCCGATCGAGCACCGTGCAACTAGCGCGGACGCCGCGCCGCTGGTATCCGTTTGGACGAACCGCCGCACAGGTGCTGGGTGGCGTGCATCGTGAAATCGTGCGCCCGGCCAGCCGGGTCAGCCGCGAAGGGTATCGGACGATGGCCGCGACCGGCACGACGGGAAACTCGGGGATCGAGAAGCTGTTCAATCGCCGGCTCGAGGGCCATCCCGGCGCCGCGGTGGTCCAGCTGGACGTATTCGGCTTTTTGGCCGGCGCGCCCGTGGTCACGGAACAGCCGATACAGGGGGAAGATGTCGTGCTCAGCCTCGATGTCGACCTGCAGCTCGCGGCGGAACGCGGGATGAGTGAGAGCGCCGCCGTGCGCGGTGCTGCCGTCGCGTTGTCGATTCAGACGGGGGAGGTTCTGGCCATGGTGAGCAGGCCCGACTACGATCTGAACGTTGTCTCACCGGTCCTCACGCCCGAGCTGAAGCTGCAAATCGATGCGGAGGAGGGGTGGTTGAATCGAGCCACGCAGGGGCTGTATCCTCCCGGTTCCACGTTCAAGATCTTCACGGCGCTGGCCGGGCTCCGCACCGGTGCGCTCCACGTCGACGATGTGGTGCAGTGCGACGGCTATCTGGAGATGGAAGGCCGCCGGTTTCCGTGTCATCGCACCGGCGGCCACGGCGAGGTGACGCTCGCGACCGCGATGGCTTACAGCTGCAATGTGTTCGCCTACCAGGTCGGCTTGGCCGCCGGCCCCGAGGCGCTGGCGGCGGAGGCACGCCGGTTCCACCTGGCGCAGCCAACGGGAATTGAACTTCCCTTTGAGACGGACCGCATGCTTGTGCCCGATCCGCCATGGAAGCGTCGCGTTCGACATGAGGCGTGGACGTTTGGCGACACCATCAACTACGCGATCGGCCAGGGCTTCCTGCGGTGTTCACCGCTCCAAGCCGCGTGTGCCACTGCTTCGCTGGCGCGACGCGAGAGCCTGACGGTCCCGACTATTCTGTACGACCCTCAACGCAGTCCGACCGGCACGCGTGTCGCCGAGCCGCTCGGGCTGAACGATGGCGACTACGCGGCGCTGATCGAAAGCCTCGAGGCGGTCGTACAGACCGGCATCGGACGCGACGCGCAAATCCCAGGCGTGCGGATCGCCGGCAAAACGGGCACGGCGCAGGTCGTCGGCCAAGAGGGCAAGAGGAACGTGGCGTGGTTCGTCGCCTTTGCTCCCGTCGAACGGCCGCAGATCGCCGTAGCGGTGGCGCTCGAAGGCCCGGATGTGGGCGCGGAATTCGGCGGCGCGCGTCACGCCGCGCCGGTCGTGCGCGAAATGCTGAGGAAGTATTTCGACAAGCACAGGCTCGATTAGCAACGGGCAAGAAGGCGGGCGCCCGATGATGGCCGGCATCGTCGTCGGCCCGTTGCGCACAGGGGCAATGGAGGTGCGCACGGATCGATTCGCGCGGGCGCATCCGGTGAAAACGATTCCGGCCCCGAACACTTCGACCAACACCGCACCGCAGTCACTGCGGTGTCCGGGAAGGTCGATCGCGCGTTGCTCGATCCGGGCACGCAATGCGATACCTCCCTCGCGTTTGACAATCCGCTCCCCGGGAAGATCTTGGTCCACTGCCATGCGTCTCCAATCGCCTACGATCTGGTTCTTCTCCGCGCCTCTGCGCGCGGTGCGCATCGGGGTTGAGTGGGCCTTCCTTGTCGGACGCCGGCCCTTGAGCTGAGGACCTCGGGCGCACCGTTCTCCTCCCGCTCTCGGTTGCCGGGATTTTGACCCACCGATGCGGCACCGGAGCCGTCTGCTCGATGCACCCGAATCCGCGATGTGCGGCTGAATCGGAGTGCGGCGGCCCGCGACGACCGGCAAGGCGATCGGAACGCTCCGCCCTTTTCCGTTCGACCACCACCAAGGATCACCGACGGCAGGCCGCTCGAGGATGACAGGGCCGGATGCTCCGGCCCTGACCGCGAATCACCCCCCGCGCGTTCGGAGGCCTCCGCCTTCGAGCCGGAATCAACGGCAGTTGGGAATGCATCGGTTCTCTCCCGCCGGTGATTTCAAGAACAGGCGCCAGGCTCTGGGCATCTCGAGCCCAGAGCGGGCAGCGCCTCAATCACAGCCCCCAGCCTCAGATCACACGACCCGCCATGAAAAACGAATTCATCGCACCGACGGCGCCGCGGCCGCCGATCACGACCAACCCCTTCGCGTCCCTCGAAAACCGGGACGAGCCGCCGGTGGATACCCCGATCGCCCGAACCGCTCAGGTTTGGTCCATCGTGCTGGCGGGCGGCGAGGGCGAGCGACTGCGCGCTTTGACTGAACGGTGGCTGGGACTTCACCGGCCCAAGCAATACTGCACCTTCACCGGACGCCGCTCCATGCTGCAACACACCCTTGCCCGCGCCGCTCAGCTGTCGAACCCGCGGCAGATATACGTCGTCGCCGCGCGCCATCATGCGCCCGAGGTGTGGGCCCACTTGGAAAAGGATCATTCGCGGCGGACGATTTTCCAGCCGCGAAATTGCGGGACGGCGCCCGGGGTTTTCCTGCCCTTGACGCACATCTATTCCCAGTCGCCCGAGTCGATCGTGGTCCTGTTTCCCTCCGATCATTTCGTGTTTCCGGAGCGGACGTTTCTGGGAACCGTGCGCCGGGCGGTCCAGGCGGCACAACGCCAGCCAGACAAACTGATCCTGATGGGGGCGCGGCCGGACTACCCGGAAACCGAATTCGGGTGGATCGAACCGGGCGCTACCGTCGATGTGGTCGATGGCCAGGCGGTGCGACGGGTGATGGCCTTCCGGGAAAAACCCCGGCTGGCGCTGGCGCAAAGGCTGTTCGACCGAGGGGCACTTTGGAACACCATGGTGATGGCCTTCCGCGCTCAGACGCTCTGGGACCTCGGGTGGCGTTGTCTCCCGGAAATGATGTCGGCGTTCGACGGTCTCAGGTCTCACTTCGGCGCCGAAAGTGAAAAGGAAGTTCTCCAGGAGATCTACGAGACCATGCCCACCGCGGACTTTTCGTCGCATCTGGTGGAAAAGGCGGTGAGTTCGATCCTGGTCATGGAACTTCGCAACGTCGTGTGGAGCGACTGGGGCAACGAGGCGAGAATCGTCGAAACACTCAGGAGGATCGGAAAGCGGCCGTCGTTTGCGGCCACGGATTCGCCCCTCGAATGTTCCACGGACGACACGGTGTCGGCGGTGGAAGAACTCGTGTTATGAAACGCTACCTGATCCGAGACGTTCACACATAGCCGACCAAATGGTGGAGCCCGATGTCCTCATTGGGCTTCAAGCGCTGCGCTCGCACCCCGGCCCGAAGAGGACGTCGGACGCCGCCTTTGGCTCCAGGGATACGGCTTTAGGCAGGGCGGGGTGATTTACGCCGCCAAGCTGATGCACGCCCCGCGTTACTCTCGGAGGGCGCGAACCTGACGACCGGATTGCTTGAGCGTGAGCGCCGTCGCGGGGCCGCCGTCAGCTGGGAATTCGAACACGATGTCGGCTGCGACTCGGCGGGAGAAAAACGTCTCGGGCGAGGCCGCATAGAGGCGATCCGTGGCCTGGCCGGTCGGCGTGAGGAAAAGCGCTTCGTTGCGGCGCTCGAATACGAGCGCGAACTGCGGGCTCACCCGGAAGGTGCCGGTGCAGCGATCGAGTTGCTCCGCGCTCAACGCGACCGTGGCGCGATCCCGATTCGGCGCGGGGCGCTCCGGCACCCCGGCCGCGCGCCGCATCAGGGCTTCCGCAATCTGCGAGCCCGCGGGCGTCGAGCGGTTCGAGAGCACGAGTGTCGCGAGACCGAGTTCGCGATTCACAAAAAGCGCGGCGTGAAAACCGCCCGTCATACCATTGTGCCAGCGGGTGCGGCCATCGCCGGCCAGCATCCATCCGAGCGCCTGCCCGCCCCCCGTGATGCTCGCGGCAAGTGTCTGCTTCGACCAGGCGAGCTCGATCGCTTTCTGCAGCGAAGTCGTTTCCGGATGCAACACGGCGTTCGCGAAACGGATCATGTCCGCGGTCGTGGAGCGGATTCCGCCGGCCGCGGCCAGAGCCTTGAATTCCCATGGCTGGCACGGCGCGCCCGTTGAGGTGAAAGCGGGCGGAAAGCGATCCCGCAGGTCGTCGCGGAGACCGATCACGGTGTCCTTCATTCCCAACGGCTGAGCGATTCGCTTCGCAAGCAATTCCGGGTACGTCATCCCCGCGTTCCGTGCCAGCAGCGTGCCGAGCAGACCGACCGCGAGATTGCTGTAGCTGGCTTTCGTGCCAGGCGGAAAATCGAGCTTCACGCGCCGCAATGTCGCCCACAGCTCAGGCTCGCCATAGGTCGCGTAGGGATCCCGGTAGTCGTCGCTCGGAATTTCCGGGGGGATGCGCGGCAGCCCGGACGTGTGCGTGGCGAGCATGCGCAACGTGATGCGTTCTCCGTCGCCGTCCGGTAACGTCACGTCCGTCGGGAGGAGGCTGGCGAGCGTCGTGTCGAGCGTCACCTCACCTCTCACGACGGCATCGGCCAGCAACAGGCCCGTGAACACTTTGGTGATCGATCCGATTTCGTAGAGCGTTTGGTCGTCGGGCGGCGTGGTGGTGGCGGGACTCAATGACCCGGCATGAGCCGTGACCACCTTGCCCGACTGGATTAGCCCGAGTGAAACGGCCTGCAGGGTTTTGTTCTCCACGAGCGGGGCGACCGATTGCTGGAGGTCTGCTGGGGTGAGCGGGGCCGCAACGGCGGGATGAGCCGTAACCGCGAGAGTCACGGCGGCGAACAAAGTAGGAACAGTTCTCATGCGATGGAGCGGGTGAAGCTGACGACTAGAGGACAGGATTCGATTCGAGATCACGCAACAACGACTCGAGCCGGCGGCACTCCGGCACGAGTCGCCGGCGGTAACGCCACGCCACGATTCCGCCGCCGACGGCGAGCGCCAAACCGAAGACCAAAGCCAACGACCACGCTTCGTTGACGCTCGCCTTGCCGGCGAGGTGGAGCTGCCGGACCGCGACGGCGGTGACGGGCGCCAGCGCGCCGAGGAGAATTGCGATCACGGCGAGACGGCGGCGCTCCGCCCGGTTTCCTTCCCGGGCTGCCAGCAAGGCCTCGCGCAACGAGCGAATCGACGTCTTCGGCGGTACGCCTTCGCGCAGAAGTTTTCGCAGGAAGTGAATGGCCGCACTCCACGGCAGCAGCAGCAGCAGCCAAAGCGCCCCCTGTCCCGCGAACTCGAGCGGGCCTTGCTGCACGAGCTGCGCGAGGGCGAGAGCCGTTGCACCTGTCAGCGCAAGGAAGGTCCAGCCGAGCCACCATCCCTGCAGCCGGCGCCGCTCGCGGAGCCGAGTCACAAAATGTGCGGCCAGGCGTGCGCCGGCGTCGGCCAGCGGTTCGTTGGGCGAGGAACGCCACAGTTCGTCGAGCGCGTTGGTGGTCATGGTTGTTCTCCTGATGTCATGATGTCGGCCAGCCGCTTGCGCAGCCGGGTGAGGCGAGTCCCCACGTTGGATTCGGACAGGCCGTGAATCTCGGCGATCTCGCGGTAACCGAGTCCGTCGAGCGAGAGCAGGATCAGTGATCGGTCGATCGGAGCGAGCGAGCGGATCGAGGCGTAAAGCGATTCGAGCCGGGCCGGAGTGTCCGCGCGGGCGCGACCCGTCTCCGGCTGGATCATCCAATCGATCTGGCCCGCGATGGCGACGCGTCGCCGGTGTTTACGTTCAGAACGATGCCAGAGTAGCGCGGCGTTGTGGGCGACCCGGTAGACGAAGGTCGCGGACGAACTGGCGCCGGCAAACGCCGGTGCGGCGCGCCACAACGCGAGCATGATCTCTTGCATGAGATCGTCGCAATCGCGGCCGGTGGCAAAGGCCCGCACCACACGGTGGAGGATCGCGATGTGCTGGCGCATCCAGTCCGCGAAACGGGTGGCTTGGGTGTCGTGATGCATGAGCGAGTGACATGATGTTAGATACTCGCTCTGCGATTTCCTTACACGACTTTACCCCGTCACGAGTCCTCGCGCGGTCCTCACGGTCCGCGCACCGCAGGCTGGAAAGCCGCGGGCGTCACCCGCGACGCGCGGCTTCGATTTTCGCGATGTCGATCTTGCCCATCTCCATCATCGCGTCAAAGGCGCGTTTGGCCTCGGCGCCGCCGGCGTTGAAGGCGTCGGTCAGCGCGCGCGGCGTGATCTGCCAGGAGAGGCCCCAGCGATCCTTGCACCAACCGCAGGCGCTTTCCTGGCCGCCGTTGCCGACGATGGCGTTCCAATAGCGGTCGGTTTCCTCCTGCGTGTCGGTCGCGACCTGGAAGGAAAACGCCTCGCTATGCGAAAACGCCGGCCCGCCGTTGAGCCCGAGACAGGGAATGCCGAGCACGGTGAATTCGACCGTGAGGACGTCGCCCTCCTTGCCCGACGGGTAGTCGCACGGCGCGTGGTGCACCGCAGTCACCGCGGTGTCCGGGAAGGTCGCCGCGTAAAAATTCGCGGCGTCGAGCGCGTCCTTGTTATACCAAAGGCAGATGGTGTTTTTCGGGACGGATTTCAGCTCTTTCGTCGAGCCCGGGGATGACGCGGTATTTTGCATGGGAGGGAGGTGTGAGTGGAGGGAACAGCCGAGAACACTGTCTTGACGGACGAATGGAACGCGGGCGGACAGGGTGCGCAAAATTACGCCGCGTTTTTCGCAGGATGCCGCCAGGTGCCCCGGCGACGCCTGGCCAATCGGCTGTAGCGGAAGCCGTAAGGCTTTCGGCGAAACGCTCGCGCGTTCCGCACCATCGGGCAGGGCGGACAGGAATGCCGCAACGCGGTCAGGGCGGCGGGAGGCCGAGGCTGGTCTGCAGGATGGAAACGAGATCGGCGGCGTGTCCGTGTCCTCGGGCGTGAACTGACCCGATCTACTGGCTGGGTGGGACTACGATCAGATCGGTTATGTCGATGCCGTCTTGGAGCAGTTGTGCTCGATTGCGCTGCGCCGGTGCGAGGACGCCGTGTGAACTGCTGCCCGGCCAAAACTGCAGTTCGTCGATGCCATCGGTCCTAATTACCTGGGCGTTGCTCTGAAACAGGTCTCCGCCCGTGACGGCGATTGTAGTCGCTGAACCGATGAGCAGGACGACCTCGGCTGACCCGGAACCTTGCAGGTCGGCCACATACACCGGGCCGGTGAAGCTGGTGCCCATCGCCTGTATCCCGACTGTGCCTTGTTCCGCTGAGTATACGACGTTCGCCGTACGTACACCGCCGAACTTTCCGTCCGAACTGGCGATGGCAATTGAGCGGAGATCGACATATCCATCGTAGCTGACGTCGTCTCGGAACAGCGTTGGGTTCGAAGCGGTGATTCGCCCAACGCTGAACGCGCCGACGTTGGTCGTTTCGTCCGCCCCGACCAGAACCAGGGAGGCGTGCCCCTTCACATATTCGACATCCTGGTTGTACTTCACCGGCCGGGCCGGCCCAGTCGGAGTTTCGAGGGTAATCGTCAGGGAGCCGGCGCCCGAGAACTCAACCTGCACGATGTCATCCGTCAGATCGAGATAGGACAAACGCGTTATCTGTCCAGGATCAGCCGTGATCGTTGCCGCCTCGCCTGCCAGCAGCACCTGGTCGTAAACATTGCCGTTCGAATGCGGGATATCGTGGCCTACCTCGGTGGCTGCCCCGACCACTTTTGCAGCCGTATCGACTCCCACGACCGCGGGATTACTTTCGGTGGATGCGACAGAATTCGACAGTACGACCGTGTACACGCCCGCCAGGGCGGGCTGCATATCGGCAAGCGTAAGCGAGGCGGCGACCTGGCCTGGCAGGTCGACCCCGTTTCTCCGCCACTGGAACGAGGGGACTGGCGTGCCGTCCCCCTGCGCACTCAGGGTAACGCTCCCGCCGACTGGGATCGCCGCCCCCTGTGGCTGTCGAGTGAACCTGGGTCGGGCCTGCACGTTGAGTCGTAGATCCCGTGGGGAGGACTGCCCTGCTACGTTGACCGCCCGGAACACCAGCAGCGTCTCGGGCGCACCAGCGAGCGCCGTTCCGGAGATTACGCCGGAATCCGGGTGCCATGCCGCCCAGGAAGGTAGCGTACCCGATACCAGTTCGATCGTCGGTGCGGGGCAGCCGGTCGCCGTCAGTTGAAGGGAAGTTTCCACGCCGGCGACGAATACGGCAGTGGTGGGCGAGGTGAGCGAAGGGCGGCTGGGAGCAGCGAATCTCGCCAGTCCGCGCTGGTCGGTGATCTTGTCGTGAAAACGGCTCCCGGACGCGAGTATCCTGCCATCCTGGAGCAGCGCCATGCTGGTGAACCCAGGATCCTCCAGATCCAGCACTCGAAAACTTGAGTCAAGCGAGCCAGCGCTGGAAAACCGTGCGATTCCGGTCGTGCTCGTATTCCACCCACCAATATTGTAGGCGCGACCTGCGATTATGCTGCCATCGCTCTGAAGACACAGCGCACCGATACCGCCGATGCGCGACGCAGGGATTCGTGCGAAACTGCCGTCCACCTTCCCGTCTGAGCTTAGTCGGACGAGGCCCAAATTGCGCTTCTCGCCGCTCAGATCCATGACGCCATCGGCCCAGATATTCAGATCGATGAGGCCCTCCACATAAATCTTTCGGTCCGATCCCTGGGCGATCGCGCTGACAAAGCTTCCGGAGTCAATCGGCTGCACCAGGCCGGTATCGCCTGACCTCCCGTCGGGAAGAATACATTTCAATCCGTTGAACGAACCCACAAATATCCTGTTGCTCGAATCCAACAGCATTGTGTTCACCGAGCCCGACGTTCCGGGCGTAAATGACGGATCCAAGGCGCCCGTCCCGCTGATGCGCGCGATTGCAGAGCGAAATACGCCGCTAAACTCGGAGAAATTTCCACCCAAGACGATCTGGCCGTCCGGCTGGACAGAGATCCCGTTCACAGGCCCGTTCGGACCCACACCCGTAGAGAACGTCGGATCGATCGAACCACCGGACTGGAGACGTGTGATATAGCTGTGTGGCTCGCCATTAACTCTATTGAAATTGCCGCCTACAAGCAGCCGGCCATCAGGTTGCAGAGCGAGAGCTCTGACAGCGGCCGAATACAAAGGCACATTTACGAGGCTCACGGACGCGCTAAATCCATCAGCGGTTGTGCCGTCGGCGTTTAGCAATGCCAGCCCTTCAGAAGGCGCACCATTGACGAAATTGAACTGGCCACCGATCGCAATCTTCCCATCGGTCCGTGGGACCATGGCATGGACTATCCCGGCGGCCCTCACTTGCGCACTAAACGTGGCATCGTGGCTGCCGTCGGCGTGCAAGCGCTGCAGGCCCGACCGCGGAACGCCGTCGACCATGCCGGACGAGCCCCCGACGAGAACGCGGTTGTCCTTCAGCAGAAGGATCGCTAGAGGCTCCTGAGGAGCGTCGGGTGCTTCCCAACTCGGATCACGGGCTCCTTTGGTCGATAGCCGCACGACTCGCTGCTCGACACCGTCGACAACCCCGAAGGAACCGGCCGCGATGATCCGGCCATCGGGCTGCACGGCCAGCGACGTCACGAAACGATCAGAGCCTCCCCACGGCTCGAACTGTTGGTCCACCGAGCCGTCCAAGGCGAGGCGGATCAGGTTAGTGGAGGAACGCTCCGCTCCGAGCACGACGGTTCCGTCCGGACAAACGTCCATCGCAACCGGATAAAAACCCGCGGGAAGTGAGTTGGCAAAGCCGGGGTCGACGGTGCCATCGGCATTCAGTCGAACGATACCTTTGCAGGGGGTGCCGTTATACGAATCAAATCTTCCGGCCACGAGTATCTTGCCGGAGGAAAGAACACGAATTGCATGCACCGGCGTGTCGGCCGCGTTTCGAGAGAACGCGGCATCGAGGCTGCCGTCTGGAGCAAGTCGGACCATGGATCCGGATCCTGACCATACCTGTTTGCGGCCGACCAGAATCCGCCCGTCGCTCTGTACAGCAACGACTCCATCCATCAACGTTTCGTCGCGGGAGTTGGTCAGTTTTGCTGGCACAAACGAAGTGTCGAGACTCCCGTCCAGGTTTATTCGCGCGATTCCGTTTCGAGCGGCTGTTCCGAACGCGGTAAAGCCGCCAACGACGATCACGTGTCCATCGGGCTGGAGAGCCGTCATCGAAATTTCGCCATTCGGACCAATGCCGGGAGAGAACGTCGGATCAACCGCGCCGTCTTTCATCAGCCGAGCGAGATTATTTCGCGAGACTCCGTTGATCCGAGTGAATGAGCCGGCCACGATGAGTTTCCCGTCGGGTTGGGAGATCACCGATTTGGTGCGACCGGCCGTCGATTCGAGCACAGGTGCGAAAGCAGGATCCAGCGCCAGCGTATCCGGCGCGACTGCGGCTCTGATATTGGACGCGACCAGGCACACCACACAGATGCTGACGAGTGATCTGGGAAGAATGGCGAAAGCCCGGATGTTCATAGATTCGTTGGAGGGGGCCGGCGCGATCCGCGGGTGCGTGGTGGTCGGGCGGTGGGAGTCGTCTGATTCTCTGCCTTCAGGACGGATTCTGTCGTGAGCTTTGAGCATTTCCGAAATGAGCGAGGCGAATCCACGCGGAGCGAAAAACTGCCGCAAAAGCCGGACACGGTCTCACAACAGCCTGCCTCGGAAACCGACACAAGAACTATGCACCTTGATTGCGAAAGCTGAAGCATCGCTGGTGCTCTTGATTAGCATTGTGCCTGTCGCTGTTGGCGTCATGTCCTGCGCAGTCCGCAATGCGTCGGCTGCGTCAGCTCTCGCCTCCAGGCTGGGGCTATCCGAAGACTCGTCGCGGCAGCGCGACTCCCCGGGCGGAATGGTGCTCGGCGCCGGGTAGGAGCGCATTCGGCGCTTGGTTGTGGCAAGCGACAGCCCTGCAAGGGAAGGCGAGTCGTACCGGAGGGTCTCTAGAGGCTATCCGAAAACCCGGTGAGCCCGGATGGAACCCGCGGTAGGGGACCGCTCCGAGCTGTCCTCACCTCGAACGCATCGTCTCGATCGCGGACGCCTCGGAGAGGCGTCCCTACCACTGGGAAGTTTCGGATAGCCTCTAGTGTGCGCGAGGCTCCTTCCGAGATCTGACGGCAGGCGTCTCAATGCACGGTCGGCGACGGTGCTGGGGCGGGATGGGGAAGGCCGAGGCGGGTCTGCAGGATGGAAACGAGATCGGCGGCATCGCGGGGCTGCGGGGACACCCAGCGCGGACCGAAGACGAGCTTCGGCACACCGCCGATGCCGTTCTGCATCGTGTCGCCGTAGATGCGGACGGACGCCTGCAGATAGCGGTCAATCCATGGATCGTTCGAGGCGGCGTCGAATTTCGCGCGGCCGACGAGCTCGATCGCCTTGGTGGTCGCGTCCGTGACGGTTCGCGGGCGCCAGCGGTCGCCGGAGTCGAACGTATACATCCAGTCCTCGAAGGCCGGGAACGCTGTGCGATCGGCCCGCCAAACGGTGAGCGCGATCCGCGCCAGTTCGCAGGAGTCCTTGAACTCGTCGACGTCGCGGGGGACGTAGGGATTGCACCGCGTGTTCAGCGGCGCGGGGCACAGCGCGAATGCGAGTTGACCCTCATACCGGCGAACCGCCTCGCTGAGCATCAAGTGCAGTTGCTGGCAATGCGCGCACTGATAGTCGAAGAGTAGCGTGACGATGTAGCGTGCGTCCGGCGAACCGACGAGCGGCACGGCGTGCGGGTCGAGCGCGGCGGGCTGGTTCTGCGACTCGCCGCCGCGATACATGGACGTGGGCGCGAGTGCGATCTGCGCGGCGACCAGGATCGCGGCGAGCGCGACGCCGATGAGGACCGGGGAAAGACGACGGAGGACGGAAAGCCGGAAGCCGGAGGTGCGGGCGTGCGGCGGTAGCTGGCCTCGTTGAGGCCGGCCGGGGGCGGCGATCCCGGCTACAACGGGAGCGTCGGTGAAATCGTCTTCGGCGGCCCGTAACACGCGCCAGATCACCAGCACGGTCAGCACCAGGCCCGTGAGATGCGTGGCCATGCAGTAGGGGCAGAACGCGCCGACGATCCATTTCTGCACGATCGTGAACCACACGGCGCTCCCCGCAGCGGCGCCTGTCAGGACCTGCAGGGCGTCCCACGCCAGCCGCCGGACCGGCGCGGGGTTGGCGGGGCCGATGGCAAGGCTGCACACCAGCATCGCGAGATACGCGCCGGCTGCGAGGCCGCTCACAGGCAGGATACCGGCGATCATGGACCATCGGCTGTTCAATACGTCGTCGCATGGACTGCCACCACCGCAACCGAGCATCGCGCCGCCAGCGAGCGCGTGCCAGCTCAGGTAGCTGCTCAACGCCAGGCCGAGCGCGCTCAAGGCGGTCAGCGCCCAGCGCCACCAGGGCCAAGCGCGAAGCGAACGAGGGCGAGGGGGAGATTCGTGAGGTGGCAAAGCTGGAACGATTATCGGGTCGCACCGGCGGGAAGCCTATGCGTGCAGGATCCCAGGGATTCAGATTTGAACAGGAGGTCGCGGAGGGCGCAGAGAACAAACGGAGACAGAAGCGTGGCTTGAACTCTGCTTCCTCTGCGAGCTCCTGTGAAAGTTCGGAGGTGATTGGATCTCACAGGCGGGGAATCCTCAGCCTGCAAGATTCGAGGGATTCAGATTTGAACAGGAGGTCGCGGAGGGCGCTGAGAACAAACCGAAACGGAGGCGTGGTTCGAACTCAGCTGGCTCTGCGAGCACCTGTGAGGTCCGCGTTACTTTAAATCTCGATAGTACCGGTTCGGTGCACCGGGCGTGGGGAGATCGCTGCCGATCGGCACGCCGCTGGCGTGCGCGCGAGTGAGCGCGGTGGTGAGCGTGATCCCGGTGCCGGCGACGGCGGCCTCGGCGGCGTGCGCGAACCGCAGCGGGGTCGTCACCGTGATCGTGGCGGGACGGCCCGGCCCGCCGCGGAATCCGACGGGGAAACCGCGGTTAGTTGAGGCGACGATCGCCGTCTCGAAGTTCGCCCCGCGATCGATGGCGATCGTCTGGCCGGTGCTGAACCCGCTGATATCACCGACCACCAGCTCCGTCGCGCCGAACGTGCTTGCGGAACCCATGGCAGTGCCGCCGGACGTACCCACGGTCGAAATGACCGCGGCCTCCTGGTTCGGGCCGACATCGATCGTGATCGTCTGGCCGCGACTGAATTCCCTCACGCTTTCGACCTTGATGTTGGCTGTGCCGGCCGCGGATCCGGACGCGAGCGACGTGGCAGGTTGAATGAGGAAATCGGCGCGATTGCTGTCGGTGTCGACGCCGTCAGGGAAGCGGCCGACGCTGCGGTTGCTCGGATCGTCGGCGCCCGCGGGCACCCACATCGGACGGAACCGCGTGGGCGTCGGCGTGACGCTGCCGCTCTCGGCGGGCCCGCCGCCGGCCTGGTATCCCTCGGCGGCCCACGGATCGACGATCAGCCCGTAGTTGAGGCTGTCGACGACGAGCCCGGCGCCGTCGCGCAGGATCATGGCGCCGGCGAAAACCGTGCGGCCCGGCCGGGTCTGCTCCGCCGCGAAGAGCGCCGGGCCACCGAACCATTGATCGGGCGCTTGCTGGCCCTGGTAACCGGCGGTCGTGACCTGCGCGTCGCGGACGGCGGCGTTGATCGCGTGATCGCGTGCGAGCGGTTGATCGAGCGTGATGCCGGTGCCGAGCGCCTGAACGGGCTCGTTGCTCGCGTGCGCGAACGCGGTCGCCGGCTCGAAGCTGATGCCCGTGCCGCGGACGCTGAAGGGCATGTTGGACGCATGGTCGAACTTCAGCGGAGCGGCGAGGTCGAGCCCCGTGCCGGGATCTTCATCGGCGTTCAAGGGGCCGCGGAAGGTGTTGCGAACCGACGCCGTGCCGACGCGGGTGACCGTGACGGTCTCGATGCCGTGGCCCATGGTGTCGATATCCAGCCGGATCTGGTCGCCGACGGAGATGTTTTCGACGGAGGAAACCTTGATGTTGGTGTCGCCGGCCTTCGCGTCCATCGAGAGCCAGGCCTGCGTGCCGGGTTTGCCGACCGCGGTGACAGTGACGACCTCGTAGCGCTCCACGTTGTTGGCGACGGCGGGGGTCGTGGTGCCGTAGCCGAGCGCGATCTTTTCGCCGACGGCGAAGCCGGACAGGTGCGTGACCGGGACATTGGTGGAGCCGGCCGGAATCGTGATCACCGGACCTTCGGGCAGCGGTTGCCACAACGTGGTGGCGGCGCTGGCCGCGGTGCCGAGTTGCGCGATCTTGCGCGCCTCCCTGCCGGAGCCGGTGTCGATCTCGATCGTGTCGCCCACCTTCATGCCGTCAGTGCTCCGAACGTAGAGCGTGGTGTCGCCCTTGCGCGCAGGAACCGCCAGGCCGGAATTGGCGAGCCCGAGCAGGTAGAACGCCTTCGGGGCGAGCTTGGTGCCGGCGGGAATCTGCACCGACGAGAAGATCGGCTCCTCGGCGGGGTGGTGAGTCAGCGTCCAGTTGGAGACGTCGATGGCATCGTCGCCCGGGTTGTAGAGCTCGATGAACGAGTCCGTCGGGTTGAACGGCGAGCCGGTGCTGATCCGAAATTCGTTCAGCTTAACGGGGCTGACGTTGCGCACCTTCTCGGCTCGCGCGTCGGATTTCGCCGTGCCCGTGGCGGAGTCGGTCCACGCCGCGCGCGCGACGAGATCGCCGTTGAAAGCGGCGCGCGGCGAGGTGACCTTGAACGTCGCGCTTACGCTGGCGCCGGGCCCCACCGGCCCGGCGATCGTCGCCGCGGCGCCTTTGCCGCCCGTGAAGGCGGCGGTCCAGCCCGACGGCACGTCGAGGCTCAGCCGGACATCGGTCGCGGGCGCCGTGCCGGTGTTGGTGAAGGTTACGACGGTCTCCTGCGAGGACCGCGGGGTGAACGTCTGGAGTCCCGGTGGCCGGGGGGTCGCCGATGCGGGCGCGATGGTGAGCGGAGGTAGATTGTAGCCGGCGACGACGACGTTGGCCTGGACGAGTTGGTCGGTCGCGTCGCTCGGGAACGTGCCGGCCGCAGTCATCGCGCCTTCGTAGAACGTGCCCTGAGAGCCGACGCTGTTGTCGCCGCCGTTGCCGAGGAGGATGGCGCCTTGCTTGCGCATCGGGTCGTAGGTGGCGTTGATGCGCGGGCCGTCGAACATGACGGCCAATTCGCCGCGCTGCGCGTCGCCGCCGAGAGAGGTCCAGTGGTGCGGCTCGCCCTTGGCGATCGCGGTAACGAAACGCCAGTCGATGCTGGGCAGTCCGACGCAGAGCTTGGAGCCGTCGGGATTCACGCAACCGACGAGATTGTTCTCCTGGTCGGTCATGATCCACGGGCCGGGCGGATGGCCGTGATACCACACGTTCGCCGTGCCGTAGTAGGTGGTTTCCATCGTGCCGTTGCCGTCGTCGCGGCTGTCGGTCTCGGCGTTGCCGTAGTCGAAGCAGCAGCCGCTGTTGAAATGGTGACCGTCGATCACCCAGTATTGACCCTCGGCCTGGTCGTCGACCGCGGTGCCCTTGGGGTTGTTGTTGCGCAGGCCCATGCCCGGCGCGATGAAGACGCCGTAGACCTTGTGGCCCATGACCGTGACGGGCGCCATGTCGGCGATCGGAAGATTGTTGAATCCGCCCATCGCGGGCCCGCTGAACCCGCCGCGGGGCGCCTGGGTGAGATCGTTGCCCTGACCGGACTGGTCATAGAGTGTGGTGATCCAGCAATAAGTGTTGGCACAAAACGCGTCCTGCGCGGCCGCGTCGGCGTAGCCGCCCGCGTCGTTGGCGGAAGGCTGGACGACGCCGATGTCGAGCGTCTTGCCGTCCGACTGGCGCATCACCTGATAGAGCGGTCCGTTGTAAGAGGCGTAGAGCGCGCGCGTGGAGCTGTGCGCGCCGACGCACGGAGCGCCCGCGGCGGCGTAGACGTCGCACGGACCTTGCGGTCGGGGCGGAGCGCCCTTGGCGCCTCGGGCCGCTTGGGCGGCGAACATCAACGTGGCGACCGGCAGCGCGATCGCGGCGACGAGCAACACAGCAAAACCAGCTTTAGTCTTCATAGGCCTTCCGGGGACAAGAGGAGGGGTTTCCGGCCGGGATTACGCCCATGCTCGACGTTGGGCGCGCGAAAAAGGTGCCAAGAAAAGTAGCCCGGCTTGCCGCCGCTCTGGTCAAACCGTGGAGCGAGGTCGCGCGCGCAGTTTTTCGAAGCACGCTGACAAACGTGGTGCCGGTCGCGCTTCTGCAACGCGACCGCCAGGGCCGCCGAGCAACTCTGGCGGATCGATCCACTCACCGAGCGTGGCCTCGGCGCCGACGCGGGATTGCACCGTGCCAGGTGCTTGGCCCGCCTTCCGTGTTCGTCTCACAAATCCGGCCTGCGAAGCGGACGAGAATTTCGCCACGAGATCGACCGAGTGAAGATTCGAGCGCGTTGTTCTCAACACGCTCTGTAGCGGAAGCCGTAAGGCTTTCGCCCAAATGCTCACGCGTTCCGCTTCGAGTAGGAGTCGTGCAGGCAAGCCGTTCGACCTGCCGAACTACAACTGCAGGTTCTTCACCTCGATCAACCCGTTCAACATGAGGACCACTGACTGCACCATGGGGCAAGGCGGACAGGAATACCGGACGCGATCGCGCACGTGGGCGATCTCCTCGACCGGCAGCTTTTTCAGCTCGTCGTTGATTTCACGCAACAGCGCCTCGTCGCGCATGTCCTGCGGGCCTGCCGCCAACCGGCGCAGGACCGCGCGAACGCGAGGAGTGAGTGAACGACGATTCATGGCGAACAGCTCGGCGGAACCTGCACAACCTGCAGTGAATGGCCAGCCACCTTGTGTCCGGCGGAGCGCTCGTCGCTCGTTGAGATAGAAAACGAGAAACAAGAGAGCCACCATGAGAAAGATCATCGCCATCACCCAAGTCACGCTCGACGGCGTCATGCAGGCGCCCGGCGGTCCCGAGGAGGATCCGAGCCAGGGTTTCACGCACGGCGGCTGGGCCATGCCGTTTATCGATGACACCGCGGGCCAGGTCATTGACGAAATCATCTCCCGCGAATTCGACCTGCTCCTGGGCCGCCGGACTTACGAGATCTTTGCCGGCTACTGGCCGCATCACGACGACAACCGCATCGGAAAGGCGTTCAACCGCGCGACGAAACATGTGGTCACGCGTCGCCTCGACCGACTCGACTGGAAACCCGCGCAGCGGATCGGCGGAGCGGTCGAAGACGAGATCCGCCGGCTGAAGGCGTCGGAAGGGCCCGAGTTCCACGTTTGGGGCAGCGGGGCATTGCTGCAGATGCTGATGAGCGCCGATCTCGTCGGCGAGCATCGGCTCTGGGTGTTTCCGCTGGTGCTGGGCAGTGGAAAGCGGCTATTCGAGGCCGGCGTTCCGCCGCGGAGGATGGCGCTCGTCGAGACTCGCAGCACGCCCAGCGGTGTCCTCCTCAACACCTATCGCCCGGCCGGCCCGGTGAAGACCGGGTCGGTCGCGTTGCCCGCGTCACCCGCAAAAAAATCCGTCCGCTCGGCAAAGACACCACGATGAGACCCCAGCCGTTGACCACGCCGATGATGTAGGTGCGCGGATCCGCCCAAGCCCATTGGCAGAAATCCGGCCGGGCGCGGACCACGGCTCCGTGAGAGCGAACGCGACACGGGCGACGTCAGCCGACGCTGTGACAACGCGCCCGGCAAATCTGCGGATGGCGGGTTTTTCCACGCGGCCCGTAACGCTTCCGCGTCGCCGGCATCCAATGGGGCAGCCATGAACGATCGTCCGCCGCTCCCGCCTTTCACTGAAGCCACCGCGCGCCAGAAGGTGCAAGCGGCCGAAGACGCTTGGAACAGCCGCGATCCCGAGCGAGTCGCGCTCGCCTACACCGAAGGTTCGGAATGGAGAAATCGTTCGGAGTTCATCACGGGCAGGCCGGCGATCGTCGCGTTTCTGCGGCGCAAATGGGCGAAGGAACTCGATTACCGTTTACGCAAGGAACTGTGGGCGTTTACCGACGACCGCATCGCGGTTCGTTTCGAATACGAGTGGCACGACGTATCCAGCCAATGGTGGCTCTCCTACGGGAACGAGAACTGGGAGTTCGATGAGCACGGGCTAATGCGCCGCCGCTATGCGAGCATCAACGACGTTCCGATCACGGAGGCGGAGCGCCGTTTCCGTTGGGAGCGCTGAATTCCGCGCCAGCTGGTGCAAACATCGCGATCGGCCGTTTCTGGTCGACGTCGGCAACCCCGGGGGGCGGGGACGCTGGAGCCGCCCAGATTTCCTCGGATGGTGGTTCGTCCATCCGCCCGCTCGGCGGTCGGGCTCCGCCTTTTCAGCCCTGCTCCGCGGCGGGTGCAGGACTGTCGGGAAATTGGATTCCTGATCGGGAAAACAACTGGCCCGGGCCTGCGGAGACTTGCGGCGAACATCGGTTTGCCTCCGTGTTTTTCCGCGTAGTCTGTGGTGGTTTGTCCTGCCGCACCGGCGGGCCTCGGGCGGGTCCATGCGAGGAGTTCACATGGCCGCCGACATAACACCGTTGATTCACCGCGTTCGCCGTTGGCCGCGGCGTGTGGTCATCACCATCGCTGTCGTCGCGGTGACGCTGCTGGCGGTGCGGATCGCGCTCCCGTATGTGGTCAGGAACCAGGTGAACCACCGGTTGCAGAGCATTCCCGGCTACACCGGCCATGTGGCGGATATTGGCATCGCGCTCTGGCGCGGAGCCTACGCGCTCGAGGGTGTGGAAATCTACAAGGTGAGCGGCGAGGTGCGGACGCCGTTCGTGCGCGCGCGCACCATCGATTTCTCCGTGGCGTGGCGCGACCTGTTTCACGGGAAGATCGTCAGCGATATTCTCGTCGAGGAAGGTCAGCTGACGTTCGTGGCCGGCGCGACGGAGGCGGAAAGCCAGACTGACGTCGATCGTCGCTGGCAGGAGGTGATCGAGGATTTGTTTCCGCTCGAGATCACACACCTCGAGGTGAACCACGGGTTGCTCCGCTATCAGGACACGACGAAGACGCCGGCGGTGGATCTGTTCGTGACGAACCTGCGGCTGGCGGCGACGGGGTTACGCAACCGGCCGAGCGAGAGCGGCGAGGAGTTTCCCGCCGAGATCGTCCTCGAGGGCGACAGCCTGGGTGGCGGCCAGCTGCGGCTCGCGATCAGCGCCGAACCTCTGGCGGCGCAGCCGCATTTTCATCTCAGCGCGAAACTCGAGAACGTGAACCTGCCCGAGCTGAACGAATCGCTGAAGGCGTATGCGAACGTTGATGTGAGCCGCGGCAAAATGGAACTCGCGGCCGAGATGGCGGGCAAGGACGGCGGGTTCCAAGGCTACGTGAAGCCGTTCTTCGAAGAGGTAGATTTCAACAATGTCTCCGACGAAAACAAAAGCGTGCTGACGCGGATTTGGGAGAACGTCGTGCAGGGTCTTGCCTGGCTGGTGAAGAACAAGGCGCGCGATCAGGTGGGCACGCGGATTCCGTTTCAGGGGCGGTTTGGCGATCCGCAGGTCGGATTGTGGACGACCATCGTGAATCTGTTTCGGCACGGGTTCGTGCGGGCGTTCAATCCGACGATCGAGGGCACGGTGGATCCGGACAATGTCCTGCCGACGGGTGACAGCGCGGACGGGGAGGGTGTCGCGAGTGAAAAGCCGGAGACACCGCCGAAAGTGGCAACGGACGACGTCAAGAAAGTGGAGCCGGAAGCAGCGGCACCTACCGACCAGCCGAGCAAGAAGCGCACGCCTTGAGCGAGAGCAGCCGGATGAAGGCCGCCGGTGGGTTCGTTACCGCACGAGTTGGCCGACGCGTTGGATCGGCTTCAAGTCGCCGGTCCCGACGGTCTGCTCCGGACGCGACGAATAGCTTGTCGCCGGCCAGACGGAAGTGGAACGTGTCCAGGAAAGGCATCCGATAGTGGCACACCTTCAGGGTGTAGGTAGGATACAACATGAGCGGGCAAGATGCCCGCGCTCCCAGGGCGCCTTCGGGGACGAGCCAGCGCTCGTAGGGATCCGCGATCCCGTCAGCGGTCGAGGTCAGTGACGTTGACGAAGTTCCCGGAGTAGACCAGCAGGTCCCTCAGCTTGGCGGTGGCGGTTCCCCAGCCGTAGTGCTGCGTCACATCCATCGTCAGCAGGAACCGATAAGCGTCGTCGACCAGATCCTGGTTCTGCGGCGAGACGGTGCCAGAGAGCCCCATCGCTCCCACCATGCCGGGGAGACCGGTGAACGTGCCTCGCGGCTTGCCGTCGAGGGTGTAGGCATTGGTGAGTCGCGTGAGGTCGCCCTTCGCCTCTCGCTTGATCCACGCCGCGAACGTATCCGCCGCATCGGCGAAGACGGGGGTCCGGGATCTACCATACCAAGCGTAGTGGATCGCCCATTTCGTGGAGACCTGATGCGCATCCCAGCCGTAGAAATACGAGTCTCCGTTCAGGCCGTTGCCACCGCCACGGGACTCCTTGCCGTCGACCGTGCACCACTCCGGCACCAACCCAGTCCCATACTTCTTGATGAAATACGCGGTGAGCGTGCGATAGCTCTCGTCGAGTTTCGTCCACGTCGCGTCGCCGGTGAGAGCGAACCACAGGGGATAGTAGATGGAATCGTAGTAGGCGGGATCAACGGTGTCGCTTCCGCCCCACGTCGCCGCGGGCTTGAGCGCATAGGACGGCCGCTCGACCAGGTGCTGGGAGATGTCGTTGATCAACTGCTTCGCCTCCGCGAGGTAGTTCACGGCACCGTCACTGCCCCACTGGTAATGCGCCAGCAGCAGCCCCATCGCCATGTTCTCGTCCGCCTCGGTCGCCGCGTCGCGATTCCACGCGTCCATCGGTTTGTGGTAATTCACCGTGCTCATCATGAAGCCCCACTCGTTGAGATAGGCCTTGCGATAGGCGTCGAGCGAATCGAACAGGCCTTTCGCGCGGTTCTGATCGTTGTCCATCATCACCGTCAGCAGCATGCCCCAGCCGACGAACTCCGAAATCGTGCCATACGGCTCGGTGTAATACAGCAGACCGGGACCGGGGCCCAGGTGCGGCCGGACGGCACCAGGCGGGCAATCGGACTCGGTGATCCAGTGCTCCACCCACTGCTCGAATGCCCGCTGGGCGTGAGCGTTCATCTGGGCTTGGGTGAACACCGACGACCGCAGCCCGTGCGTGCGCGTGATCCCAGCCTGCGGGAACGGGTGGTGGATGGGATAGGGCTGTGGCAGCTTGTAGTATTCGAGCCGGTGAGTCGTCACCGCGCGTCGTGTCGTTTCCGACGATGCGGTGGGAGACGGATTGGTCGGTGTGTTGGGGTCGACGCTGTAGGTGGACACCGGTCGCGGTTTCTCACTCGATGATTGCGGTGGCTCACCCGGCGAGGCGCAGGAGACGAGCAGCGTTGCCGCCAGACATGCCACCAGGAGAGCAGCCGCTGTGGCAGGGACGACCCGGCGCAATCTGGATCCCTTCATGGTTGCTTGAGCCTGGCACGGGCCTCCGGCGCGGCAAGCGCGGCCACCAAGTTGAGAGCGGAGAGTTGAAAACCAGCCGGATCTGATTCGCGGCCAGTCGGCGCGACTCGTGCCAGTCGACGACATGAGATCAGGCCGCTGTTTGTTGATCTGTTCTCGACGACGATCGGTCTCGGGGGAATCCAACAAGCAGCGGCCTGAGCCCGGCGCCAATGATTCGCACGCGAAATTCATCGCGGCTTCATCCTGATTTCACCGAGCTGCGGCATCCTGCCACTGATGAAAACGCCAACCATGAAAAGTCGCTCAGCCTTGTTTTTTCAGATGGTCATCGTGCTCATTGGCATCGGCACTCTGGGCTGGATGCTTTGGGAACCCCACCTTGAGGGCAGGAACGCCCACGCCTCCCCTTTCGAGATCTACTTCAAGGATCCCTTCCTCGCGTATGTCTATGTGGGTTCCATCCCTTTCTTTGTGGTGCTCCAGCGTGCATTCGGGCTGTTCGGGCACGTCAGGCGAACCGGGACTTTCTCGCCGACGACCTTGGAAGCATTGCGAACCATCAAACATTGCGCGATGGCGCTCCTTGGTTTCGTAGCCGGAGGAGTGGTCTTCATCCTGATATTTGGTGACAGAGAAGATCGGCCCGCGGGGCTGTTCATGAGTTTCCTCGTCGCCTTCGCTGCAAGTGTCATCGGCACCGCGGCCGCGACATTCGGACGGCACCTGCAACGTGCCTTGAGTCGAGGCGAAGCACGCCAAGCCTGACCGACGGCACTTCATCGCCCGATTTGCGTGATCCGGCGCGCAGCGCGACGCGGGCTGGGGCTCCGCCGTTTCAGCAACCATGCTTTCGGGGCGTTCGCGTGAGTAGCGGGCTGGCTCGGATCAGTTCACCTCATCCAAACGGAGCGGACGAGGGCGTCCGCGCTCCAACGCGGCCACGAACCGGCGGGCAAGATGCCCGCGCTCCCAGGCTTGTGCCTCCTGTGTCTCTTCACGGCAGCACTTCCGGGTCGTCGGTGTGCTCCGCGGCTACGGCACGTCGTAGAGTTCGACGAGCGCGACGCCGGTGCCGGCGTTGGCCCCGCTGACGTGGACCGTGTACACGCCGGGCGGCAGCGTCGTCAGCACGGCGGCATCCTTGCTCGCCGCGGAATCGAACTCGAACGCGCCCACCGCCTGACTCGAAGCTTTCAACTCCATCGTGCCTCCCCAATCGTCGTTTTCGTCGATGACGGTGGCGCCGTGATAGAGCGTGAGCTTCGGATCCGCCAGCACGCTCGAGGCGCCGAGGCCCAAACGCACCAGCGACGGACCCGCAGCCCGGATCAACACCGTCTTCGGAGCATGCCCGGACAGGACAAATCCGACGATCAGCGTATCGTCGCCGACGCCCGCGAACGTGCGGGCCGACAGGTTGGTCAGATGTCCCGAGGCGCTCGCGTCGGCATCGTAGGCCTCGAGCAAGGTGACACCGCCGCCGGCACCTGCGGCGGTCAGGTGCGCCGTATAGAGTCCGGGCGTGAGCGACGCCAGCAGCGCGGCGTCCTTGGATCCCGCTGCGAGCGAAAACGCGCCGACCTCGGCAAACACCTGACTCACCTGGGCTGAGCCGCCCCAATCGTCGTTGTCCTGAAGCGGCGCGCCGTTGAAATCGAACAGCCGCAACTGCGGATCGGCCGTCGCCGTCGTCACCCCCATCGTCGCCAGCGTCGGACCGATGCCGCGAACGAGCAACCGCTTGGGCCCGCCGAGAAAGAAGCCCACGATCGGCGTCTGCTCGCCGGTGCCGACGCGTGTGCGCACCGAGAGGTTCACCAGCCGGGTCGTCGACACGGCCTTGCGGATCGTGTTGTTCCCGCCGTCGGTCACGTAGAGATTTCCCGCGAGGTCGGTCGCGATGTTGCGCGCGAGATAGGTCAGGGGAAAATCGGCGCTGCCGCTGGCGGGATCGAAAACCGTCGTGTCGGCGACGATCGTGGTCACCAGCCCAGCGGGGGTGATTTGACGAATCCGGTTATTCGAGTCCGCCACGTAGAGCGTGCCCCGCCGGTCGATCGCGATGCCGCCGGCATAAGCAAACTGGGCCGCGCTGCCGGTGCCGTCCGCGCCGCCGGCGATCCCGTGTTGGCCGGCCACTGTGGTCACCTCGCCCGCGGGTGTGATTTTGCGCACGGTGAAGTCACCGCGATCGGACACATAAAGATTTCCTGCGGCGTCGATCGTCAATCCGGCCGGTTGAACAAACCTCGCCGCGGTCCCCGTCCCATCGATGCCGCCTCGCTGCGCGGGCGAACCTGCGAGCGTGCTGACCATGCCATCCGGCGTGATCTGGCGGATCGTCGAGTTTTCCTCGTCGGCCACATACAGCGTGCCGTCCGTGGCGACCGCGAGACCATTGGGAAACGCGAAACGAGCCGCGAGGCCGGGTCCGTCGGCGCTGCCGAAGTTTCCGGATACGCCGGCGATCGTCGTCACCACGCCGGCGGGGGTGATCTTTCGAACGGTAGCGGAGTTGGCGGTCGTGTAGACGTTGCCGGCGCGGTCGACGGCAATTCCCAGCGGGAATTCGAAGCGTGCCGCGCTGCCCGTCCCGTCGGCGCTGCCGATTTGTCCGGCGGCGCCGGCGAGGGTGCTCACCACGCCAGCCGGCGTGATCTTGCGGATCGTGGCGTTGAACGTGTCCGCGACGTAGGTGTTGCCGGCCAGATCCACCGCCACTCCATTCGGGTAATTGAAGCGCGCCATCGGGCCGGGACCATCGGCGGTGCCGACGCTGGCTTCGCCGGCCAGGGTAGTGACGGCACCCGACGGAGCGATTTTCCGAATCGTGGTGTTGCCCAAATCGGCGACGAAGATGTTGCCGGCGGCGTCCACCGCGATGCCGTAGGGCAGGTTGAACCGCGCCTGGCTGCCGACGCCATCCGCCGAACCGGTGACACCCGCTTGGCCGGCCACCGTGGTCACGACGCCGAGAGGTGCCGGCCCATTGAGCGGCGTGACCCGGCGGATCGTGTTGTTGAGGCTGTCGGCCACGAAGATGTTGCCATCCCGATCCACGGCCAGCCCGGCGGGACTCGAGAAGCGGGCGTCGCCGCCGGTGCCGTCAGCCGAGCCCACGAGGTCGGGATCGCCCGCGAGCGTGAGGACAACCCCCGTCGGAGTGATCCAGCGGATCGCTGCGGATTCCTGCTCCGTCACGTAGAGGTTGCCCCGGAAGACCGCGATGTTCCGCGGCAGAGCGAACAGCGCGGTATCCACCGTCCCATTCGTGTTGCCGCGGATTCCGGTCTTGCCGGCAAACGTGCTGACACGGCCGGCGGGCGTGATCGTGCGAATGACGTGGTTCTGCGTGTCCGCCACGAACAGCGTGCCGTCGGGATACGCTGTCACGCCGGTCGGATGATTGAACCGCGCGGCTGACCCGTCACCGTCCGCGCTGCCCGCCGCGCCCGCTTGTCCGGCGAGCGTGCTGACCACGCCGGTGGGCGTGATCTTGCGGATCGTATTGTTGCCCGAGTCCGCGACGTAGAGATTGCCGGCCTCGTCCAGCGCCACGCCATGGGGAGACAGGAAGCGGGCTGCATTGCCGGTGCCGTCGACGCTGCCCGGCTGTCCACCCATGCCGGCGAACGTGCTTACCGTACCCGATGGCGTGATCTTGCGGATGGTGTGATTCGTGGTGTCGGCGACGAAAAGGTTGCCGGCCTGGTCGACCGCCGCGCTGCTCGGTGTGGTGAATCCCGCCGCACGGCCCTGGCCGTCGAGACCGCCAAAAAACGGGCGCCCAGCGAGCAGGCTGAACGCATAGCCGGAGTCCTGTGCCGGCGCGACGGAAGCGAGGAGGGTGACCAGCACGGTCGAGCATAGCGAGGCTAAGGGCAGTTTCATCGAGGAGCCTGGGATGACAGGACCCATGGGCATCGCGGGGAGAGAGGCGGACGACAAACGCGACACGGTAACGGAAGTGTTACCTCGCGGGAGCCGGCGGCAGGATTGCGTGACGTCTGCCCCGACGACCCGGTAGCCCGTCGCGCGCAGCGGCGGCGCAGGCTCCTCCTGCGTCGTGTACGGCCGTTTCCTAGACGGGGCGGACGAGTGCGTCCGCGTTCCCAGGGCACAGTAGGGCCACGCATTAAGGCGCGACTGCGGTGCGGGAGACGTCCGCTCCCTTGCGTCGTCGCGCGAGCTGAGGCTACGTTCACGGCACCCTCACTCCCATGCCTGCCGTTGCCGATCTCCGCAGCCCTTACGTGAAAGTCGGCCGACTCGTCTATTTCGGCCGGATGCTCGACAAGATCCGCTTGCATGCCGCCGGCCGGCTGCCGGCCGCGTATGTCGCCAATCTCGGCGAAACCAAGCCCATCTTCTTCGACGCCCGCTGCTGCGTGTTTCTCGGTTTGTCATATGCGAGCATTCGCGACCGAACGCTCGCTGGCGGCACCGACGAGGAAATCCTCGCCTGGGCCGAGGAGCAGGGGAAATGCCATACCGACGCCGAATGCGTGGTCTGGAATCGTTTCATGGTGAAACTCGGCTGGCGCGACGATCGCTCGGCGATGTTGCGCGTGCGCGTGGAGGAGTTCGGACTGCAGGGCCGCCCGATCGAAACCGTTTTTGATTTGATCGACTACGACGAAGGCCGCGATCCGGTCCGCGATCGCGCCTGGGAATCCGTGTAGCCGGATCGCTCCAACCGCCGGCGAAAGCACCAGTCCTCGGATTCACCGGCTGGCTGCAGCACGCCCGGACCAGCACTGCCGGCGATCAACGCAGCAGCCGTCAGCGCGCCGCGCGACGCTTATTGGCCGCGCGCAGCGGCGGACTCCCTCCTTGCCGCGGCCGGGGCGGTTCGGCCACGGACGACCACCTCTTGCGTCGTGCCGTCCAGGAAGGTGACGCGGCACGAGACTGCGAAATTCTGCGGCCGCGCGGTCGAGAGCGGGCGCACCCACACACGATGCTTCGCGCCCTCGATCTCGGGTTCGATGCGCGCCGTGACGGCGTCTCTGGGATGCGTTCCGGTGATCGCAAGCGAGCGGATCGCGAGCGCGCCTGTCGCCTGCACGAGCACCTCCTGCGGTTGCGGCTCCGCTCCCGTGGGCCAGATCAGCAGCGGCGAGGAGAGCGTCACGAGCGGCTGAATTTCCGCCCGCAAGTGCAACACGACGGGTTCGGCCGGCGCGCCGTCGGTGACCACGGCGATCGTTTCCTCCTGCGAACGGGCAACGCTGCCGAGCGCGAGCTTCGCCATCAGCGTGCCTGTTTCACCGGGCGCGTAAACGCGCTTGGTCAGTTCCACCGTGGTGCAGTCGCAGCTCGTGACGACGTCGACGATCGCGACGGGGGAAGCGCCCGCATTCGTGAAGCGGTACTGAGCGACGATCTCGCGCGCGTTCGAGTTGGCTGCGAGCTGCACCTCGCGCGTGTCCCAAACGAGCGCGGCGTGGGCGGCCAGTGGCAGAAGCAGCGCCGCCAAAGCGCAAGAGCGCAGCTTGCCGCGTCGGTGGATCGTTCGGCACGAGGGCGCAACCAGGTGCGCCCCGACCGCTCGGCTGGCAGCACCCTGCTGGCGGGGCGCTCCCGCGTGCTTTGCCTGTCTGCGCATCGTGCGCCGGAACGAACGGATGATGCGTGGGCCAGCAGAGCCCGCCCACGCACCTTCCTTGACCGACTACGGCGTCTCGTCGCGCACGGTCACCGGTTGGCTCCAGATTCCGCCAAGGCCAGGACCTTCAGCATCGCTGTGGAACTTCACCCGGAGCGGCTCGGTGGTGTCGAATCCCGGACCCGCCGGATTGCCAGCCCCGCCGTTGTTCTGTCCGACCACGCTGAAGAACGAGTTCAACACGATGCCGCCGAAGTCGGCCGGCGCCGAGCCTTGGAACGTCAGGGGATCGCGCGGATTCCCCGACGGGACCCATGAGCGATCGTTCTCGGGCAGCGTGTAGGACTGGTTGGCGAGCGGAATCGTGAGCGTCCGGCTCCGGCCGTCCAGGCGGTAGATATCGAGCTGCACGCTCGCGCCAGCGACCGCCACCGTCGCCGCCGGGTGCTCGCGGTGAAGCGCGGCCAACGCATAGCCCGCCTGTACGTTGACGCCTTCCTGCACGAGCATCGGCCGCGTCGTCGACATGACCAGCGTGCCATTGCCCGGATTCCAATCGTTGGGGAAAAACGGCAGCCCGTGACCCCACCACGCCGTCCAACGACGATAGTCGAAGTCTTCGCCGTAGGGATGGACTCTCACCTGGGTGTCGGCGTCCTCGACGCCGAACAGGAACTTGTCGACGAAGTTCGCGATCGCCGGGTACTGGCTCGCCGGCACCTGACAGTGGCCGTGTCCGCCATCGATGTAGAAACCGAACCGGTCGCCGATCCCGAGCGTCTCGTAAATCCGCTGGGTGGCGCGCGACGTGACGTAGTTGGAGCGGTTCGAAAGCCACAGAAAATCCGTGTTGCCGGTGACGAGCAGCGCGCGGGGTGCGACCATGGCCATCAGCTCGTGGTGATCATACGGCAGCTTGTAGACGTTGTTCCCGCTGAACTGGAACAGCTGCGAGGCGAACCAGCGCCGATCCGTATGCGTCAGCGCCTCCACCACGCGGTCGCCCTCAATCTCCTGCGAGACCCGCCACGAGGGCGCGCCGCCGCCGCCGCTCTCGAGCGGGATCGTCAACGCGACCCGCTCGTCGAGCGCGCCGGCGAAAAGCGCCATCTTGCCGGCGTAGGAGCAGCCGGTCACCGCGAGGTAGTCAGGGTCGATCGGCAGCGGGTTTTCCTCCTGCTGACTGGCGAGCACGATGCCGTCGATCAGCCGGCTCACGCCCCACGACCAGGCCGCGTATTGGCCCGAGTCGCTGTCAACGGGTCCGCCCGGCGCCTTGAATTCCGGATACATCTGATAGAATGGGTCGGGCGTTTTGTCGCCGCCGCCATAGCGCGTGACCTGGTTGTGCACGAAATCCACCGTGGCGATCGGGCGGGTCGACAACACGGCGGCCAGGCTGCCGTAGTTGGGCCCGGTGGGACTGGCAAAGAACGTCATCGGGATCAGCGCGGGGAACGGCCCTTCGCCCCAACCCTGCGGGATGAACACCTTCGAAGTCAGCGTGACGGTTTTCGCGTTCGAGTTTCGCGTTACCACCACGACCAGCTGGCCGATGCTCGTACCGGCGGCGGGCGGGGTATACGTCGCGGCGATCGTGAGGTCCGACGCGTCGGGCTTCCTGCCGATCTCATATTTCTCGATCGCCGCCTTGATTTCGTTGCGCCGACGTTCCCAATTTCTGAACGAGGTGCTGCGAGTGCCGTTCTCGAATCGGAACGGATCGGGCAACGGCCGAACGATGGGCAGCCAGTCGAAATCCGGGAAACTGGGCGCACGGTAGTGCGCGCCGGTGTTTTCGACGTCGTAGACCAACGGAATGCGCGAGCCGTCCTGACGACCCGAGTGTGCAAAGGCGCTGAGCGTCGCCGCCAGCACCACGAACACCAACAATGGGGAACGATAGCGTTTCATTTTCCGCTCTCTTGGATTTGGGGTTGTCCTTGTTGCCCGTGGGGGCGGTCGGCTGGACCCAAGCTTAACGGGTCAAACTCTAGTTGGAGTCGCCCGAACCCAAGAATCAGGCGGTTTGCCGATGTCTGCTACCGGAACGCGTCGGATGGCGGCAGCGCGGCGTGTGTACAGCCGGGCGAGCGGGCGCATCCTCGGCGAATGCCGCCGTGGCCGCAGCGAAGTCTGGCCAAAACCCCGGCGTTTTGATCTCCCTCACGCATGCCGGAGCCGCTGGTTGTCTACACCTACGCCAATTGCAGCACGTGTCGCGATGCCGTGAAGTGGTTGCGCGCGCACGCGATCGCGTTCGAGGAGAAACCGATCTACGAAACGCCGCCGAGCGTACCCGAGCTGCGCCGGATGCTCGCGCGGCAATCCGGCGAACTGCGCCGGCTGTTCAACACGTCCGGCCTCAGCTACAAGGCGCTCGATCTCAAAACCAAGCTGCCGCAGCTGTCCGAAGCGCAGGCGCTGGAACTGCTCGCCAGCAACGGCCGGCTGGTGAAGCGGCCGTTCGTGCTCGGCGACAAGGTGGGCCTCGTGGGCTTCAAGCCTGAGGCGTGGGCCGCGGCGCTGGCGCGCGCGTAGCCGAACGTTTCACCGGGCCGCGACACCCTCGTCGCGATTGCCAGTGACACGCGACGAGGGTGTTGTGCTCCAGGACCGGCCGAACCCGCGCTCAGATCGTGCTGTGCAGCCCGACGCGGTTGCCCTCGGTATCCTGAATGAAGCCGATGAACCCGTGCGGCGGGATGGGTGTGCGCCCCTGGGTGACCTTGCCGCCAGCCGTTCCCACGCGGCCGAGCACCGCATCGAGTTTTCCATCTGCATTCAAATACACGAGCGTGCCACCGCTGCCGCCGGGCGCGGAGCCCTTCTTCGCGACGATGGCGCCGCCGACGCCGTTTTCCGTGTCGCACTGAAAGACGCCCATCTTCGCCTCCGGCGTGTCGAACGACTCGAGCCGCTCGTCGAGAATCGTCTCATAAAAACGCTTCGCGCGATCGAAGTCGGCGACGTGGATTTCGAACCAGTTCAAGGCATTCGTTTTCATCGTGGTCATGGGGTGGGGAGTTCGGGTGGATGGTTCGCCGCGGATGCCGGACGCTCCGCGACCGTTAGATCCCGACTCTACCGCACCGCGCTGACACCCCTATGTCAGGAGGGTGAAGAAACAAGTAAGCCCGTGGACGCGGCCCGGCTCACCGGGTCGACACGGCGACGGTAGTCAGCCAATGTCGGAGCATCGGCTCCCATTCGGCGCGGCGGCCGTCGCGTACGCTGCGCCCGTGATCGCCGCCACCGAGCACATGCAATTCGAACCGCACTCCCGCGCGGTGCAGCCGCGCCGCATAGGCGAGGCAGTGGGCATACGGCGCGCGGGTGTCGTCGTAGCCGACGATCATGAACGTGGGCGGAGTGCGCGCGTCGACGAACTGTTGCACGCCCTCGAGCTGCAGCAGCGACGGGAGATCGGTCGTGCCCGGCGCCAGCTGATCAGCCGGCGCGTGCAGAATCGCCGGATAAAATAGAATCGCCGCCTGCACGCGACTGCCGGGGCGCTCCACAGGATCGGCGGCCTCGGGTTGACCGTCGTCTCCGTGGGTGGACAGATTCGCCGCGAGGTGTCCGCCGGCGGAAAACCCGATCACGGCGATGCGCTGGGGATCCAGGTTCAGTTCAGCGCTGCGTGAGCGGAGGACGCGCACGGCGCGCAGGGCGTCGAGCAGCGAGACCGCCGGGTCGTAGGGCCGCAGCCGGTATTGGAGCACGAACGCGGCGAAGCCGTCAGCGCGAAACCGCTCCGCGATCGGGAAGGCCTCGGACGCGGAGTGATAAGTGTAGCCGCCGCCGGGCAGCACGAGCATCACCGGACGTGGTGGCTCTAAGGCGCTTCTGGCGGGAAGAACCGGATACAGCAGCGGCACATCTTCCGGCGCGGTTCCACGGGATTCCGGGGCCTGGTCGGGCCAAAGCCGGATCGCACTCGCTTCATGCTGACTGCGGGCGTCGGCGGAGACGGCGGCGAAAATGGATTGAGCCGCCGCTTCGGCGGGCCGCTGGGCGTGAGCCGCCAGGCCGGCGCCCAAACTCAGCAGCGCGGCGAACCACCGACAGCGGCTGGGAGCGGCCAAAGCGAGCGATATCAACGACACGCCGGGCAGGAGCGAAGGACTCATGTTAGCTGCTTACACCCGCACGGCTGCTCCGGCGAGCGCTTCGCATCGGCCCGTCCGAGCGCGTGCGGACATTCACGCCGGCGGCGCGCAGCCGTTCGAGATGCGGGGCGAGTCGTCGTTCGAACTCCGCCGGATCGCGCTCGCCGCGCGGCCGCCAACCGACTTCGGCAATCGCGAGGAGTCGCGGATAGAGTATGAACTCCAGAAAACCTTCCGTGCGGATGAACTGCGTCCACAGCGCCGCCTCGATGCCGGCGATCTGATTCAACCCCCTTTCCGGCAAGTCAGCCGGCACCGGCTCCCAGCTCAGAATCTTTCCGAGTGACGTCGGTCCGTTGTCATTGCCCTCCCATGGAGAACCCGGCTCGCCGGGACCGGCCGCGTAATCGAGATAGACCTGATCGACCGGCGACAACACCAATTCGATGCCATTCGCGAGCGCCTGGTCGCGGACGTCCGGCTTCGCCTTGCGCCACCATTGGATGGTTGCGGCAGGATCGACGCCAACTTCCGCGGTTTCATCCCAAGCCATCGGACGCTTGCCTGCCTGCTGGATGATTTTCGCCACGCGCGCGTAGAAATACCGCTGCAACTCGGCCGGAGTCTGCAGCCGCTCGGCGCGCATGAAGGCCGGGACTTGCGGGAGCCGGGCCCACTGCCCGGTGCTGACCTCGTCGCCGCCAAAATGGAAATACGGTCCGGGGAATTGCCGCGCGACTTCCGCCGCGATCGTGGCGATGAATTCATACCCGTAGCGGCAGGCTTCCGGGATTGTGTAGTCCGTACGACGAACGGAGCGATACCGCGGTCTCAGCGAGACACCCGGCTTGCAGCGTGCGCCGCGCCCCGGCAACGTAGCGCATGCACCTCCGCGCCCTTCGTCAGTTCGCGCTGTCGTTGCCACGGGCCCGTGTTTCCGAACAGTGGGGTGGGTTGGCGTTCAAGGTCGAGGAGAAGGTGTTTCTCTTCGTGTCGCTGGACGGGGAAATCATCGAGGCGGTCGTCTTCAAGTGTACGCCGGACGAGTTCGCGGAGCTGACCGACATCGATGGGATCACGCAGGCGCCGTATTTCGCGAAACGACATTGGGTGCGCGTGGCGGATCTGCTGGCGCTGCCGGCGACGAGTCTGCAGCAGCGCATCCGCCGCAGCTACGACCTCGTGGTCGCGAAGCTCCCGAAGAAAGTGCAGGCGTCGATCAGGTCCGCGGCGGATCACGGGTGACGCACCCGTTCCCCAAGTTGAGCGTATCCGCAATACTCGATGCGCGCGCCGCGGCGGGAGAATTCGCGGGAACTTTCGGCGGACCGGAGTTGTATAAGCGACGTCCCTTCAACATCGCTCCATGAAATCTTCCACGTGGTCCCTCGCTGGCGTTGTGCTGGCTGGTTTTATCCTGGCGACCAGCAGTGTCGCCGCTGAATCGAATGATGCGTCCGCGCGCGCCGTGACGAACGATCCCGTTGAACGCAGCGAGGCCGGCATCACGGTGGCGATCGATCCGCGCGTGGAACTGGTCGCCGTCACGCAACACCTCAGCGGCTACGCGGAGCGCTCGCAGCGGTTCAAGGGGCGGATCAACGATTTTGATCATCCGTATCTGAACGCGCTGCGGCAGCACTTTGCCGGCTTCAAGGAGCACGAGGCGATCAAGCGGCTCGCGGCCTTGCGCGTGGGCGGCAGCGATCCGATGGGCATCGCCGTGCAATTGTCCGATCCGAACGACGTGGCGTTGCAGGGCGCGCTCGACCGCGAGATCGTCGGCTCGGAACCCGCTGAGGTCGACGCCTACGTCGCCGCCCTACGCACCTTCGCGCGCGACGCGGCCTTCATGGACTTCTACACGGCGAATGCCGCGAGCCGCGCGGCGATGGTCGAAGACTTCAAGCAATCGATCGACCTGCACGCCATCGCGACGGAAACCGGGCGCTACTGCGGTGCCCAGCCGGCGCGCTACACGATCATCCTGGCGCCGCTGCTCGGCCGCACGTCGTTCGGGCCCAACGTCACGACGCCCGACGGCACGAAGGTTTTCTACGCCATTTTGCCGGCCAGCGGCGTTGCCGACGGACATCTGGTGTTCGGCAACCGCAACCATCTCGACGAGTATCTTTGGCATGAGTTTGGGCACTCGTTCGTGAATCCGCTCGTCGACGAACATTGGCGTGACCTGGAAAAACTCTCCGGGCTGATGAACAAGATCCAGCCGAGCCGCTCGCTGAACTACGGCCGCGAATGGAAGATCTGGGTGAGTGAGCACGTCGTGCGCGCCATCGCGGCGCGGATCGTGCGGCAGCAAAAAGGTGAGACGGCTTACGCTGAGCAAGTGGCGAGGGATCAGGGCCGCGGGTTCGCGTATCTCGGCGAGCTGTGCCGCTCGCTCGAGACCTACGAGCAGAACCGCGACAAGTTCCCGAGCCTCAGCAGCTATTTTCCTGAAATTGTCGCGGTGTTCGAACGGCTCAACGAAACCGCGGCGAAGCCTCAGGCGAGCTAGGCGGCTCTTCAGCTTGAACTCGCGACTCCCGGAGCGGGCCCCTGCGATCTGCGTAACCGGGGGATGAGCGCAGGAGGGAATCGCATCCTTCGACGAGGTTCTGCCTACGGCGACGAGCTGGCCGCGTGCTCCAGCTGCGCGCGGCCGGCAGGGACATCTCGGGCGATGGAACTGCGGCCGTCGGCCCAGCGCACGCGGACGAATTCGGCATCGGTGGCGGAGCCGAGTCCGAAGATCACGTCGGCGCCGTGCTGGCTGAGGTAGGACACATCAGCGCCCCACCAACGGATCTGCGTGCGGCCGGCGGCGCGCACTTCGATTTTTGCGCCAAAGCACGCCGCGGCCGGCCCCTTCAACTGAACGGTCAATGACCGGTTCTGCGTCGGCGTGTCGTTCCGGAGCAGAAGCACCTCGCCCTGATTCGTGGAGACCGCGAGATCGATGTCGCCGTCACCGTCGAAATCCGCTGCCGCCAATCCGCGGGCGTTGTAGGATCGCGCCGTCGCATCGCCGGCGAGCGCAGCCACGTCGCGAAAACCGCGGCCGTCGTTCATGAAAAGAAACAGCGGCTCGGGCTTGAGCAGCAGCGGATCGGCGTTGCGTTCGAGCGTGCTGCCGTCGGCGACCGCGATGTCCACCTGGCCGTCGAGATCCAAGTCGGCGAACGCGCAGCCCCAGCCGACGCGGTCGATCGAGATTTCGCCGAGCTGATACGGCCGCGATTTGTCGCGATACTCGACCACGCCGGCCGGCGTGGGGAAACTTTGATAAAGCGCGTTTTCCTGCGCGACCCAATGCGTGATGAACAGGTCGGGCAGGCCATCGGCGTGGCCGTCGAGGTCGCCGAGCTCCGCGATGGAGAGGCCCATCGACCCCCGCGGATCGGCGGTGCCGGTGACGGTCGAGAGGTCGAGGAAGGCGACGGGGTGGTCGGAGCCGAAATCGCCACCGGTGTTCCGGAACAGCCGGTTCGGCGAAACGTCGTTGTTGACGTAGAGGTCGAGCCAGCCGTCACCATCGAGATCGACGAAACTCGCCGCGAGGCTCCGCCCGTCGGGATCGGCCACGCCGGCGCGGGCGGTGACGTCCTCGAACGTGCCGTCACCGCGGTTTCGAAACAGCCGGTTTGGCTGCGGGTCGTAGGAGTTTGGATTAAGCGTGTAGGGCGCCTCGTAGTCGGCACCGCCGGTCGCCGCCGACGCCGGCGGTTCGCGGCCGGCCGAATCGTAGGCCACGTAGTTGCACAGATAAAAGTCGATGTGCCCGTCGCGATCGAAGTCGCCCCACGCCGTGCCCGTGCCCCAGAGCGGATCGTCGACGCCGGCGCGCGCGGCGACGTCGACGAAGGTTCCGTCGCCCTGGTTTTGAAACAGCCGATTTGATCCGCGGTTCGTGATGTAGAGATCGAGATCACCGTCGGCGTCGTAGTCGACGAACGTGGCGCCCATCCCGAATCCTTCGCGATCCGCGACCCCCGCGCGGTCAGTGACGTCGGCGAACGTGCCGTTGCCGAGATTGCGAAAGAGCCGGTTGCCGGGGGAGGTCCAGCCTGGCGTTGGCACGATCCCCGGGTGGTTGACGAGGTAGAGGTCCAGCTGGCCGTCGCCGTCGAAGTCGCCCCACGCGAGTCCGGAACCGTTGTCTTCGGGCAGCGCGCGGTGTCGCGCAGGCGCGCCGTGGCGGAAGGTGATTCCGCTCGCCGCGGTAACGTTGGTGAACCGGACCGGCGTGCTCTCCGCGAGGGCCGACTGCACGAAGGCCGCGGAAACACTGCCGCGCGCGTCGGCTCGATCGGTGTTGCGCGCCCACTCCCACCAATACACGAGCGCGCCGAGCACCAGGGTGCCGAGCACGATCACGATCGAGGAAAGCCACAGCTTCCGCTGGCGCGGCGAGAGGCGAGAACGGCGCGGCGGCATCAATGAGGGGTCTTGATGGAGCTGCGACGCCCTCGTCGCGCTTTCTCTGAATGACGCGACGAGGGCGTCGCGTCCCCATGACCCAAGCGGGCGGAGGAGGTAGCCGGGGTCGATGACCCCGGCCCGGCCTCAGCGAGGCCGGCTACAAAACAAAGCTCGGCTGATTTTCCGAAGCGCATCAGTCTAGCGCGCGGCAACGTGGGGCGAGGCCAGCGCGGTTCGAGCCGTGGCCGCGGGCTGGATCGCGATCTCGCGCGACGCCGAATCCTTCGTGATCGTCGGCTGGTAGACGCCGCTCTCGCGCTCCATGTCGGGAACGACGAGATTCAGAAATTCCTGCCGATAGCGGCGGAAATTCAAATCCGCGGTGACCGTCAGCGGTCCGCGCGCGCCGGCCGGGACATTCAGTCGATAAACCTGCTTGTCGGCATAGCCGGGGAAGATCACGCGGTTGCCGGAGCCGCCCGCCTTGCGCCAAAGCTCGTGGCGCACGATCGGCTGCCCGGCTTCGTCGAGCGGCACGCCTTCGAGTACGAGGGTGCCGGCATCGCGCGGCCGGCCGGGCGTGTGGATGTGCCCGGGCTCGTCGAGAATCTCGCGCGTGGCGGGATCGATGCCGCCCCATTCCGCGAGCAGCACCCCGTTGCCATCCATCACGCGGAGGTGTACCCAGGAGCGGAGGAAATCCAGCGGACCCGTGATGAAATTGTGCCCGGCCTTCCGGTTCTTTACGATGGCGGTGAGCTCGAGTGTCGTACCCGGCTGCGCTTCGGCCGGCGCCAGCAACTCGATCGAAGAAACCGGACCGCTCGGCCACAGGTGCGCGATTTCGGGGAGCACCGTCTCGCCGCGAATCCACGCGGTCGTCAGCCGGCGTTGTTCCTCGTGGTGCGGCAGCTTCAGCACGTCCGGCATGAAAAGATTCGTGGCAATGGTACCGTGATGCCGATGCGCGCCGTCGGAGCTCGCCCGTCGCAGATCTCCCGCTTCGCCGGCGCCGGGGTCGCGCGAGTCGGGCACGAGCCGCATGTGGCAATCGCGGCAGCTGAGCGTCTTGTCCGCATGCTGCGGATCGACCCAGTGGCTCTTGCGCCATTCGTCGAACTGATTCTGCGAGGGGCTGGCGCCGAAACGATTCAGCGCCTCCGGGATGAACTGCTTGTGACACGCACCGCAAAACTCCGGCGTGCGGAGGATGTTTCGATTGTAGTCGGCCAGGTGTTGCTGCGGGTAGGCGCGGATCAGGAAATCGGAGACGCGCTTCGCCAGCCCGCTGGCCGACTCACCGAGGTAGCGCGTCGGCGGCGTGAGCACGTAGTCGGCGTTGCCGCGCTGGTCCACGTGCGAGATCGAATGGCAGACGACGCACGAGTTGCCCTCCTGCATGCCCGGGGCCGAGAGACTGAGATTGTGGATGTCCTTCGCGCCGGCGAAGAGTGAGATCGGATCGTGGCAGCCGGCGCAGTAGCGCGTGTCGGCCGGACTGCGATCGCGCGCGAAGGCCTTCTGCACCGCCTGGAACGGCGGGTTCATCGCGGAGAACCGGTGCGCGCTCGGCTCCCATTCCGCGAGGATCTGCTCGTGACAACCGCTGGTACCGCAAGAGGTCGAGCCCGACAGCACCGCGGGGTTGACCAGTCCGCCGGTGGAGGTGCGGGCATAGGTCGGCGCGAACGGACTGCCGCGATACTCGTCGAATTTCTGCGCGTATTCGGGCAGCGAATAGTCGGACGGCAGCGGAAGATTGACGGAGGTGCGTGGCAGGAGGGCGGCGCCGAGTCCAACGGCGGCGTAGAGCCCGGCGACCATCCCGGCGAGAGCGAGTCCGCGGCGCCGCAGCCGGCGGCGGAAGTTCGGGATGCTGCGCAGCGGCTCCCGGCGGCGGACATACGCGAGAGCAAAGTGGATGATGAGAACCGCAGCCGAAGCGAGGCCGGTGACGAGGTGCACCTGGTCGGCCCAGCTGGAGAGCCGACGGCCGAAGAGCGCCTGCGCGGTCACAATCACCCCCGTGACGAGACACGTGATCGTGAGTGCCATCGCCGCGTAGCCGATCAGTTTGACGACCGAGAGTGTCTGCGCGGACCACAGCTGGTAGTGACGGACCTGGTAAACGGCGAAAGGAGCGACCAATAGAACGCCCGCGGCGCCGTGCAGCAGGACCACCAGCTGCGTGGCGAGGGAAAACGGAGCGACGAGAATCCAAAGTCCGGTGACGACCTCGACGAGCAAGCCCAGGGTAACGGCGAACGTCAGCCAGGCGGTCCAACCGCGAGCGGCTTGTTGGTGCGGTGAGGTGCCTCGATCGGAGGCGGACGCAGGCGTGGAAGACGGTTGCTTGTCGGGAGGGGGAGTGGAAGCGGACATGGGGTGGGTGCGGGGGGGCCGCATGCAGGTTAGGACACCACCCCGTACGACACGGAGCCGATTCCCGCCGAACCTTGAGCTGCATCAAAGGCGCCGCGATTTGAGCGGAGCACCCGTTTTTGCGCGCTCGCCCGCGATTTCCGGCGATCGACCGTGAGCGATCGGCGATTCGCCCTCAGCGGGCGGCGATTGGTCCCGCGAGTCGGCTACCTATCGAGACTTGTCCGAAGACGTGACGCTGCGTCGGAAAGGGCGGGACCGCAGGGCCCGCCGTCTGTCGTTCGCGGCGCGCCCAGCGGTCGCGCCCTATCATTGAGGTCTACCTCGATCACTCCTTTAGGAACTTCGCTGGAGCTGTTCGTTGGATACGCAATGCGATCCCAGGTTTGCCCGGCAGCGCGATGCTGCCGCCGTCGACGGCGACGAAGGTATAGTCATCCGATTTCGTGATCACGAACTCGCGCTCGACGGGCGTGATCGTCATCGCCCAGGTGTCGATCACCTCCACCTTGAAGCGCATGCCGTCCTTCAGTCCGCTGCGGAAAAGTCGGAATGGCCACGCGGTCGCGGATTCACGTCCCAAATACACGAGGTAGTACTCACCGGGCACGCCGGCGACGGTGACGTTCTGCCATTTGTCTACTGGATCGAGCCCGTCGGCGGGGCCGCTTTCGAGGATCGTGCGCAGAAACGCCAGCCGCGGCGCGCTCTCGCCGCGCAGCACGCCGCCGAACGAGGTCCACGTGTCCGGGGCGTCCTCCACGCCGAAGAAATCGCCGTGGCCGACATACGTTCCGGCCACCGTGCCGCACCAGAACCGATGCACCATCTCCGGCCCGCTGAGCTGGCCCCAGCGCCGACGTGCGTTGCCCTCGTATTTCACCTCATCGTAGACGACCGGTTTTCGCCACACGTCGCGATACAGCTCGGCGCGACCGGGTTCCTCGACGGCAGATCCGTTCTGAATGCTCGCATGCGTGACCCATGGCTGCCGGTTGTCGAACAGCAGCTGCGAGTGATGAATCGAGCGGAGGTGATCGAACGGATCCGTGGCCTGCACCAGCCGACCGAGTTGGTCCCAGTGTTCCTCGGTCTTGGTCCGGACCAAATCATACTCGTTGGCGAGCGACCACCAGACGTTGCGGAACGCCGCGAACCGCGCGACCACGTAGCGCACATAGCGCTCGTCCGCGGCGGCGTCCATGGCTTCGAAGCCCCACGCTTTCCCGTAGGGGTGAAACAAAATCAGGTCTGCCTCGATGCCGAGCTCGCGCAGCTGCGCGACACGCTTTTCGAAGGCGCGGAAATATTCCGGGTTGAACCGCGCGAAGTCCCAATCGCGCGGCGGCTGTCCGGCGAACGGCCAGCGTGGCGGCGCGAACTGCCGGCGGTAGGCCACGGACTGCGGCGTGAGCAACATTCGCGCTTTGTTGAACGGCGCTGTGGCCAGCGTGCGCAGCGTCTGCTCCTGCACCTCCTCGGGCGCATCAGTCCAGTTGTAGATCGTCGTGCCGATGGGCTTGAACGGCGTGCCGTCGGCGTAGGCGAAGTGATACGTGTTGCGGACGCGCACCGGCCCGTGGTTGCCGCGTCGCGCGGGCGTCACCGTGAATTCGCCGCGCTGTCCGGCGAGCAACGGATCGTTGCTGCTTGTCTCGTAGTGCCACGCGCCCGTCGCATCCGGCATGAAGCGGACGCGATACACGCCGTCGCCATCGTAGAACCCGGGCACCTCGATCGTGCGGGTGCCGTCGGTGAACCTGGCGCCGAGGCGCACATCGACGAACGGATTGCCGGTCGCTGGTCCGTGGAGCGTGAGCTCAAATGTGTTCCAGCGTTCGACGGCAGGTGATTCCTCCACGGTCCCGCCTTCCATCGGCGCAGCCAACGCGAGCAGCAGGGCCAGCCACGGCGCGACTTCAAACGTACGCAGGTTCATCGGCCGCTATCCCCACAAATTCTCAGCTCAATGCCGAGCCTTTCTCCCGTGCCGACAAGCATCGCAGCGTAGAGCCTCGGGCCGGGAGGAGCGGCTTGGCCCGCCAGCCGCTCGAAGCGCGTTGCGGGCGGCGCGCTCCGCCTAACCGAAGCGTCCGACGACGCGATGGTGGCGGGCGCGGCAAAAACGCACAGAGTCACTTCGCAGACGCCCTGAGCCGACCGCGGATTCTGTGCGTCAGGCTTTCACGCTCGCCCCATCATGAAACGACCTTTGCCGCTTTTCGGTTTTGCCGCGTTGCTTCTCACCGTCGTCGCCGGTTCCCCCGGCGCGCTTCACGCGCAGCCCGCCGGCGCCGTGCTCGAGATGGGATTCCGCAACCCGCCGGACTCCGCCAAGCCGCGCACGTGGTGGCATTGGACGATGAGCAACGTCACGAAGGACGGCATCACAAAAGACCTGGAATGGATGAAGCGCGTGGGCCTCGGCGGCTTTCAACTCGCCGACGTGAACGTCGGGCGCGGGCAGGAGGTGGAACCGAAGACGCCATATGGCACGCCGGCTTGGTATGACGCGGTCCGGCACGCGGCGGCCGAAGCCGATCGGCTCGGACTCGAGATGTCGATCTTCAGCTCGCCAGGATGGAGCGAGACCGGGGGACCGTGGGTGAAGCCGGAGCAGGCGATGAAGAAGCTCGTGTGGAGCGAAACCGTCGTCGACGGCGGGAAACGTTTTTCCGGCAAGCTCGCGTCGCCGCCGAACGCGATCGGGCAGATCCGCGACAGCGGCGCGAGCTACTACACCAGCGATTCAACGTCGGCGCCGTTTTATGCCGATGCGGCCGTGGTCGCCTATCGCGTGCCCGCCGCGGAGCCGCGGATGGCCGATCTGCACCCGCGGGTGTCGACCCACGAAGGCGAGATCGATGGTACGGCCTTACTCGACGACAAGCTCGCGACGCTGCTCACCGTCAAGGCACCGGAGGGTGGCGCGGCCTGGGTGCAGTTCGAGTTCGCCGAACCGTTCACTGCGCGGGCGATTACGCTCGGCGGCAGCGGCGGCAGCGCGAAGGGGATTCCGGTGGGCCGGGTCCTGGCGAGCGACGATGGCGTGTCGTTTCGCCCGCTGGTCACGCTGCCGGGTGCACAACTCTATCGGCAGGGAATGGTGCGGACGTTCGCGTTGCCCGAAACCACGGCGCGGTTTTATCGGATCGAGCTGACGGGCGCGCCGCTCGGACCCGCGCAGACGATGAGCCAGGCGCCAAGCGCGCCGGCGAAGGAATATGTGCTGAGCGAAGCCGTGCTGCACTCCGGTGCCCGCGTGCATCGCTGGGAGGAGAAGGCGGGATTCAGTTTCCTCTTCGAGTATGAAACAGTCGCGACGCCCGAGATCGCGCCGGCGCTGGCTGTCGCACCAGACGACCTTGTCGATCTCACGGCGAAGCTGCAGCCGGATGGTTCGCTCGAATGGGATGCGCCGCCCGGCCGCTGGACGATTCTGCGGCTCGGCTATTCGCTGACGGGCGCAAAGAATCGGCCCGCCACGCCGGCCGGCACGGGTTACGAGGCCGACAAGCTCAGCCGGCGGCACATGGAAGCTTACGTGCGCGGGTATTTCGATCCGCTGCAGCAGGCGCTGGGGCCATTGTTCGGAAAGAGCCTGCGCTACGTCACGATGGACGGCTGGGAGGCGGGCACGAACAACTGGACCGACGAATTGCCCGCGGAGTTTCGGCGGCGGCGTGGCTACGCGCCGACGCCCTATTTGCCGGCGCTTACCGGCCGGATCGTTGGCAGTGCGGACGTGAGCGATCGGTTCCTTTGGGATTTCCGCCGTACGCTCGCTGACCTCTGGGCCGAGGCGCACTACGGTACGATGGCGGAGAAGCTGCGCGAGCGCGGAGTCGGCATCTACGCCGAGGCGGCCGGCGTGTCGCTCGAAATGCCGGAGGACACCCTGCTGAACAAGAGCAAGGTTGAGATCCCGATGGGCGAGTTCTGGGTGCGCGATCTGCATCCGCGGTTGATGTACCTGCAGGACATCCGGGGCGCTGCATCGGCGGCGCACGTTTACGGCAAACCGCTCGTGGCGGCGGAGGCGTTCACCGGCGGCGGCTATGAGGCGCCGGCGACGCTGAAGAATGTCGGCGACACCTGGCTCGCGCAGGGCGTGAACCGCATCGTGTTCCACACCTCGGCGCACCAGCCGCTGGATACGAAGCCCGGCAACATGATGGTTGGAACCCATCTGCACCGAAACATCACCTGGGCCGAGCAGGCGCGACCAATCATGACGTATTTCGCGCGCAGCTGCTTCCTGCTGCAGCAGGGCCGATTCGTGGCCGACCTCGCTTACTTGCTTGACGAAGGCGCACCCTCGACGCCGCCGATCTGGGGCGCTGGCACGCGACCGACGCCGCCGGCGGGCTACGATTACGACTTCGTCAACGCGGACGTGCTCCTTCATCGGTTCTCCAGCGGCGGGAACGGCAAGCTGATGCTCCCGGATGGAATGAGTTATCGCGTGCTCGTGTTGCCCGATACCGACCGGATGCGGCCGGAGCTGGTGCGCAAGCTGCGCGAACTCGTGCTCGGCGGCGCCACGATCGTGGGCCGCAAACCGACGCGCTCACCGAGCCTCGCTGATTATCCGCGGGCGGACGCGGAGGTGCACGCGCTCGCCGCCGAGCTGTGGGGCGATCTCGACGGGGTGAGCCGCACGGTCCGCCGGGTGGGGAAAGGCACAGTCGTGTGGGGTCTGCCGCGCGAACGCGTGCTTTCGGATGAGGGCATCGCGAAGGATTTCGACGCGGACCAGCCGCTTGACGCGGAATTCGCGTGGCTGCACCGGAGGGCGGGCGAAATCGATCTCTATTATGTCGCGAACCTCACGGACCGTACGCAGGCGATTGACGCGCGGTTCCGCGTCAGCGGCCGGGAAGCGGAGCTCTGGCATCCCGACACCGGCAAGATCGAGCGGGTCGGTTTCACGCAGGCGGACGGCCGGACCACGGTGCCGCTCCGACTCGCGGAACGGGACGCCGTGTTCGTCGTGTTTCGGCGTGCGACCACCGCGTCGTCGTCGCGTGCTGCGTCCAACGAAGCGCTGACCGTCCTCGCGCAGCTCAACGGTTCTTGGGACGTGAGTTTTCCGCCAAACCGGGGCGCGCCGGCACGAGTCGAATTGCCGCAGCTCGGCTCGTGGACCGAGCATCCGGATGACGGCATCAAGTATTTCTCAGGCACCGCAACGTATCGGAAGACGATCGCCGCGCCGCGTGAATGGTTCGGCGCAGACAGCGGCGTTTTTCTCGATCTCGGACGGGTGGGCGATCTTGCAACGGTGCGGGTGAATGGCGTCTCACTCGGAGTTTTCTGGAAGCCGCCGTATCTCGTCGACGTGTCGGGCGCGCTTCGTCCCGGCGAGAACCAGCTCGAGATTGAGGTCACGAACCAATGGACGAATCGGCTAATCGGCGACCGCAGTGTGCCTCTCGAAAAACGTGTGCTCGGCGATGCCTCCGTGCAGCCGCCAGGCTGGGGACGATTCGGTTCGCAGTCACCGGTGCCATCGGGACTGATCGGGCCGGTGCGCTTCGTCTCGAGACCGCTGCTTCGGGTCGCCGACAGTCCCGACGCGAGCATCGCCGGGATTCCCGTCAACTACACCGAGGCGAAGGCGGGTTCCGACTCCGGGGGGGTGTTGGGGACGCGACGCCCTCGTCGCGTTTCCGGTGACAGCCGCGACGAGGGCGTCGGGACTCCAGATAGTCCCGACGAGCCGCGCTACACGCTGCCGGATCCACTCGCGCTCGCGAACGGGCAACCGGTGCGTGATGCGCAGACGTGGCTCGAGCAGCGGCGACCGGAACTCGTGCGGCTCTTCGAGCAAAACCAGTTCGGCCGCGCGCCGGGCCGGCCGGCCGGCCTGAATTTCGACGTGTTTGAAAAGGAAGCGCCGGCGTTTGGCGGGAGAGCGATTCGGCGACAGGTCACGATCCGATTTTCCAAGCAACCGGACGCACCGCAGCTCGACGTGTTGCTCTATTTGCCGGCGCCCGCGACGAAACCGGTGCCGGTGGTGCTCAATGTCAGCTTCACGGCGAACAACCTCACCGTTGATGATCCGGGCGTGAAGCCCGGGTGGGTGTGGAACCCGCAGGAGAAACGGCGCGTTCCGGCCGACGCGAGCGCTCGCCGATTCGGCCGGCTCGACGTGATGGCGGCGATTGAGCGCGGGCTCGGCGTGGCCACCCTCAACTATGGCGACATCGATCCCGATGCGCCCGGCGCGATCGCGCAAGGTGTGCGTCAGCTTTACCTGAAGCCGGGACGGACCGCGCCGGCGGCGGACGAGTGGGGCACCATTGCGGCCTGGGCCTGGGGCATCAGCCGCGTGGTGGACTACTTCGAAACGGACGCCGACGTCGATGCGCAACGCGTCGCGATCGTAGGCGTCTCACGGCTGGGCAAAACGGTGTTGTGGGCGGGTGCGTCCGATCCGCGGATCGCGCTGGTGATTGCGAGCTGCTCCGGCGAAGGCGGTGCAGCGCTCAGCCGCCGCAACTACGGGGAAACGATCGCGCACCTCGTCGCGCCGACGCGCTATCCGTACCAGTTCGCCGGAAACTATCAGACCTGGGCAACGCGGGTGGACGAGTGTCCGATCGATGCGCACGAACTCGTGGCATTGATCGCGCCGCGTCCGCTCCTGCTGCAGACGGGCACCACCGACATCTGGTCGGATCCGAAGGGCGAATACCTGGCCGCACTCGCCGCGACGCCGGTGTACCGATTGTTCGGCAAAGCCGGACTCGAGGTGGAGCAGATGCCCGTGCCCGGCGTGCGGGTGGGAGATACGCTCTCCTACTACATGCACGAAGGCGGCCACGGCCTGGTGCCCGGCGACTGGGAGGTGTTTCTCGACTTCGTGCGGGAGCACCTCGAGCGGTAGTCACGCAATCCGCGACATCCGGTCGCAGCCGTCACGCAGGTAACGAGGCTCCGCCGCAACCCAAGCCCGCATCGATCCGATTGGCCACAAGAGGCACAAAAGGCGCTAGAACATGTGCCGCACTTTTGTGCCTCCTGAGCCTTCGGTGGCCAAGCTTGGGTCTTCCGGTCCTCCGAACTTAACCACAGATGAACACAGATGCTGATTGGTTGATCGGTGTCTATCTGTGTTCATCTGTGGTTTCGAAAGTCCGAGGGTTGCTTCGCTGATCCTCGTGTCGCCACTCTTCCAGCATATTTCCTTTCTGATCTCCATCCGGTTCGACCTGCCATGAGTTCCCGAATCAAGATTCTCCTCGGCTCGCTGCTCTCTCCCGTTCTGCTCGCCGCCGCCGACCTGCCGCCGGTCGGCGGAGACGGGCCGGCGCAGCGCGCGTATCAGGTGGCCGTGCTGGCACGCATCGCGGAGCCGGTGCTGGTCGCGGGGAGTGAGGGCCGGCTGCGGGTGCGTATCCCGCAGATTGAAGGCGCGCGCAACCAGTACGCGCCGCTCGAGGCGCTCGGCCGGACGCTCGCCGGCATCGCACCGTGGCTCGAACTCGGTCCGGGCGACGACGCCGAGGGCGCCTTGCGCGCGCACCACATCGGGCTTGCGGTGAAGTCGATCGCCCATGCGGTCGATCCGCAGTCTCCGGGACATTTGAACTTCACCGAAGGCGGACAGCCGCTGGTCGACACGGCGTTTCTGGCGCAGGCGCTGCTGCGCGCACCGCGACAACTCTGGGGCAATCTCAGCGACGCGGAGCGCGCCCACGTCGTCGCCGCGCTCAAAGCCACCCGCGCGATCAAGCCTTACGAGAGCAACTGGCTCCTGTTTAGCGCCATGGTGGAAGCCGCTCTGCTCGAGTTCACGGGCGAATGCGAGTTGGCGCCGATCGAGCGCGCCGTCACGCGCCATCTCGAGTGGTATAAGGGCGATGGCACTTACGGTGACGGGCCGGAGTTTCACTGGGATTACTACAACAGCTTCGTGATTCATCCGATGCTGTGGGAAGTGCTCGAGGTGGCTGGCCGGAAAAACCTCCCGCTTGGCCAGCACTTCGCGCTCGAGCAGAAGCGCGCGCAGCGTTACGCGGAAGTGCTCGAGCGGATGATTTCGCCGGAAGGCACGTTTCCGATCATCGGCCGCTCGTCGGCATATCGCTTCGGCGCGCTGCACGCGTTGTCGATGATGGCGCTTCGCCACCACCTGCCGGAAACGGTGACGCCGGCGGGCGTGCGCGCGGCGCTCACCGCGGTGATCCAGCGCATGATCGAAGCCCCGGGCGCGTTCGATGACGCGGGCTGGCTCCGGATCGGCGTCGTCGGCGCGCAACCGAAAGCCGCCGAGGTCTACGTCAACACCGGAAGCCTGTATCTCTGTACCTTTGGGCTGCTGCAACTGGGCCTGCCCGCCGAGGATCCGTTCTGGACCGAGCCGAACCAATCGTGGACGCAGCAGCGGCTCTGGGCCGGCGAGAATCTACCCGCCGATCACGCGATCAAGGAGTGACTGGAGAGCCCCTTCGCGTTCTCCGCGACCTCTGCGTTTCCAGGCTTTGTGAAGTCACGATCTCACGGGCAAGTTGCCCGTGCCACGTGACGCTCACTTCGAATTCACGGGCAGGATGCCCGTGCCACGTGGCGCTCAAGCGTCCGGGATATCCGGTTCGACGAGCTTGATCAGTTGCTCGAGCGAGTCCTGCCAGCCGAGGTAGCACATCTCGGCGGGAATGACGGCGGGCACGCCTTCCTGCACGATGCTAAGCTCGGTGCCGCAGGAGACCTTTTTCAGCGAGGCTGTCGTGATCATTTCACCGGGCAGATTCGGATCGTCGAATTTGTCCGAGTAGCGCACCCGCTCGCCGGGCACCAACTCGAGATAGCTGCCGCCGAACGAGTGCGACTTGGCGGTGGTGAAATTGGTGAACGACATCCGAAAGCCGCCGCCCACTTTGGGGTCGAAGTGGTGGACTTTGCAGGTGTAGCCGTGCGGCGGCAGCCACTTGCTCAACGCGTCGGCGTCGAGGAACGCGCGATACACTTTTTCGGGGGCGGCCCGCAGGACGCGGTGGAGGCGGATGGTATTCGTGGCGGACATGGTTCCTTTCGTGGGGAGGTGTGATTATGAGTTGTCGTTGAATTCAACGACTCAACGAACGATCGCTGCGCTGCCGGACAGCGCCAGTGCTTTTGATGTCACCAGAAAGGGCGTGGCCCATTTTCCGAACCGATCGGCCAACGATCGCCTGGAGCGGCGCGGCCGACTCGGAGGTAGAGAACCACGAAGCACGCGAAAGGAGCGAAACCCGGGAAGGATTCTGAAACCGCTGATCGACGCTGATCAGCGCGAATGCGGATGACGCTGATCAGCGCGCATGAGCGGTTTCCCAGCTGGCGTCGCCAAAAGGCGTCTCAGGAAAAGCGGCCTGGTCCGGAGCGGTGGACGAGTCGCGGCGGATCAATTCTGAGGTGGCATTGCTGGATCCATCCGTGTTCACCCGTAGTCACAAGCGGCTGAGCTGTGCCCTCGCGAGGGCTTGTCGGCGGTCGCGTAGCCGGGCTGCCGATGGGAGGTTACGGAGCACCTCCGTTGTTTTCCGAGAGCAGCGTTTCGAGCGTGGCGCCCAGTTGTGGGTAGTCGGCGGTCGAGAGCACGCGGCTGGCGCCGGCCTGCAGCGCTTCCCGGGTGACGATGGGATTGCCGGTAACCATCACAATCGGCAGCGCTGGAAACCGCGCGCGCACCCAGCGGGTGAGTTCGATCCCATTCACGGGATGCATGCTGTGATTGGTGACGATGGCATGCACGGGCTGCTGTGCGAGGTGCGCGATGGCTTCGGCTCCCGAAGTACAGTGCATGATCATCGCGTCGCCGAACTGCCGGCGGATGCAGGTCTCCAGAAAAAATCGTTTGTGTTCATCATCGTCGACCAGCAACAGCGATGGTGGCGGGGGCATGGTCGACGGTGACACGGCGCGCGGTACGGACGTTCCGCCACGCCCGCCGCGGTAACGCCGCCCGCACGCTTCGCGCACGGCAGAATGGGGAAAATTCCGGGAATCCACCGAACCAATGCAGGTCGTTTGAAATCTGGTTCACGCCTCCGGGGATGAAACTCCCGGATCGCGCGGGGCACAAAGCGGGGGCGGCGCGTTGACGCACGGGCCGACCGGCATACCCGTGGCCGTGAAGGGAAACACGCCGCAGGAAGCGGCGGCGGAGCAAACCCAGCAACCCATGCAACCACGCCCGATTCACCCGCAGGTCAGCATCGGTCATGTGCACTTGAAGGTGGCGGACTTAAACCGATCGCTCGCGTTCTATCGCGACGTGCTCGGCTTCGAAGTCACCCAGCGCTTCGGTGCGCAAGCGGTCTTCCTGTCGGCGGGTGGTTATCATCATCACATCGGGCTCAACACCTGGGAGAGCGCCGGCGGCCGGCCGCCGGCGCGAGGGACGACCGGCCTTTATCATTTCGCGATTCTGTATCCAACGCGGGCGGAGTTGGCGGACGCCTTGCGGCGGCTGATCGACGCGCAGATTCCGCTCGAGGGCGCGTCGGACCATGGCGTGAGCGAGGCGATCTACCTGCGCGATCCGGATGGCAACGGAGTGGAGCTCTACTGGGATCGGCCGAAGGACCAGTGGCCCCGCGACGCACACGGCGGAGTGGCCATGGTGACAGACCCTCTCGACCTCGCAGCCCTGCTCAAGGAGGCGGCGAAGTAAGGCCGCGGGCGATCGCCCGCGGCGAGCACGACTTCGCGCCGACGTACTAACGGCGTAGCGGGCGAACAGCGCGCCGGCCGCTATTGCTTGATGAACTCGCCGTCGGCCTTGATCGCCACCTCGTCGCCGAGCATCGGCGGCGCGAATTTGGGGCCGATGCCGAAGTCCGAGCGCTGCAGCGTGCCGGTGAGTTGGAAGCCGGCGGTGGTGTTCTTCTGGCTGACGGTGGTGCCGCGATACCAGAGATTCATCGTCACCGGTTTGGTCTGGCCGTGCAGCGTGAGCTCGCCGGAGAGGGTGTAGCGATCCTTGCCGGCGGGTTTGATCGACGTGCTGCGGAAGGTCATCTTCGGATGCTGCGCCACGTCGAAAAAGTCCGGGCTGCGGAGGTGGTTGTCGCGCTTTTCCACGGCGGTGTTGATGGAGGCGACATCAATGGTCAGGTCGAAGACGGCATCGCTGAAATCGGGCTTGGCCGCATGGATGCTGACCTCGAACTGATTGAACGCCCCGGTGATTTCGGAGATGCCGAGGTGGGTGATGGTGAAGCCGACGCGGGAATGCGGGGGATCCGCCTTCCAGACGTCCTGGGCGAATGCAGTGACTTGCAGAACGGCGGAGGCCAGAAGGAGAGGGAGGATTTTTTTCATGGGAGCTGGCTAATTGATTCCTGTGGCGCCAAAAAGCCAACCGCCGGGCCGGAATACCATCGCGGCGTGGAGCGCGCGGGGGAACGTGGCACGGGCATCCTGCCCGTGGACGGCGCTCCGCGCCGCGGCTATGGGCGAGACGCCCATGCCACGCACGGGCGGCAAAGTTTTTGTTGCCTTCGAGGAAACGGAGCTATGTCCTCACACCCTTTTCCATTACGCCTGCCCTCAATTCCGGGGCGACAGGGGGAACGAAAACCATGAGTCAAACATTCCAACTAAACGTCGCGTCGCGCGCCCAGACGGGCCGCAGCGCCTCCCGCCGGCTCCGCAAAACCAATCGCGTCCCCGCGATTCTTTACGGCAAGCACACGAGTCCCGAGTCCCTCTCGGTCGATGCGCCGGAGTTCACCCGCCTGCTGAAGACCATCGGTGCCCGCACGGTCCTGGTCGAACTGCAGCAAGCCGGGAAAACCGACAAGGCGCTGTCGTTCCTGCAGGAAGTGCAGCGCGATCCGATGACCGACAAGTTCGTCCACATCGATTTCCAAGAGGTCAAGGCCGACGAGAAGTTTGAAATTCACGTCACCGTCCGCCCCGTGGGCGAGTCGTTCGGCGTGAAGAACCAAAGCGGCGTGTTGGAGCTGAACGTCCACGAGCTGCGCATCCGCTGCTTGCCCAAGGACCTGCCCGAGGCCGTCGAGGTCGACGTCACCGAGCTCAAGGTCGGTGAGACGATCAAGTTGGGTCAGCTCAAGCCCATCGCAGGCGTCGAATTTTTGGACAGCAAGGGCCAGCCGGTCGTTTCGTGCGTCGAGCCCGTCGCCGAAATCGTCACGGAAGTCGCTGCTCCCGCCGCCGTCGAAGGCGCGGCCGCCGCGGCTCCGGCCGAGGGTGCTGCTGCTCCTGCCGAAGGTGCGGCTGCGGCTGCTCCGGGCGCCGCAGGTGCCGCTCCGGCCGCCGCCGGTGCGAAGGGTGCGACTCCGGCCGCCGCCGGCGCCAAGGGTGCCGCTCCCGCAGGCGCTGCCGCCAAGGCTCCGGCCGCTGGCGCGAAGCCCGCTGCTCCCGCCAAGAAGTAAGTTTCCGCCGTCGGGCCCGCTGCTTGACCGCAGCGGACCGCGACGATTGTTCTTTGAGTCATGTCCATCTCGCTCGTTGCCGGACTCGGCAACCCGGGCCGCGAATATGCCTCCACCCGCCACAATCTCGGCTGGATCGTGCTCGACGCGCTGGCTGCCAAGCTCGGCCTCGCGTGGAAGCCGCAGCCGCAGTTCCAGGCGGCGGTCACGCGTTGGAACCGGCCCGGCCATGGCGCCTGCTGGCTCGTGAAACCGCTGACGTTCATGAACGACAGCGGGGTCGCCGTCGGCGCGCTGGCGCGGTTTCACAAGCTGCCGATCGAGTCGGTCCTCGTGCTCTACGACGATCTCAACATCGATCTGGGGCTGGTGAAAGTCTCGGTGACGGGCAGTGCGGGCGGGCACAACGGCCTTGCCAGTGTGATCGAGCACTTCGGCGACGGCTTCGTGCGCTACCGGCTCGGCATCGGCCCGAAAGAACCGCCGCAGATGGACCTCAAGGATTTCGTGCTGGGCAAATTCACGCCCGACCAACAATCGCTCGTCACCCAAAACCTCCCGTCTTATTTATCTGGTCTCGACCTGTTGCTTTCGCGCGGTGTCGACGCCGCCATGAATCAGCTTAATCGCAGAGAATCCAAATGAACGCCACCGCCACCAAACGCAGCTACCGCGCTTCCTTCATCCTCGATAACCGGGGCAAGGAAGACTCCATCGAGCAGATCATCGACGGAGTGAAAGAAGTCATCGCCGCCGTGCACGGCGAAGTCACCGCGGTCGAAAACCTCGGCAAGAAGGACTTCGTGCGCGTCACCGACCGCAAGATGACCAGCGGCGCCTACGTGCAGATTTCGTTCAATGGTCCCGCCGAAGCGCCCGCGCATCTGAAAGAGCGGCTCCGACTGAACGGCAGCGTCTATCGCACGTTCGTGCAGTCCGTCTGACGCGGGTGGCGAGCGCGCGGTAGCGGAGCGCGTGAGCGTTTCGCGAAAGCCTCGCGGCGTCCGCCACCTTTCATCCGACGCAGCCGAGCGGCCGACTCTCTCCTTTCTCCTCACCCCAACGCAGCAGGCTTCTCTCATGGCCAACTTCAACAAAGTCTATCTCATCGGCAACCTCACGCGCGACCCGGAGCTGCGAGTCACGCCCAAGGGCACGGCCATTTGTCAGTTCGGCATGGCGGTCAACCGCCAGTTCAAGGACGAGTCCGGTGCGCTGCGCGACGACACGACGTTCGTGGACATCGAAGCGTGGGGTAAACAGGGCGAGACGATCTCGAAGTATTGCACCAAGGGCCGCCCGCTGTTCGTCGAGGGCCGGCTGAAGTTCGACCAGTGGGAGGACAAGACCTCCGGCCAGAAGCGCAGCAAGCTGAAGGTTGTGCTCGAGGGCTTCCAGTTCCTCGGCAGTGGTCAGCGCGATGGCGCGCCGGGCGGTGGTGGCGGCGGCGGGGAGTTCGACCAGAGCGCGCCTTCGCCGGAGCGCCATGCGCCGCCCCCGCGTGGTACGAGCGGCAAGCCGCCGGCCGCCGAGAACCTCGACGAAGACGTGCCGTTCTAGAATGGCGTGTTTCGCGGGTGTAAAGATCCGGGCCTGTGAGACAGTGCAGGGAGCGTAGCTCCCCTCCGGGCAATTGGAGCTAATAGATTTGGGTGGGGCCGCAGGGGAGGGGCGTAGCCCCTCCCCGCCCTGTCCTGGGAGGGAGGGGCTGACTGCATGTCAGATGATCGAGTTTCCCTCGGCTACCGAAGCCGGAGCGCTCGCGGTTCTCGCGTGATCCACAGACATCGTCTGGAGGGGCAGAGAAGGGTTTGCGCACCGCCGATCCGCTTTTCATTGATTGTTTGCCGAGGGGTCGAAGGGGGGAGCAATGGCGTCTTCCGATGGCGTTCGCTCGCTGTCGGCTGGCCAGTCTCGCATTAGAGCTCGTTGCGAAGAAATAACGTAAACTTAGAAATTCTAATTGCGATTGCGTAGGCGGTTACGGCGCGGCACCCCTGTAAACGATGCCTCCTCTGGCCTACCGCGTGCATAAAGCGGTGTTCTCAACTGGAGAACGGTTTCCGATCCTGCTGACACGAGAGGGCCTGCCAGTTTCGCTGCCAACACGGTACGTCATCGACGAGCATCGCGAGAGAAGCCAAACAAACACGATTGGACCGATCATAAGGGCGATTTCCTATTTCTACGAATGGTGCGCCACGCTCGCTGAGCCATTCGACCCGGAGGTGCGACTGCGTGACGGGCCGCTCCTAGACCGCTCTGAGTTGATCGGTCTGCAGCGCTATTTGCGTGCTGGGAGAAGGCACAACGTCATCGTGTTTCCAAAGCGAACTCAGGCGTTCTCCCGCGCCAGTGCCGTTATGAAAAACGGCAGTTTAAACACGCAGCTAGATAGAATTCGCGACTTTCTGGTTTGGGCCGCGGACTTTGCGATGCAACCTCGAGCTCCGACCCAGGAAATTGACCGCCTGAAAAGGGCGATGGATGCCCTCCACCTAACGAGAACGAGGTCGAAGGACAAGTTGGGACTGACGCTGACCCAACAAGGAGAACTGCTGCGGATTGTCGATTCGGGATCCGAGAATCTGGACAATCCCTTTAGCCGTCAGGTGCGCGCTCGAAATCAGACTATCGTTCGACTGTTGCTCGAGACAGGAATTCGCCGCGGTGAGCTGTGCAAGCTGCGAGTTGAGGATGTTAATTTGCGCGACGTGATGTCGGCCAGCATTGCCATCGTGCGAAATCCCGACGACCCGTTCGATCCGCGACGGGACGAGCCTCAGGTCAAAACGCTTAACCGCCGTATCCCTCTGCGCGGAGCCACCAAGGATCTGATGTTTGAGTATTTACTCAAACATAGAGGTCTATGCCGGCACCCCTACTTCTTTACGAGTTCTCGAGGCGCCGTTCCACTTGATGTGACGGCTGTGAACAGAATATTCACCCGAATCAGAGAAGCATCGAACGCGTTCGCAGGTGTCGAGCTAACGCCGCACATCATGCGGCACACCTTTGAAGAAAATCTCGCACGCCAGGTGGAGGCACTCGGTTGGCCGGAGAAGAAAGTCAACGACGTCACGAATTATCTCAGTGGCTGGGTTGATCAAAGTAAGCAGGCCGTCGTCTACCTGCGAAGAGCAAATGAGGAGTTTGCGATGGTCGCAATGAGTAAGCTGCATGCCCTAAACGACAAAATTGGGGAGATGGCCATCCGCAGGGCAAGTGACGGCATCCCACTATGAATGAGGCTCTCCCAATTCCCAGCGACTGGGTCTCGCCACATCTACCGGAGGTTGCACCATATGTATTCGATCGTTTTGGGATGAAAGTAAATACGACCGGACAGGCGTGGCGACTCAACGAACCAACACGGCCGCTTGTCGTTACGTGGTCTCTTTTGCCAGCTAGCGGAGAAATTAGGCATGCATGCATGCTCGGGATTCAACACTCGATCTGCTCGCATGCGCCCAACACAACGATCACTGCCTTCAAGGCGATCGTGTGGGCGCTGCGGGCCGTCGCGCCAATAACATCCGATCTGGCTGCGCTAGACCTCGATTGGTGGCGAAAACTTCGCGCAGCGGCCCGGCAAGCACATCAGGAGGAAAGGCTACACCATGTCAGGTGGTGGTACCTTTGGATGGCTGATCTTGGATTTGAAGGGATCGACGACGAAGATTCTTTCGAGGTCGAGCGTTGGCGAATACCAGGCGGGGTGAAAGGAGAAGCCGTTGCTCGACGTGATGAGGATTGTGGTCCCCTGACAGATCTCCAGTTCGCAGCACTCATATACGCGGTGCGGCGTGAGCAGCCCCCAACGCTACAGCTCGCTGCGGTAATGTTGTGCATTGATTTGGGATCCAATCCAAGGAACCTGGTTTTGCTGGAGGAACGTGATTTAGTGACATACGACGATCCAAAGGGTGGTGAGCGTGTCTACCTGTTATCGGTTCCCCGAATAAAGAAACGGCTAGACGAACGAGCGACAAAGTGCAGGAAAATTAGCGCGCAGACGGGGCGCGTTCTAGAAGCTGTGGTGTCGCAGAACCGAGCAAAATTCGGGGGAATAGCAGATCCGAAACGACCGATTCTCTGTCGAGAGACGCCACGTCACCTGAAATATGACGACCCGGAAATGGAACGGTTTGAGTATCACTGGATGACCAGCGACCTTACTAGTGCGGTCAGGTCTTTCTGCGAGGCGAACGATCTACGAACACCCGGTCCAGGGGATCGGCGTTTTCGAGTATACCCGCGACGCTTACGATACACTCTCGGGACCCGGCTTGCTGTGCAAGGTGCGCCTCCGAAAGTAATCGCCGAGGCCCTCGATCATAGTGACCTACAGCATGTGATGGTATACATCGAGGCCGCTGGGAAGTTCGCTGAACGGCTAACCACGGCGATCGGTCCGCTGATTAAGCCGACGATAGACCGCTTTCTTGGGCGGCTGGTTGACGGTCCTGCCGATGCGGTACCTGCGAACGACCTGAGCAAGGCGATACCGGCGGTCTTGGGGGCGAAGCTAATGGGCAACATCGGCACGTGTGGAAGTAGCAGCCTGTGCCCCCTAGCTCCGCCGCTGACGTGTTATCTGTGCGACTACTTCCAGCCTTGGAGGATTGCCGATCACGAGGGACTTTTGGCGAGCGTAAAAGAGGTGCGGGAACTGATGGGAAAGGGTATCGCCACACCATTCTCGATGGAGGTGATCGAACGGGTCATCGCGGCCATTGATTCTGTGGTTCAGCTCAAGCTGGCTTCGAAGGGAGAAAGGGGCACGTGAGTTCAGGGCCGTTAACGGACAGTCTGCTCCCCGACGACCCGTTGGTGAAACTGGCTGCGTTTATCGCGAAGGCTAAATGTTCACCTGCACTGAAGAGCATCAATTGGAACGATGTCGAATGGAAGCTGGATGCTTCCGACCCAATAGTTGAAAAACAGCGCTCCCACAAAAGCTACGGTAGCAGTCTAGCGTTTACGACTCGCGACACCTCAGGACGGGGGCAGATGCGGGTTCGGGCTTCAGAAAGGACAGCGATTGCCTCGCCGTACGCTGATTTCGCGAAGGCCGACGTGCGTCTCCACGCCGAAGCGAATAACGTGTCGATCAGTGTCCTGCGCCGGGACCTAACAGCTCACCAGTTTTTGGAAAGGGAACTTCGTAGGACTGGAGAGACAAACAGCATCGACCAGCTCACAATTCGGCATTTCGAATTTGCAGAAGAATCAATTGCGAAAGAGCAGGCACCTAGCACGGCATATAGGATCTCTCAGCAGTTGGTGCGGATCTCCAAGGTCATCGACGAACGCCGTTTGACGGCGCGTCCGATTGGGTACGAGACACGGCTGAAACGGCCCTTGGACGGAGATGAGCTGACCGAGGAGGGGCAGGCTGAGGGGATGAAGAAAATGATCTCTCAGGAAGCCTTGGATAAGCTCGCTGAGATTTTTGCGAATCCTGGCAGCGATTACGAAAGACTAATCATCTCGATCGTCGGACTTTTCGTCGTTGGAGGCTTCCGCGCGGGCGAGGTCCTGACGATCCCGGTAGATTGTTGGCAACACCAGCTTCAGCAGGGCGACTCACTTGATCCGAAGACGGGTGTGATACTCGGGAACCACGGTATTCTCTACGCAGCGGAGAAAGCGCAAGACTACCGAATAAAGTGGTTGCCCAAGGACGCCGTCGAAATGGCGCGCCGCTGCGTGGATGACTTGACGCGGCTGTGCCAACTTGCGCGGGAGACGGCGGCGTGGATGGAGGCTAGTCCCGGCCGACTAAAGCCGTTCGCCGATCTTGAGCCGACGGACTGGATCAGTGGACACGAGGCCTGCGAACGGCTCGGGTTTGCGAAACAAACACATGTCAACTGGAAGATATTCCGTGAAAACCGCGCTACTGTCGGCCGTGCTGGTCGGGCTGCGTGGTACCGAGTTGGAGATATAGAACAATGGTTCAACTCGAACTCGGTGATCGATCCGGTGATGACAATGCCCAGCGGCAGGACGCAAAGACTGTCGGAAACGCTCGTTGTGGTATTTCGGAATCAGTTTCACGGGAACCGGCCGGCTCTCAGCTTCATCCCCGAGTTGATGACCCATTCGGTCCTTTCAGGGGAGATTTCGCCGGCGCCTTCGCAGGAAGGGGATCGTATCGGTATCCTGTCACGACATGGCCTGCGGGTTACAACGAAGCAGTTCCGACATTGGCTAAATACGTTGGCTGACCGCGGTGGTCTGAATGGGATAGAGTTGGCGAAATGGATGGGCCGGCTCGAAATATCTCAAAATGCCGCCTACAAACATGGGACTCTAGCCATTCGCACCGAGGCGGCGCAGAGCGTGATTCGCGCCGGCGATGCTGAAGGGACTATCCCTCGGATATACCGTTCACTGCCACCGGCGGACCGCGAAGCCTTTCTGAAGGCCTCGATCACGGCGGCCCACGCGATGTCGTTTGGTATGTGCGTCCACAATTTCGCGCAATCGCCCTGTCCAAACTGCAATCAATGTCTGCGCAAATGCCCGGAATATATCCGGATCAAAGGCGACATGGAACAACGGCAGGCGCTCCTTGAGATGAAGGCCCTCGAGGAGCGGAATCTCCAGCGAGCGCAGGCAGCGCTCTGTGATTCTGACGGGAAAGGTGGCTACTACGGGGCTGATCGCTGGGTGACCTGGTCGAAAGAAACTCTCGCGGGTATCGATGAAGCGCTGGCGGTGGATGACGATGACGCGATCAGCTCGGGATCGCAGACACGTGTGTTCGAGGAGACAAGGCAGATAGGAGACTAATCCAGTGACAGCAAGTGTAGCAAAGAAACGGGGGAGCGGCCTGCGAGGGCGGCGACTTTTCGAAGCGGCGCTGCGGGAAGTCGCCGATTTTGGGTCGTGGACGCGTGGTGAAGATTTGACGTGGGCAAACCTCGCTCGGCGACTCGGAGTAAGTCGACAGGCCCTTGAGTCGAGGCGACCAGATGAAAAAGAGGCGTTGAGAGAGGCCGTCGGGAAGCAGAAGGAGGCTCTTCGCAAAACCGATTATGGAGCGGATTCCGCC